>JANTFX010000038.1 GCA_024763215.1 Candidatus Krumholzibacteriia bacterium | reverse complement strand
GGATCTCCCTGTAGTTGATGGCCAGGGTGCACTCGGCGTACTTCAGCGCCATGCCGAAGATCGCCGTGACCCACATCCAGAACAGGGCGCCCGGCCCTCCGTAGTGCAGGGCCGTGGCCACACCGGCGATGTTGCCGATGCCCACGGTGGCCGACAGGGCCGTGGTCAGGGCCTGGAAATGGGACAGATCCCCGTCGTGGGAGGGGTCGTCGTAGCGGCCGCGCACGACGTCCAGGCTGTGCTTCAGCTTGCGCAGCTGGATGAAGCGCAGGACGGCCGTCATGATCAGGCCCGTCACCAGCAGGGCGGCGACCATCAGGGGGAACACCGCGGGCCAGCCCCATACGGTTCCGGACAGGCCGGCGGCGAATTCATTGAGCAGATGCATGAGGACCTTTCGGTTGTGCCCGGTGGTGAACGCCCGCCCATTCTAGGCCATGATCCGGCCATGGCAACGTCGCAATTCTCCCGGGTCAGGAACGCCCCACCATGCCCCGCACCACCTTGAGGTCGTCCGGCTTGACGACACCCAGCAGGGCGAGGGCTCCGGCATACAGCACCAGGGCCGTGGCCGAGACGGTCAGGAACGGGACCCAGCCGCCACCCAGGGGCAGGGCGCGCCAGCTGACCCCCCACCCCGGCCGCAGCAGGCTCCAGATCAACACGGTCAGCCCCCAGGCCAGGATCGTGCCCAGCACCGGGCCGCCCAGGGCCAGGCGGCACGGGGGGCGGAAGCGGGCCAGGCTCAGGTACCTCATGTGCAGCAGGAAGCTGACCGCGATGCTGATGATGGTGGCGGTGGCCGCTCCGTAATAGCCGTAGCGCGGGATCCAGAGCGCGTTGAGGGTCACGTTGACCAGCATGGAAAACAGCCCGATGAAGATGAATGCCTTCTCCCGGTCCGCGGTGATGAGCAGACGGTTGAACACGATGTTGGCCGCCTGCAAAGGCAGCCCCCAGATCACGATCATCAGGACGGTAACCGAATCGGCGAAGGCCACGCTGGGATCGAACCACCTGATGATCGGTCCGGCCGTGAAGGTCAGGAAGAGGGTGAAGGGGAACATGACAGTGACCATCAGACGCAGGGAGCGTTCCCCCAGCCGGATCGCGTCCTCGGACGTGCGCATGCCGTAGCGGGCCATGGCCGGGAACAGGGCCGTGCCGAAGATGTTGGGCAGGATGATCATCATGTCCAGCGCCCGGCGCCCCAGCACGTAGATCCCGGCCGCCGAGTTGCCGGCCATCTGCTTGAGCATCACCGTATCCACCTTGGTGTAGATGATGCCGAAGGTCGTGGCCAGAAAGAGGGGGAAGCCGAGCTTCATCATCCAGCGCAGATCCGGCGCCGGCGTCCCGTCCGGGCTGCGCAGACGCCACGGGCCGGTACGCCAGAACATCAGCGGGGCCATGACGGCCAGCCGCACCACGCGGCTGATCAGGTTGGCCCAGATCACGCCCATCAACCCGTGGCCGGCATCCAGCCACATCCACCCGAGCACGAAGTAGACCACCGCCGAAAGGATCTGGCCCAGGGATTGGTACTGCACCTTCTCGTGAGCCTGCAGCACCGCGTCGCAGGCCATGCTGCTGCCCTCGATGAAGATGGCCAGCCCCATGATCAGGGTCGCCCGGCGCGCCAGGTCCCCGAATCCCGACACATCAACGTAAAACAGCAGCAACAGGTAGCAGAGGCCGGCGATGAGCCAGCGCACGCGCAGCGTATTCCAGAACAGGGGCAACGTCATGCCGCGGGCGCGGGTGATCTCCCGCGTCAGGAGGGTGCCCAGGCCGAAGTTGGTCACGACCTGCAGGATGGCCGAGATGTCGATGGCCGCCCCCCAGATCCCCATGCCGCCGGTGCCCAGGATCGGCGTCATCTTGCGGATCAGGAAAACGCCCAGGGCGCGGCCGGTGAGCAGACCGAGGGTCAGCAGCATGGTGTTCTTGGCCACGCTGCGGGAGGCGTTGTCCGGGGGCGGGCTCGCCATCAGAAATATCCCCTGGTCGTGGCGGTCATGACCGGTCCTCCGCCGTGATCGAGATCCCATACCAGATCGATGCGGCCGGTGGCCGCGTTGGCCGAACGGGTCGGCCCAAACCGCAGCCCGCAGCCGGCTTCCCGACGCGCATCGTCCAGGCCGCGGTCCTCGTCATGCCACCAGGCGGCGCCGGTGGCCACGAAGGCCCCCACGCCGTAACGGAACATGCCGAGCATCTCACCGGGAAACACCTTGCCTTCCTCCATGGTCAGGCGCGCGAGGCGGTCCCCGGCCATGCCGTCGAACTCCAGGGTGCGCAACCCCCGGTCCAGCCCCAGGGTCAGGGCCTTGGTCCCCTCGAGTGAATCACCGTGGCCGTACTCGGCGAACACCTTGGTCAGCCAGGGAGTTTCCTCGGCCCCCGTGTGCCCCATCCAGCCGGCCAGCACCGTATACAGGTGGTAGTCGGCCTCATCGCTGCCCCACTCGGCCTCGCCTGTTCCCTTGAGCAGGATCAGACCGGGACCCGAGACCACCCACTGCTCCCAGGTGCCCTCGGCCCGCCAGCGGGCTGTGCCCCCGGCCGAAGTGGTGCCCATGGCGCCGGGCACCGGGCCCACCTTGACATCCACAACCGGGGCCAGGTTGATGTCCTCGATGGCCCCATACTGCATGATGAACCTGTTCTTGGTCCAGCCCCGACCATGGGTCTGGATCTCGAAATACGGCCAGACGGTGGTTCCCTGATCCCGCCCCAGGGGTTGCCCCGCTCCGGCCAGCCATCCCAGGTCCACGTTGCGGCCGTCCGAAAGCTCCTGCCCGCGGCCGTCCAGCCCGTACCCCACCTTGCTCCAACGCATACCCAGCCCCTGGCGCCAGATCCTGCCCCGCTGCTTGCCGTGGACGCGCAGCAGCACGCCCGCTTCGGCGCCCTGTTCCTGACGGGGGAAAAGGGCGTGCAGGCTGGCCCCGCGCCGGGGATCCTCGCCCGCCGGGCCGGCGTTGCTCAGGTAGTAGCGCTGTTCGAAGGAACGGTCCCAGTACCGGGTCGCCAGGCTCCAGCGGTCGGCCTCGCTCCAGAAGGGGCGGTTGAGAAAGACCGTGCGCGCGTAGCCGTCGGCGCGCTCGCTGTCGTCCGCGCCGAACCACAGGGCCGTGCCCAGGATACGGCGCTGGCGGTACCAGAGGTTCCAGTAATTGCTGTTCTCGTCCCCGCCGATCCCGGTGCCCATGGTCACCCCGTAGCCCAGGAAGTTGGTGTCCGAAAGCTGGACGTTCCAGCGCGTGTCCCCGCCCGAGGCCTGGGTGTAGGAAAAATCCGTCTTGAGGGTCCAGGATTCCCTGGTGTCGACCACGATGGGCACCCTGCCTCCGGCCAGGGTATCGGCGGGGGCCACGGTGATGTCGTTGAGGAAGCCGAGGGAGCGCAGATTGCGCTCGGTTTCGGCCAGCAGGGCCGGCCGCAACCGCTCGCCGGGATGGAACAGGAGTTCCCGCCGGATGACGCTCTTGCGGGTGACCACATGAACCCGGTTCATGAACCGGCGCAACAGCCCCACCAGGGGGGTGCCCGAACGCTCCTCTTCCGGTGAAAAGATGGGCCGCCGGACCAGCCGCACCTCGCCGACGGTCAGGGAATCCGGCCCGCCGGATCCGGGCGCTTGCGGCGCATTGCCCACCGGTTCGGCGGACAGGAAACCCGGCGCCAGCAGCAACAAGAACAACCAAGGCAGAATCCGGCAGACGGATTGTCTGGCAGATATGCCATTTTGGCATATTTCCTCTGTCAGTATCTGGGTTTCCACGGCGGTCCGGGATACCACGAGGCGACCCTTGTTGATCATCAATCTATTGTTATAAAATAAGTTAAAAATTTTTTCCATGAACACAGCCTGTTTGGGCACGCCCATTGTTATAAGGAGGGTGAGTGCATCAGATGTGGCCGGCGAGCCAAAACCCCTGAACGCGAACGCCGGCAACACCATTAACATAAAAAACCAAGGAGGACCAGAAATGAATACCCTGTTGCCCATGACCCGGATGCTGAACGCGGCCCTGACCGGTGAGCTGGACCCCTGGCTGGAGAACGAGGGCGATACCCAGTGGACCCCGCGGGCGGACATCCTCGAAGGCGAGAAGGAGTACATGATCGTCATGGATCTGCCCGGTGTCAGCTCGGACGAGCTGGAGCTGAACCTGGACAAGCAGACCCTGTGGGTGACGACCAAGACCGAGAACGACGTGCCCGAGGGCTACAAGACCCTGCGCCGTGAGCGTCCCAGCCGCGCGACCTTCAGCCGCTCGTTCAAGCTGGGCACCAGCGTGGACGAGGACAAGGTCCAGGCCAAGCTGGATAAGGGCGTGCTCAGGATCGTCCTGCCCAAGAGCGAGCAGAGCCTGCCGCGCCGCATCGACGTGGTTCAGGAGGGCTGATCCCGAATCCCGGGACCATCGTCCCGGAATTCAGGTTCAGCAAGGGCCGGGACAAACCCGGCCCTTTTTTTAGGCCTATTTTTGTGGGTGGACGGGAACCCGGCCCGGGGGGCATAATCCCCCCATGAAACTTCTGAACTACCTGCGGGGAACCATGCCCCGCCCCGGCCTGGCCCTCAGTGAAACCGTGGGCCTGGATCTGCTCGCCTGCCAGCCCTCCCTTTCCGGCAACTGGCAGGCCATGTTGCCTGATCTGTCCCCCATCCGGGCCATCTTTGACGAGCATCTGCCCCGTGCGGCGGATCTGGCAGCCGGCTGGGATGCGGGCGAGGTCCCGACCCTGCCCTATTTCGATCTGCGGCAAGCCCAGCTGTTGACTCCGGTGATCCTGCCCTCGAAGATCATCGCCGTCGGGTTGAACTATCGCGACCACGCGGCCGAGCAGAACAAGCCCCTGCCGCCGCGCCCCCTGCTGTTCGCCAAGGCCTCTTCCTGCCTGCAGGCACCGGGGCTGCCCATCGAGCTGCCCCCGGAACTGACCAAGGTGGACGCGGAAGCGGAACTGGCCGTGATCATCGGCAAACCCGGACGCGCCATCACCCGCGAGCAGGCCCCAGCGCACATCGCCGGCTTCACATGCATGAACGACGTCTCCGATCGCGAGGCCCAGTACACGGACAAGCAGTTCTTCCGGGGCAAGAGCATCGACACGGGGGGCCCTTGCGGACCCTGGCTGGTCACCCCCGACGAGCTGCCGCCTCTGGCCTCGGGCCTGGCCATCACCTGCCGCTGGAACGACAAGCTGATGCAGAGCAGCAACACCGAGCAGCTGATCTTCCCGGTGGACGAACTGATCAGCTACATCAGCCGGAACATGACCCTGCTGCCGGGGGACATCATCACCACCGGCACCCCCGGCGGGGTCGGGGTGTTCCGCAAACCCCAGGTCTTCCTGCAACCAGGCGATGAGGTCAGCATCACCATCGAGGGCATCGGAACCCTCAGCAATCCGGTCCGTAGCCGGACCGGTTGAGCGGCCAACCCGGCTCTTGCAGATTCGTTATCACCGGCGGTCCGACCTTGCGGAATGCCATCCGCATGGCCCGGTCCGCCTTTTGATTTCCAGTATCAGCTCGCACCACGGCCGGTCTGAAATCGCGTGATCTGCCCATATTACCGTCGGTTACGCACCTTTCCCCGCCGATCCTCACCGTTGCCCGCGAAGGAGGAATGTTCCTTGCCATTTCCGGTGGTGGATGCGGGCAGGAAAGGCAACGCGCAACCCGCCCCCCGGCAACAGAGACTGGACTAGCAGCAACCACCGGAGAACAACATCATGCCCTGTGCCGCCAGTGTCAGCTTTCCCGAAATGACCTCCCTGATGGAAAAAATCCCCGACTACAGGCAATACCGGACCACGGCCGAAGCGGCGGCCAAGGAACGTGAGTTCAGACACGCCCTGGGCATGTTGCTCAAGGAATGCGGGGAATACCTCCTGAACGTGGCGGAGAAGAAATCCCAGCTCCTGAGCACGGAGATGCAGGGGATGATCGACACCCTCATCGACCGCATCGGGGTGATCTTCCGCCGGCTGGACCGCGAAGGCCTGGTGTGCATCGTGGGCGACCACGACACCACCATCGGCGAACTGGAAGAGCTGGACGTGCGCCTGATGCTGCTGGTCGAGGAGGCCATGAACCTGGTGCACAGCCTGGAAAGCGGAATTCCGGCCGCCAGCTGGTTCCAATCCGAGGCCTCGGTCCTGTCCCGTGACCTGGCGGATTTCAGCGAAGTGACCGAGGAGCGCAACTACCTGCTCGGGCTGGGCTGGGAATCCGAATTCACACCCAGATAACCCCGCAACCGCCCCCGAAGGAGGAGGATTCATGGCAGACCTTCAGACCACCAGTACCGATGCTGAGCCCATCCTTCCGGCGGTGCCCGAAATCATCCCTCCGGTGGTCTCCTGGTCCATGGACTCCTCCCAGGGTCCCGTGCAGGGACCCCTGGACCTGGGGTTCTTCCATGACCACACCCTCGGTCTTGATCTGACCGGATCCCAGGTGGCCCTGATCACCAGGGAGGGCCGCCTGTCCCGGCTCTTCCTGGCGGGCCACCACAACCTGGCCGTGGGTTCCGGACCCGGCTTCTTGTCCTGCGGCCAGCAGCTTGTCTTCCTGGATATGGACCAGCCCTTCCGTTGCCGGTGGTCGCGGTCGGACCGGATTGTCTGGGGCGCCGGAGCCGGCCGCCCCCTGCTGGGGGAAGCGGCCGTGAAGATCAAGGCTCCCCGCACCTTCTTCGCCACCTTCCTGGCCGGAAACCTCCACCCCGACCCGGAATTCGTGGAACGCCTGGTGACCCAGGTGGTGCGCTCGACCCTCAGCAGAGCCATGGAAAAGTCCCTGCCCGGGGCCGAGGACATGGAATTCGAGGCTCTCCAGCAAGAACTCCAGAAGATCGAAGCGGGCATCCTGGATGCCGACCTCGAGCCTTGCGGACTCCAGGGAGCCGAGCTTTCCCTGTACACCCTGCCGGACCAGACGCGCGGGAACGCCGCCCTGGTCACCTGGCCCGAGACTGCTGGACATTCAATGGTCATGAGGCATAATTGATCCCGTCCGTTTGCCGATACCACCCTGTCGATCTGGTGCCTCATGATCAACGACAAGCATCGAGCCCATCCCGCAGCGGTCATGTTCACGGCGGTGTTGCTGGCCCTCGGTTCGGCCGGCTGGTGCGCGGCCCAGACCGGGGCCTTCACCTTCCCGCGGCATGACCGCCAGGCCCTGCCCCTGGGCTCCATCGAGATCTCCGGCAACACTCACACGGCCGATGCGGTGATCCTGCGCATCCTCGGCTTTCATACCGGCCAGCTGATCGGCCCCAAGGACGCGGACGAGGCCTGGGATCGCCTGGAAGACTGTGGCTTTTTCCGTACGGTGGACGTGACCCTCGATGACGACGGGGTCGAAGCCGAACTGGAAATCGTGGTCGAAGAGGAGCTGCAAACGTTCTACGGCCCGGTTCTGCGTTACGACCGCCGGGCGAAATACCTGCTGGGCGCCTACATCGAGCAGCGCAATTTCCGCGGCCAGGGGGAGAAACTACGTCTGGAAGGAGCCGCCCTCTACGCCCAGCAGGCGCGCCTTACCTGGGACCGCCCCTGGTTCCTGGGTCTGACCGGGCTCTCGGCGCGCCTGGACGCGGGGTACCAGCAGGGGGATTTCGTCTACCGGCCCACCCGATTCCGCCGCTGGAACGCCACCGCGGGCCTGCGCCACCAGTGGCGCAGCTTGTTCGCCGCCGCCCAGGTAACCTACGGCGGATTCGAGCAGCGGGACGATTTCGCCTGGAACGCGCCCTGGCGCGGATCCGGCTCCCCCTCGCGCATCGAACGCCTGCCCGCCGGCACCGACACCCACTGGGTGTTTTCCGGCGCCGTGGGGCTGGATTCCCGCAGCAACCCGTACTACCCCCGGCGGGGGGTCTACCTCGAGGGGAAGCTCAGCAGCTGGACCAGCGACGATTTCGCCTCCTACCTGGAATCCACCCTGGACGGCCGCCTGTTCGTGCCCCTGCCCTGGATGCACCACATCCTGGCCCTGCACGCCTGGGGCCGCACCACCGACGGCCCGGCGCAGCTGGACAACCGCCTCTATTTCGGGGGGCCGGAAACCGTCCGCGGCGAGCCCTACGGGCAGCGTGAGGGAGACCACGGCTACCTGCTGTCGGCCGAGTACAGGATACCCCTGTTCCTCATGCCCATCTCACCCCAGGGCGAGCTGGTCGGCGTAGGCATCCACCTGTTCGCCGATGCGGGTGACGCCTGGTACGACGGAGCCGATCCCGGCCACGCCCTGCAGAGCGCCGGCGCCGGCCTGCACCTGAACCTCGACACCCTGCAGCTGCGCTTCGAGGCCGCCCGCACCAGCTCCGGCCACTGGGGCTTCGAGTTCATGGATCATTTCAACTTCTGATCGGTCGGGGGCGGGAAGGGCGAAGACTCGCCTGCCAGGAAGGCCGCCTGGGCCCGCCGGAACTCCTCGCTGAGCCGGGACCGGTGGCGCAGGCGGGCGATCTCATCCAGCAGATCCTGATCCAGCGGTTCGGCTTCCTCCAGGATCCGCAGCACCCTCCGCGTGCCCCGCAGAGCCTCCGGCGCGCCGTGCAGCAGGGCGGTCATGACCTGCAGGGAACGATCCTCCAGCTCCCCGGGGGCGACCACTTCGGCGAAGAACCCGGCCCTCTCCAGGCGCTCGGCCGCCACGGGCCAACCCGTCAACACCATCTCCCTGAGCAGGGGCGAACCCAGGGTCCGCAGGAGCCGGCGCAGGCCCGTGTGGCTGTAGATCAGCCCCAGCCTCACCGGGGTCAGGGCCACGCGCACACCTGCGGCCGCCACCCTGATGTCCGCGCACGCGAGCATCTCCACGGCCCCTCCCCAGGCATCGCCCTGGACGGCCGCCACCACCGGCGCGGGATAATCGGTCAACCGCCGCATGACCGTTTCGAAGGAGGTCGCGGCCCTGATCCTGGGGTCTTCGTGGAAGATCTCCTCGGGAATATCCCCGATGGGGTACCCGGTCGAAAAATGACGCCCGCGCGCCCGGACCAGCAGCAGGGGCGCCTCGCCGGCGGCAAGTTCGTCCAGGGCCGCGATCATCTCCTGCAGCAGGGGCACCTTCAGGACGTTGCGCGGAGGGTCGGCCAGGACCAGTTCAACCCAGCCGGTGTGCCTGATGATTTCCAGAGGCATGTCTGCTTCCTTGTCACGCGTTGTAGACAATCGTTATCCTGGGAATTAGCTTGAAGCATCCGGCGGCCGCAAGGCCGATCCGGTTCCCCCAGCCCTTCAGCCCCCGAAAGGTCCATGCTTCATGAGTGACGCTGACAGGCCCGGCACCACCGACTCCGAAAACGTGCGGGAAGGCGAAAGCGTGGATTTCATCCGCGCCATCATCAAGGACGACCTGGCCGCAGGCCGCAACGAGGGCCGGGTCCACACCCGGTTCCCGCCCGAGCCCAACGGCTACCTGCACATCGGCCACGCCAAGAGCATCGTCCTGAACTCGGGCATCGCCCGCGAGTTCGGCGGCAAGTTCAACCTGCGCTTCGACGACACCAACCCCGAGAAGGAGGACGTGGAGTACGTCGACTCCATCAAGGAGGACATGCGCTGGTTGGGTGCCGACTGGGAGGATCGCGAGTTCTACGCCTCGGACTACTTCGACCAGCTCTACGCGTGGGCGCAGCATCTGATCCGCGCGGGCAAGGCCTACGTGTGCAGCCTCAACGAGCAGGAGATCCGCTCCTACCGCGGCACCGTCACCGAGCCGGGGCGCCCCAGCCCCGACCGGGACCGGCCCGCCGACGAGTCCCTCGATCTGCTCGAGCGCATGAAAAGCGGCGAGTTCCCTGAAGGCAAGTACACCCTGCGCGCGAAGATCGACATGGCCCACCCCAACATGAAGATGCGCGACCCCCTGCTGTACCGGATCCGCCACATCGCCCACCACCGCACCGGCGACAGGTGGCACATCTACCCCATGTACGACTTCGCCCATGGGCAGAGCGACGCCATCGAGGGCATCACCCACTCGATCTGCACCCTGGAGTTCGAGGTCAACCGCCCCCTGTACGACTGGTTCATCGCCAACCTGCCGGTGCCCCACCAGCCCCGCCAGATCGAGTTCGCCCGTCTGAACCTGACCTACACCGTGATGAGCAAGCGCAAGCTGCTGCAGCTGGTCACCGAGGGGCACGTCTCCGGCTGGGACGACCCGCGCATGCCCACGATCAGCGGCCTGCGCAGGCTGGGCTACACCTCGTCGTCCATCCGCACCTTCTGCGACCGCATCGGCGTGGCCAAGCGGGACTCGACCGTGGACCTGGACCTGCTCAAGTGGGCCATCCGCGAGGAGATGAACCGCACCGCACCGCGTGTGATGGCCGTGCTGCGCCCCTTGAAGGTGGTCATCACCAACTACCCCGAGGATCAGGTGGAGATGATCGAGTGCGTGAACAACCCGGAGGACCCCGGGGCCGGCACCCGCGAGGTGCCCTTCTGCCGCGAGCTGTGGATCGAGCGCGACGACTTCCGCGAGGAGGCCCCACGCAAGTTCTTCCGGCTCAAGCCCGGCCAGGAGGTCCGGCTCAAGCACGCCTACTTCATCACCTGCGACGAGGTGGTCAAGGATCCGGACACGGGCGAGGTGACCGAGCTGCGTTGCACCTACGACCCCGAGACCCGCGGCGGCGACGCGCCCGACGGCCGCAAGGTCCGCGGCACCCTGCACTGGGTCTCGGCCCGCCACGCGTTCGCGGCCGAGGTACGCCTGTACGACAACCTGTTCCGCGCGCCCTTCCCCGAGGAAGGCGGCTCGTTCCTGGACAACCTGAACCCGGACTCCCTGGAGGTGATCCCGCGGGCCATGCTCGAGCCCTCCCTGGCCGAGGCCGGACCCGGGTTCCGCTGCCAGTTCATGCGGCTGGGCTACTTCTGCACCGACGCCAAGGATTCCCGGCCCGGCGCGCCGGTCTTCAACCGCACCGTGACCCTCAAGGACACCTGGGCCAAGCTCGAGGCCAAGGGCAAGGCCGGTTGATCCGGCCCCGCCCATCGGTGCGGAACCGGATCAATTGACCACCACCAGCTTGCCGGCGGCGCTGTAAGTACCCTCGGTGTAGCGCATGAAGTACACCCCTGAAGACACCTCCTGGCCGTGGCCGTCGCGCCCGTCCCAGAACAGCCGGGCCTGCCCATCGCCTGCCGCATCCGCCTGGATCATGCGGACGGTGCGCCCGCGCACGTCGTAGATCAGCAACCGTCCGTTGCCGCTGCGGGCGCCCGCGGCCATGATGGTGCACTTGCTGCCGGCGTTGAGCGGAGCGGGAAAGATCCGCAACGGACCGGCATCGCCTATGACCTCGCCCTCGACGGCCGATACCGGCCGGAAACCGTGGGGACCATCTCCTGCCGGCGTGATGCCGTGGCATACCGTGCAATCCTCAAGGGTCCCGGCATGCCCCTGCAGGTCGACCATCACCTTGTTGTCGGCGGCCTCCCGGCTGGGGAAGATGGCGTGGGGGCTGTCATGGCACCCGGAACACATGACCCCTCCATGGCCGCGGGCATCGCGATAGCGCGTGCCCGCCGGTTCCCCGTACTGGGAAGTGTGGCAGGTGCGGCAAGCGGGCTCGTTGACCCAGGGGATGCGGCCGCCATCGATGGTGCCGGCCACCTGGGCCATGGTACCGTGGCAATCCTGGCAGATCATCTGGTGATCGGTGGCCATGGTTCCACGCAGGCAGCGGGTGTCGGGTCCGGGATGACAATGCTGGCAGGCGGCCAGGCCCGGCGTCAGTTGATCGATGAAGGCGTGCTTCTCGTGGATTACCTTGGAGAAATATCCCTGGCTGCCGGGGGCCGTGTTCCCCGTCAAGATCACCGAGTTATGACACGACGCGCAAAGTATGGGGCGGTTGTTGGGATCGAACCCCCCTTCACTCGAATGGCCGTAGATGATACTCAGCTCGCTGCTGTGGCAACCGCTGGTCACGCAGTTGACCTCGGTGGAAACCGGCAACACCGGGGTGCTGGTGGCCAGGACCGTGCCCATGGCGTCCTTCAGCTGGACCAGGCCCTGCTGATAGGGATTCTCCACCGTGGGTGTCGCATCGGGGAACGGCGTCAAGGGAATGCCGTCGGCGATGAACATATCCCCCGAGGAGGTGAAGGTCCCCGTCAGGCCGTTGCCGGTCAGGCCGACGTTGTCCGGCAGGTTGACCCCGAACAGCTGCACGTCGTAGGACCAGAAATCCGTCTTGCCCACCGAGTATGTGTTGCCGGGGATGGAGTAGCTCAGGGTCGCCCCTGGAATCCCGGTCACGATCATGGGCAGGTGCGTGGCGTCGCCCTTCTGGATGATCTGGGCGTTGAGGGTGTTGAAGGGCGGCAGGATGGACATGTTGTGGTGATCCTTGTTCATGCAATGCATGCCCAGGTCATTGACCACCAGCAGGACATAGTCCCCCGGAACCTGGGCCCGGGACCATGACGGTGTCATGAAAATCCATCCGCTTAACAGAAACAGGGCCACGAACAGGAAGGCAGATCGGCGAAATTGGTATTCCATGATGGTCTCCAATCCCTGGGTAGGAAACGGGAAAGTCCCCAGCGGGTCTTGCAGACTGCGGCAAGTAGGGGGTGCCACTTTCAAGATCCATACTTAGCATTCCAAATTACTAGGAGTTTGTCAAATCAATAATCTATTATTTTATTTATCATGATATTGATATCCGAAATATAATATCTTTAGGATAAAGAGCATATTGACGCTTTCTGGTTGCTGTGCCACCTTTTCCGTCTGAAAGGAGGTGAAGACCATGTCGTTCAACGAGCGCGTCGCCCTGACCCGGTTCGCCAAGAGCGCCGGCTGAGCAGCCAAGCTGAGTCCGGGTGACTTGTCCGAAATCCTTGCGGATATCAAATCGACCGCCGGCCCCGACCTCCTGGTCGGGTTCGACACGGCCGACGATGCCGGCGTCTACCGTCTGGACGCGGGCCAGGCCGTGGTCTCGACGGCCGATTTCATCACCCCCGTGGTGGACGACCCCTTCACCTTCGGCCGCATCGCGGCCGCCAATTCCCTGAGCGACATCTACGCCATGGGCGCGACGCCCCTGATGGCCCTGAACCTGCTCGGCTACCCCCCGGCGGGCCTGTCGAACAAGCAGTTGGCCCGGATCCTGGCCGGCGGAGCCGAGATCTGCCGCCAGGCCGGTTGCGCCGTGGCCGGCGGCCATACGGTGCGTGACGACGAAGTCAAGTTCGGCCTGAGCGTCACCGGCCTCGTGGACCCCGACCGCATCCTGCGTAACTGCACCGCCAGGCCGGGCGACAAGCTGGTCCTGACCAAACCCCTGGGCACCGGCGCCCTAGTCGCGGCCATGAAGAAGGGGGTGCTCGACGATGAAGACTACCAGGCCCTGATCACCTGCATGACCACGCTGAACGATGTGGGCGCCAAGCTGTTCGATCTGGGCGCGACCGCCTGCACCGACGTGACGGGTTTCGGCCTGACCGGCCACGCCCTGGAAATGGCCGAGGGAGCAGGCGCCACGTTCGAAATCTCCTGCGCCGCCCTGCCCCTTTTGCCCGGCGCGGTCGAGCTTTGCGGCCAGGGGTTCACCTGCGGCGGCACCGTCTCCAATTCCCGGTTCACCGCCGAAAAAATCGCCTACGACCCGGACCTGGGCCAGGACATGATCGGCCTGCTCAACGACCCCCAGACCAGCGGCGGCCTGCTGATCTCTGCGCCGGCCGACCGCCTGCCCGCCCTGACCGACCACCTGGGCCGCAGCGGCGCCCTGGCCTGGAGCGTCATCGGCGAGGTTGCCCTGCGCACCCCCCAGGCCCCCTTCCTGAAGTTTTCCGTCTGATTTTTCCTTCAATTCCTGCTGCGCGCGGTCGATAAAGATTTCACGCAGGTAATCCAGGCCCCCTATGAGGAGCATTCTGTGGCCACGACGGAATTCAAATCCCTGATGGATCTGCACCCGAGGGAGTTGAAGGGGATCATCACGGAGATCCCCACCCTCCCGGTGATCTACCAGGAATTGTTTCAGAAGATGCAGGACCCCGATGTCTCGGTGCCCCTGGTCGCCGAGATCATCACCAAGGACCAGGCCCTGACGGCCAAGATCCTGCATCTGGTCAACTCGGCCTTCTATGGTTACAGCCGCCGCATCGAGACCATCAGCCGCGCCGTGGTCATCCTGGGCTTCCAGGCCGTACGCAGCGCCGCTCTGGCCATCAGCGTCTTCGACTACTTCAAGAGCGAGGATTCCGATTCCCACATCGACATGACGAAGTTCTGGACGCACAGCATCGCCGTGGCCAGCATCTGCAAGGTCCTGGCCCCGAACCTGAACATCAAGCACGCCGAGGAAGCCTACGTGGTCGGCCTGCTGCACGACGCCGGCAAGCTCATCGAGAAACGGTACTTCCCCGAGGATTTCGCCGAGGTATGCTTCGCCGCCAACGAGCTGCATCTGTCCTGGTTCGACTGCGAGAAGGCGCTGTTCCAGGTCCATCACGCCCTGATCGGCAAGACCATGTTCCGCAAATGGGAATTCCCCGCCCACATCGTCGACGCCGTCCACTGCCACCACAACCCGGTCATCGCGACCAAGGCCCCGCACCTGGCCGCCCTGGTGCACATCGCCGATTTCCTGTCCTACCGGATCGAGATGGGCGCTCCGGGGGCATGGCCGCCCAAGGAATGCTCCGGTGACGCGCTGAAGCTCCTGGGTTTCTCCCTGGGCGATTTCGAGCTGTACCGTTCGGCGGTGGATGAGGAGATCACGCAATCCCTGGAGATCCTCAAGCTCCTCGACTGAGCCCACACTGGACAGCATCCTGCGGCCGCCCCATAATGGGAAAATCAATTTTTCCCTGGAGCGCGCGCCTTGTCCCCTGCTTCCGAAACCAGAATCCTCTTCGTCGGCGACATGCACCTGGGACGCCCCGCCGGTGGGCTGCCCGCGGAGCTTGCCGCCGCCGGGCTGGGTCCCGCGGCGGCCCTGGACCGGGTGGTGGACGCGGCCCGGGAGCACGAGGTTCATGCCGTCGCCTTCGCCGGCGACCTGGTCGATGGCGCCAACGCCCTGTTCGAGGCCTACGGCCTGCTGGAAGCCATGGTGGAGAAGCTCGCGGCCGCGGGCGTGTCCGTGGTGGCCGTGGCCGGCAACCATGACACCCGTACCCTGCCCCGCCTGGCCGACCAGCTGGGGGAGCGCTTCTGCCTGCTGGGCGCCGGAGGAACCTGGAGCTCCTTCCTGATCCCAGGAGACGCTCCGCTGCCCGTGCGCCTGGTGGGCTGGTCCTTTCCCCATCCCCGGTATGACCGCAGCCCCCTGGAGGATCCGCCTCCGGCCCCCCGGGAAGCCGAGATCACCCTGGGCCTCCTGCACGCCGACCTGGACGGGGGCTCCAGCCCGTACGCCCCGGTCGCCGGAGCCGACCTGCGCTCCGTGGGCTACCGGCTCTGGTTCCTGGGCCACATCCACCGCCCCGATCCGCTCCAGGACGATGCGCCCGGGTATCTGGGCTCCCTGAGCCCCCTGGACCCCACCGAGACCGGCGTCCACGGTCCGGTCCTGGTCACGGTGGACCGCCAGGCGCAGCTGCGCGCCGAGCGCCTGCCCCTGGCCCCCCTGCGCTGGGAGCACACCGATCTGGCCTGCCCCCCGTTGCCCTCACCCCGGGACGACCTGGGCCCGGCGCTGTTGAAGGCCATGCTTGACCGCCACCGGGAACTGGAGTCCTCCTGCCCGGACCTGGTGGCCCTGGGTTTCCGCCTGACCCTCGGCGGAAGACACCCGGACCCCCGCGCCGTGCACGAGGCCGCAGCCGCCTTGAAACCCGAGGACATGATCACCCGCGCGCCCACCGGCGCGGCCCTGTTCGTGAACAAGCTGACCATCCAGGTCCACGGCGCTCACGACCTGGCGGCCATGGCCCGCCATACCGACCCGGCCGGCCTGCTCGCACGCCGCATCCTGGAGCTGGAACAGGGATCCGGGGCAGGGGCCCCATCCCTGCTGACCGAAGCTGGCAGCCTCCTGGCCGAGGTATCGGACCGGCCGGATTTCCAGCAACTGCCCCCCGCACGCAAGACCCTTGGGCCCCGGGAATTGCAGGACCTGATCCTGCAGCAAGCCTACCGGATCCTCGACGCCCTGGTGGAGCAGGGAGGGGGCGCGCATGGAACTCGTTAGGTTCAACTCCGACCGCATGCCCGGCATCCCCCTACCGTTCTCCTTCACCGCGGAACCCGGATTGAACATCCTGACCGGACCCAACGGGTGCGGCAAGAGTTCCACCGCCCGCGCCTTGGCGGGGTTGTTGTGGCCTGACAGGGAACCTCTGGAGGCACGGGAGGTACGCGCCCGGTTCCGCATCGCCGGCCGGGAACTGGTCGCCGCCTCCAGCGTCACGGGCGTGACCTGGAGCGAGGAAGGGAGCGCGGTCCAGCCGCCCCCGCTTCCGTCCCCGCATCTGGCGGCCTGCTACCACCTGGAT
Organism: Candidatus Krumholzibacteriia bacterium; assembly: GCA_024763215.1. Lineage (GTDB taxonomy): Bacteria > Krumholzibacteriota > Krumholzibacteriia > LZORAL124-64-63 > LZORAL124-64-63 > JAHJTW01. Next base: position 11,739 of record JANTFX010000038.1, on the reverse strand, counting down.
ATCCTGGATATGATCTCCCCGGACGGCAACGACGACGACCGGGAACTGGCCCGCCGCCTGGCCGCCGCCCTGACCGGGGGGATGGATCTCGAACGCCTCCGGACAGAGCTGTTCGATCGCAAGGGGATCTCCTCGCGCAGCAAGCGCAAGGATCTGCAGACCGCCAACGAGAAGGTGGATGGCCTGGGCAGACAACAGGAGGCTCTGGCCGGCCGTCAGGCCAGGCTCGCGGACCTGGAGCAGCAGGCCGACCAGGCCCGGCGGGCCAACCTCCGCCTCGAGGTCCTGGACGCCCTCCTCGGCAGACATGACAAGCGCGCCGAGCTGGAAAGATGCCGGGGGGAACTGGCCGCCTTCCCGCCGGGCTGCGCCGAGGTCAGGGCCCAGGATCTGCAGACCTATCGTACGCTGCAGGAGGACCTGGAAGCGCAGGCTGTTCGCCAAAAAGAACTGGAGCGGGAGCAGGAAGAGGTCCGGCGCCGCCTGGAGGAGCTGGATCCGCCGCCGGACCGCGGCGCCGAAGCCGCCTTGCAGGAGCTGGATGAGCATCTGGCCGCTCTGGACGCCGCCCGGGTCGAGGTGAACGAGGCCGCGCGCACCCTGGACCAGTTGGAATCCGCCGTCGGCAGGACCGCCCCCGCGCCCGCTGACCGACCCGCTGATCACACCCAAGCCATCGCCGGCCTGCAGCCTGCCGACCTGGACCGGATCCTGGAAGCGTGGGGCCAGTGTCTGGAATACCGCACCCTGGTCAGTGGCTTGCGCGCGGCTGCGGACCAGGCCCGGCCCCCCGTGTCCGGCGGTCCGATGGCATGGCTGCCCGGGGCCGCGAGCGGCTTGCTGGGAGGCGCGGCCATCGCCTGGTGGCAGAAGGCGGGCACGGCCCTGCCGTTGGGGCTGGCCGGAGCCGGCATCGCCCTGCTGGCTATGGCCTGGTGGTTATCCCGGCGCAAGACAGCGGCCCCGGAAACCGACGCCGCCCGCAACCTCCATCAGGCCGAGGACCAGCTCCGGCAGGCCGAGGAACGACTGCGGGAAACCTTGGAGGGGACGGGTCTGCAGCTGGATGCGGCATCCTCTTCCGGCCCCCTGGTCATGCTCAGGATCAAGACCCACCTCGATTATCTGGAACAGCGGGGCCGCTCACGGGACGCCCTGGATGCCGCCCGGTCCCGGCTGGACCGGGAGCTGTCCGCCTGCAACGATCTGCTCGCGGCCCTGGGCCATGCTGCGGTCGCCGACCCGGCCGCGGCCAGGGGCGCCCGCGCCACCCTGACCGGGCGCTGGCGGGAATATCAGGTATGCCGGGACCGCCTGGCGGTCCTGGCCACAGGAATCCAGGAGTGCGTCTCTACCCGCGAACGCCTGCAACAGAAGTTCCGCGGGCTGCTCCACGCCCTGCAGCTCGATCCTTCAGCGGCCAGCTCCCGGGATATCGAGATGCTTCTGGACCGGCAACCCGCCTTCCACCAACTGCAGCAGAAAATCTCCACGCTGGAAGCATCCCTGGCGGAACTGGAGCGCAAGGTGGGCACGGCCGCGGAGCTCTTCCCCGACCTGGACCCGACGCAGCTGCCACCTCTGGAACTGGATTCCCTGCGCAACCGGGAGCAGGAGCTGGCCGCAGCGAGCGCCGGCCTCGAACGGGAGATCGGGGGGCTGAAGCAGGAGATCAGGGCCACCGTCGGCGGCCACGCCCTGGAGCAGGCCCTGGCCGCCCGGGGCCGGGCCGAGGAGGCCCTGCAGGAGGCCTGGCAACAGGAACTGGCCTGCGAACTGGGCGAGATGCTGCTCGAGAACATCGCCTCCGAGTACCGCCAGCGCACCCGGCCCCGCGCCCTGGAAGAGGCCGACCGGATCCTTCAGACCATCACCGGCCAGGCCTTGCGCCTGACCAGCCGGTCCGATGCCGGCGGCGCCCCCACCTTCGTGGTCCATGAAGAAACCACCGATCTGGATCTGACCCCCGCCCAGCTTTCTGCCGGCACCCGCACCCAGCTCTTCCTGGCGGTACGGCTGGGCTTCCTGTCCTCGCAGGCAGAGGGCGAGCACCCACCGATCATCCTCGATGATATCCTGACCGCCAGCGACCCGGTGCGCTTCGCCGCCGCCGTGTCCAGCCTGGGCCACCTGGCCGCCGACCGCAAGCTCCAGCTCTTCTACCTCTGTGCCCGGCCTGACGAGGTGGACGCCTGGCAACAGGTGTTGGCCGATCGTGGGCTGCCTCCGGCCCATGTTATCGACCTGGCCGCCATCCGGCAGCTGAACGCCATGGCCCCGGCGGGCGTTCTGGAGACCTGGAATCCCGACCGGGCGGCGGCACAGCTCCCCCCCTCCCCCGAGGGCCTGACACCCGAAGCCTACGGTCTGCTGCTCAAGCCCCCCCTGCCGCGGACCTGGAACTCCCCGGGCAGCCTGCACATGTTCTACCTGCTGGCCGATGATCTTCCCCTGTTGCACCTCCTGCTGACCGCGGGCGTCGATACGGTGGGGCACTGGCACACCGCAGGTGAAAAATTACGGGATGCAGGAAGGATGACCCCGGACGAGTACCAAAAGATCGAAGCCATGACCCTGCTCTGGGAGCGGTTCCTGGACCTGTGGCGCATGGGGCGGCCACCCCGCATGACCCTGGAGTTCCTGCGCAACAGTGCCGCCGGGAGCTCGAGCAAGCTTCCTGAAGTGGCTGCGGTCCTGGAACAATGCGGGGGTGACGGCGCGGCCCTGGTGGCGGCCCTGCGGAACAAGGCGGTCCGTCGTTTCCCGACGGCCAAGATCGATCAGCTGGAAGAGGAGCTGCTTGAAGCCGGTCTGATCGACTCGCGGCCTGCCCTCGCAGCCGGGGAACTCATCCGCAGGCTGGCCGCCGATGTGCGGTTGCACGCTCTTGCTGCGCCCCTTGATACGCAGACGATCCACCTGTTGGTGGACCGTCTGGCGGAAATCCTGAGTGCCTGACCACCGTCAGGTCTGGTTCTTCTTGAGCAGGTCGGAAAAGTTGACCTGGTCCTCCAGCCTTTCCAGCAGGATCCGGCGGGTGATGGCGCAGGCCTCGGAAATCTTTTCGGACCGCAAGCTGTAGTAGACGTTGATGCCGTCCTTGCGCGTGTTGACCACGTGGGCCTGCCGCAACACCGCCAGATGCTGCGAGGTGTTGGCCTTGGGGATCTCCAGCAGCTCGGCCAGCTCGTTGACCGAGATCTCCTCCCGCTCCCTCAGGATATCCAGGATTTCCAGACGCTTGGGGTTGGAGAGGGTCTTGCAGAGCTCCGCTTGCATTTCATACAGTTTTTTTTCCATTCCTGTGACCTCGGAGTAGATGACCAGGAGCTGACGGCCAATAGCTCGGGATCAGACAGCATAACAGCCTGTTAGCTTATTGATGATAAACCGTCAACAGGGCCCTGTCAAAATCATTTTCTGCAAATCTTCATAGATATGGACTCATATCATTCTTTTCCAAGCAATTCACTAGGTAAGGAGAAGGAAACATCCTCGGCCATGGTGACCACCTCCCGGGGCTCCCAGCCGCCGCAGTGCAGAAAATCCACCACCTCCTGCACCAGGTGTTCGGGCGCGGAGGCTCCGGCGGTCAGCCCGATCACGAGGTGGGGCTGGATGATGCCGGTATCGATATCGTCGATGCCGTCGATGAGCGAGGCGCCCACGCCCAGATTCTCGGCAACCTCGCACAGGCGGCGGCTGTTGCTGCTGGTCTGGGAACCGACGACCAGCAAGTGCCCGATCCCGGCGCGGACCAGGTCCTTGACGGCATCCTGGCGGTTCTGGGTCGCGTAACAGATGTCGCTCTTGGAGGGCTCCAACAGGTCGGGAAAGCGCTCCCTGAGGGCCTCGACCACGGCCGTGGTTTCATCCACGCTCAAGGTGGTCTGGGTGGCGTAGGCCAGCCTGGTTCCGGCGGGAAAATCAAGGGCCGCCACGTCCTCGACGCTGGTGATCAAGGTGATGCGGTCGGGGGCTTCTCCCATGGTCCCCAGCACCTCGTCGTGGCCCGCATGGCCGATCAGCAGCAGATGGAAACCTTCCTCCGCGCGCTTCACGACCTCATGGTGGACCTTGGTGACCAGGGGGCAGGTCGCGTCGATGACCTTCAGCCCGCGCGCGGCGGCCGCTTCCCTGACCGCCGGCGAAACCCCGTGGGCGCTGAAAACCACGACCTGACCGTCCGGAACCTGGTCCAGCTCCTCGACGAAAACCACCCCCCGCGCCCGGAAATCCTCGACCACAGCCTTGTTGTGGACGATTTCGCGGCGCACGTAGAGAGGCGTGCCCCGGGTTTCCAGCAAGCGGTTGACGACCTCGATGGCCCGTTCTACCCCGGCACAGAATCCCCGGGGGTTCGCGATGAGTAGCTGTCGCTGTGCAGGCATCCCGATGAACTCCCAGATCAATGGTTGGCGTACTTGAAGGCAAAACATTCATCCTAGATTACTACCGGCAAAGGCGGCACGCCACCTTGTCCATTCAATACCGATTGCACAATACCTCTTCAGCTTATACGCTTGCCCCGGAATCTTCCTTTCAAACTTTGACAAACAGTCCATTATATCTTAATATTCGCAACTATTGAGTCACAAGAGGCTTCCACCCGGGAAGCCGGCACTCATGGCCAAGGAGGAGCGAGTCAATGACCGTCGACCGGCTGATCCGCATCATCGCGGGCTTCATGATCATGGGCAGCCTGGCTCTGGCCCATTACGTCAATCCCGGCTGGCTCTGGTTCACCCTGTTCGTGGGGGCCAACCTTTTCCAGAGTGGTTTTACCAAGTGGTGCCTGATGGCCTCCATCCTGCGCAAGCTGGGAGTCCCCGACACCAACGTTGATCCTTCCTAACCAGGAGAGGTCGAACATGATCCACAAAGGAATCGCCACGCTGACCCTGCTGATCCTCATCGCCGCAACCGCCGCGATGGCCGCGGCCGCCGACGGACAACCGGCAGCAGAGGCGACCCGGATCGGCACCGTGCGCGCAGATACCCTCTTCGTCGCCAAGGACAAGGTCCTGCGGGCGGCCCTGGACCGTAACGAGATGCTGGCGGCTTCGTCCGCCATGCGCGATGCGGCCGCCGCCGAAGCCCAGGGCGCCTGGAGGGGCTTCCTGCCCCAGCTTCAGCTGGGAGAGTTCTTCCTGCGCACCGACGATGCCCTGAGCAGCTTCGGGTTCAAGCTGCAGAACCGCAAGGTCACGCAGATGGATTTCAACCCCGTCCTGCTGAACGACCCCGGCGCGATCAACCAGCACATCACGCGTCTGCAGCTCATGCAGCCCCTGTTCAACGGCGGTATGGGGTTGTTCGGCAAGCAGGCGGCCAATGCCGCCAGCGAGGCGGCCGCCTTCAAGCACAAGCGGGCGCGCGAAACCGTGGCCCTCAATGCCGTCCAGGCCTACGAGGGGCTGGCCCTGGCCCAGGCCTACGAACGGGTGATGAGGGCGGCGGTGGCCTCGGCCGAGGGCCATGTCCGCCAGGCCCAGTCCATGGTGGACAACGAGATGGCCACCGAGGCCGACCTTCTGCAGGCCAAGGTCTACCTCAGCGGCCTGCAGCAACGCCTGATCGAGGTCCGCAACATGGTCACGGTGGCCGGCCATTACATCAAGCTGCTGACCGCTGTGGACACCGACCTGCCCCTGGCCGTCGGCACCGCCCTGGAGTCCGAAGCCGTGACCCCGCCCCCGGCGCAGTTCGACCCCGCCGCCTCCGGCGCCCGGGCCGACCTCGCCTCGCGCAGCCTGGAAGCCAAGGCCGCAGGCAAGATGGTGGGCGTGGCCCGCGGCGCCATGCTGCCCCACGTGAACCTGAGCCTGGAAAAAGACTACTACAGCCTGGACAACCTGTTCGGCAACGACGCCGACAGCTGGTCCCTGGGCGTGTACGCCACCTGGGACATCTTCAAGGGCCTGCAGAACGTGAGCGAGCTGAAGAAGGCCCGCGCCCAGAAGCGCGCCGCCCAGCACATGCTCGACTTCGAAACCCGCCAGGCCTCGGTCCAGGCCACCGAAGCCTGGTTGAACCTCAAATCCGCCTACGACAAGGTGGGCGTGGCCCGTGACGCGGTGACTGCCGCGCGCGAAGGCCTGCGCATCGTCACCAACCAGTACCGGGAAGGCCTGGCCGGCATGGTTGATCTTCTGGACACCCAGGCGGCCGCCACCATGGCCGAAGGAAATCTCGTCCAGGCCCTGCACGACTACCAGGTCGGCCTGGCAAATCTTGAATACATGGCCGCGGTTCCGGTCGGCGCCGACGTGATCGGCAACGGCGTCGACAACACCCCGGCAGAGGACCCGTCACGGTCTCGCTAACCTCAGGAGGCTTCCCTTCATGGCAACGAAAAGGCGAATTTCCCTGCGCTTGATGATCACAGCCGCGGCTGCGCTGGCCCTGGGCGGCTGCTCCCCCAGCTCGGAAACCAACGCCTCCTCTCCCAAGGAGGTGCGTTGCGAAACGGCCGCCATCCAGGTGTCCACGGCCCCCCGGGAACTGACGGCCACCGGCAGCCTGGAGGCCGAGACCTCCATCATGGTCTCGACCCGCATGATGGGCTGGGTGAAGAAGATCCACGCCGCAGAAGGCGACGCGGTCCGCAAGGGCGACCCGCTGATCAGCATCGACGACACGGATCTGCGGGCCAAGAAAGCCCAGGCCGAGGCCGGCATCACCGAGGCCAAGGCCGTGCTGGCCAACGCCGAGAAGATGGCCACCCGCTTCCAGAATCTCTACGCCGACAAGTCGGTCTCCAAGCAGCAGCTCGATGATGTGCTGACCGGCCGGGACCGCGCCGCCGCGGGTCTGAAGATGGCCGAGGCGGGCCTCCGCGAGGTCAACGTTCATTTGAGCTACCTGGATATCACGGCTCCGTCCGACGGCATCGTCGGGCGCAAGATGATCGAGGAAGGGGACATGGCCAACCCGGGCATGCCTCTGATGATCCTCGAGGACATTAGCACCATGAAGGTCGTGGCCCACGTGGGCGAGAAGGACATCTCCAACCTGAAGGTGGGCGATGCGATCAGGGTCGAGGTGACCTCCCTGACCGACGCCGTCTATGACGCGGTCATCTCCAGGGTCATCCCGACGGCCAACCCCGGCAGCCGCACCTACGACATCGAAGCCATCGTGCCCAACCCCGACCATCGCCTCAAGAGCGGGATGTTCGCCCGGGTCACCCTGCAGGGCCCCATGGCCACCAGCGTCCTGGTTCCCCGGCAGGCCGTGGTCCGCCGCGGCCAGCTGACCGGGGTCTGGCTGGTCAGGGACGACGGCACCGCCCATCTCCGCTGGATCCGCCTGGGCCGGCCCCATGGCGACGCCTTCGCAGCGCTCTCGGGCCTGCAGGGCGGGGAAACGGTCGTGCTGACCGCCGCGCAGCCCCTGGCCGAGGGCGACAAGGTGGTGAAGTAACATGGACCAGCGCCAACCACCCCTGCCGCCGGTACCGGAGAAGGAGCCCAGCCTCGGTTTCTCGGCGAAGATAGCCTCGGTTTTCATCAACTCGAAGATCACGCCCCTGTTGATCATCGCCATCCTGCTGCTGGGCCTGTTCTCCCTGTCGCTGACCCCGCGCGAGGAAGAACCCCAGATCGTCGTGCCCATGATCGACATCATGGTGCAGATGCCCGGGGCCAGCCCCCAGGAGATCGAGAACATCGTCACCCGGCCCATGGAGCAGAAGATCTGGGAGATCGAGGGCGTCGAGTACGTCTACTCGGCCAGCTACCCCAGCTTCTCCATGGTCACCGCCCGCTTCTACGTGGGCACCGACCAGGAAAAGGCCCTGACGCGCATCGCCAACAAGATCTACAGCAACGCCGACCTGTGGCCCCAGGGGATCAAGCCGCCCCTGATCAAGGTGCGCAGCATCGACGACGTGCCCATGATGGCCCTCACGCTCTGGAGCGACAAGTACGACGGGTACGGTCTGCGCCAGATCGCCGGCGAGCTGCGCAACGAGCTGATGGACATCCCCGATGTTTCGGTCAGCGACATCATCGGCGGTCGCCCCCGCACCGTGAGCGTGCAGCTCGACCCGCAACGGATGGCCGCCTTCAACCTGACCACCCTGTCCATCCTGCCGGCCCTGCAGATGCAGAACCAGAACCTGCCTTCGGGCGGTTTCGCCGCCGGCAACGAGCAGTTCCAGGTGGAGACCGGCACCTTCCTGCGCTCGGCCCAGGACGTGGCCAACCTGGTCGTCGGCAGCTTCGGCGGGCGCCCGGTGCGCATGATGGATGTGGCCACCGTGACCGACGGGCCGGGTGAGATCGACAACTACACCTTCATGGGCCTGGGTCCGGCCGCGGTCCAGAAGCAGATCGCCCCCACCTACGCCGTCGGCTCGGAATATCCCGCGGTCACCATCACCCTGGCCAAGCGCAAGGGCAGCGACGCCACCCGGGTCGCCGATGCCATCCTGGGCAAGATCGACCAGCTCGAACCCCGGCTGCTGCCCGACGACGTGCACGTCACCGTGACCAGGAACTACGGCGCCACGGCGAAGGACAAGGCCCACAGCCTGATCGGCAACCTGGCCACGGCCATCTTCCTGGCGGTGATCGTGGTCTTCTTCGCCATGGGCTGGCGGGGTGCGACCATCATCTTCCTGTCCATCCCCACCACCTTCTCCCTGACCCTGTTCGTCTATTACATCCAGGGCTACACCCTGAACCGGGTGACGCTGTTCGCCCTGATCCTCGTCACCGGCATCGTCATAGATGCCACGATCATCATCGTCGAGAACATGCACCGCCATTTCCAGATGGCCGGCAACAGGAATCTGAAAACCGCCCTGGGCGCCATCCGCGAGGTGGGCAACCCCACCATCATGGCTACCTTGACGGTGATCGCCTCGATGATGCCCATGGCGTTCGTCCGCGGCCTGATGGGTCCCTACATGAAGCCCATGCCCATCGGCGCCTCCCTGGCCATGGTGTTCAGCCTTTTCGTGGCCCTGACCATCTCGCCCTGGCTCGCCCTGCGTCTGCTCAAGCCCAAGCAGCACTGGAAGGACGACCTGGTGGGCGACGGCACCCTCGAAGGCGCCGGCGCCGACAGCTACAGCCTGCACCAGACCAAGATCTACAGGACCTACAACCGGCTGGTGCGGCCCCTGGTGGACAACCCCCGCAAGGGAGTCATCGCCCTGCTGGTGGTCGCCCTGCTGACGGCGGCCTCGACGATCCTGTTCTTCACCCGGACCGTCCAGGTCAAGATGCTGCCGTTCGACAACAAGAGCGAGTTCCAGGTCATCATCGACACCCCCGAAGGCACGACCCTGGAGACGACCACCCAGCTCGCGCGGGAAATCGGGGACTACCTGTCCACGGTGCCCGAGGTGACCGACTACCAGATCTACTCCGGCACCGCCGCGCCCGTGAACTTCTCGGGCCTGGTCAGGCATTACTTCATGCGCCAGGGCCCCAACGTGGCCGACATCCAGGTCAACATCGTGGACAAGAAGAAACGCAAGGACAAGAGCCACGCCCTGGCCAAGCGGGTGCGCGGCCCCATCGACGAGATCGCCACCCGGTACAAGGCGTCGGTCAAGGTCCTGGAGGTCCCGCCCGGACCGCCGGTGATGTCCACCCTGGTGGCCGAGGTCTACGGCCCCACGTTCGAGGGCCGCATCGCGGCGGCAAGGCAGATCAAGAAGATCTTCGACAGCACCCCCGGCGTGGTGGACACGGACTGGTTCGTCGAGGACGACCAGACGCGTTACAAGCTGGCGGTCGATACCGACCGTGCCGCGGTGCGCGGCGTCAGCACCCAGCAGGTGGCCATGACCCTCGGCGTGGCCCTCAACGGTTACGATCAGGGCCTTGCGCACATGGAGGAAGCGGCCGAGCCCGTGCCCATCAACCTGCGCCTGCCCATCGCCGACCGGTCGGATCCCCAGAGCCTGAGCGACCTGTACATATACAGCCGCGAAGGCGCCCTGATCCCCCTGTCGGATGTGGTCAGGATCGACAAGGACCTGAACCAGAAGAGCCGCTTCCGCAAGAACCTCAAATCCGTGGTCTACGTCACCGGCGACGTGGCCGGGGAGCTGGAATCCCCCGTGTACGCCATGCTGGACATGAACCCGGAGATCGACAAGCTGGTCATGCCCGACGGCACCCACATCAAGAAGTACAACACGGTCCAGCCCAGGACCGAGGATCACTACGCCATGAAGTGGGACGGGGAATGGCACATCACCTACGAGGTGTTCCGCGACCTGGGCATCAGCTTCGCCGTGGTGCTGGTGATCATCTACCTGCTGATCGTGGGCATGTTCCAGAACTTCACCGTGCCCCTGCTGATGATGATCCCGGTACCCCTGACCCTGGTGGGGATCATCCCCGGGCACCTGCTGTTCGGCGCCTTCTTCACGGCGACCTCCATGATCGGGGTGATCGCCCTGGCGGGCATCATGGTGCGCAACAGCGTGCTGCTGATCGACTTCATCGAAGCGCGCCTGAAGGACGGCCTCAGCCTGGAGGATTCGGTGATCGAATCGGGCGCGGTGCGCTTTCTGCCCATCGCCCTGACCGCCGGCACCGTGGTGACCGGTTCGTTCGTCATGGTGTTCGACCCCATCTTCCAGGGTCTGGCCATCAGCCTGATGATGGGTTCGCTGCTGTCGACGGTGCTGACGGTGGTGGTGATCCCCCTGGCGTACTACCTCTACAAGAGGTAAAAGACCAAAGAATAGACTAAGGAAATCCTTAAATAAAAACAGGCAATCATCTAAGGGGGGCCGCCAGGCCCCCCTAGTTGAACCGGCATTGCAAAAATCCGGAACTTTCTATGAGATATCCACTTGGGTGAAGGCAAGGACCTTTGGATATTCCCCGGCAATTTCCATGATTTAGATTAATTTTTCATTATAGTCACCAGACATTAGAAATTTATCTCGAAATTGTCGCAAAAAATCGGTGTTTTTAATTTTTTTTATTGCCAAGCCGCCAAGATTCCTTTAATATTGCGTCATAGGGATTGAAGAAACTCTCTCTCCAGAGCACGCGGCTTGTCGGTATCTCCCTCCAATCCCCCACCGGCATGCCGTTGGACCGGCTCCGTTATACGGGGCCGGTCCTCTCTTTTCATAAAGATTCCCTTGCGTCATGGGGAAGACAGGAGCCAGGCCGGGCATGTGTCCTTGTAGCGCGCCAGGTCCTGCCGGAAACGCTGGTTGTCGGGTTCTCCGGCCACCGCCTTTTCCATCCACTTGACCGCCCGGGCGTGGTAGCTGCGCCTCTGGTAGCACTCGGCCAGCAGGGCCATCAGGTCCGGGCGGTTGTCGCTGCGGATCACCGCGCGCAGGGCGTTGGTCGTGGCCTGGGGCAAGCGCACCCCCGCCGCCAGGGCTGTCCTTGCGAACCCTTCCAGGGCGGGCAGGCAACCGCGGTCCAGGCTGATCATGTGCGCGTAGGTCTCGAGCAGCCCGAGGGTATCGGGCAACTGGGACTGCAAGCCGGCCACAAGCTCCAGCGAGGCCACATCGGCCCGGCGCACCTTGCGGTCCAGATCGAGGCCCTCGGCCGGAAACATGCCCTCGATGCCGCGGGCCAGGGTGCGGGCCTGCTCAGCCTCGCCGTCCCGCATGTCCTGGGCGGCGAACGAGACCAGGGCCCGGGCCGCCTCGTGCCGCCTGGTATTCCCGGTCATCATCAGCAGACGCTGCCGAAAGGTCTCGGCTTCGGCCAGGCGGCCTTCGCGCCGACGCCTGGCATACGC
>JANTFX010000037.1 GCA_024763215.1 Candidatus Krumholzibacteriia bacterium | reverse complement strand
CATGATGGAACCCGGCGTCTCCAGCATCGTCTCGGTGAGCTTCCATGATGTGGCCGAGTCCCAGAGCGACCAGGATCTGGGCGATGCCATCGCCAGCAGGCGGCGCCGGCTGGACGAAAATGCCGGGCCGGTGGAGGTCGCAGAGCCGCCTGAGCCCGATGAGGACGATGCCCACACCCTGGAGGCGAGCGAATGATCAGGGGTGCGTTCAACCGTTTCCGGAAAGGGCTGAGCAAGACCCGCGAGGGTTTCGTGGGGCGCATGCAGAGCATCTTCGGCGGCAAGGTCCGTCTGGATGAGGACACCCTGGACCAGATCGAGGAGCTCCTGATCTCCGCGGATATGGGTGTGCAGTCGGCCGTGGCGATCACCCGCAACATCGAGAAAAGGCTGAAGGAGGAAGGTGGGGAAGCCACCCTGGATTCGGTGCTCGAGGTCATCAGCAAGGATGTGCGCCGTATCCTGACCACCGCCCAGCCCAAGCTCGAACCCCTGACCTGGGACCAGCCCGATCAGACCCGGGGCAAGAACAAGAAGAAGAACCGGAAGCGGCAGGAACCCGGAGCGGAACCCGGACCGGCCGGCGCCGCCGGCCTCGAGGTCATCTTCGTCGTGGGGGTCAACGGCACGGGCAAGACGACCTCCATCGCCAAGCTCGCCCACATGCTGCAGGCCGAGGGCCGGAAGGTGATGCTGGCCGCGGGGGACACTTTCCGCGCCGCGGCCGTCCAGCAGCTGCAGATCTGGGCCGACCGCCTCGGCGTCGATTGCATCGCCCAGGGCCAGGGCGCCGATCCGGCCGCGGTGGTCTTCGACGCCCTGAGCGCCGCCCAGGCCCGCGGTTGCGACGTGCTGATCGTCGACACCGCCGGCCGCCTGCACACCAAGTCCAACCTGATGGACGAGCTGGGAAAAGTGGCGCGGGTCATCCGTAAGCAGACCGGAAGGGATCCCGAAACCCTGCTGGTGGTGGACGGGAACACCGGTCAGAACGGATTGAGCCAGGCCAGGGTCTTCGCCGAGACCATCCCGGTCCAGGGCCTGGTGCTGACCAAGCTTGACGGCACCGCCAAAGGCGGGATCGTGGTTGCCATCGCCGAGACGCTGGGCCTGCCCGTGCGTTACGTGGGCATGGGCGAAAAGGTGGAGGATTTCGCGGTGTTCGATGCCGAGCAATTCACCGACGCCCTTTTCGCGGACTGGACCGGCCCCGACGGCGATGCGGTGGGCCGGTCATGACCGGACGGGGGATGCGGCGTGTCGCGACCACCTAGGCGCAAGCGTTCGGCGGCCAGCCGGCTGGAAGAACTGCTGGACCGGGTCAGCGGCAAGGCGCAGCGGTCCCCCCGCCGGCAGGACCGGTCCTCCCGGTCGCGCTATGGCGGCGCGCGCACCATGGACATCCGCCGCGATGCCGAGCTCTTCAATCGCCTCGTGCAGCTGGATTTCGATTACCTCATGCGCCAACGGTTCACCGCCGGCCCGAGCACCCTGACGGACCTGCTGCCCCAGTCCGTTCTGGGGCGGGCTCAGAACGGCCACGGCTGGTTCACCGACGAGTGGGGCGTGGCCCTGCAGTTTCCCGACGCCACCTTCGACCGCGTCCTGACCGTCCTGGAGACCGGAGACCCCAACCTCAAGGGATTCCTGGTCCGCAGGCGGCGCGGCGACATGCTCCAGCGGTTCAGCCGCTGGATCCTGGACAACCTCTGGCAGCCCGAAATCGAGCTGACCATCGGGGGGGCGCCTATCTTCGGGGTGGAATTCCTGGCCGGGCGCAAGGTGCCGACCCGCGCGTTCCTGACGGGCATGGTCCTGGCCGGGTTCATGGACGACTGGACCTATCGGGAAACGGCCATGATGCACAGGAAGCGGACTTTCGGCGGCGCCCCCTTCCATATCGGGGGCGGAGAGATCCTCATCGTCGACCGGGAGAAATTCAAGCTCTGCGGCCTGGGCGATACGGGGCAGACCGTGTTCAGCGACGAACAGCTGCGCGGTCTGCGGGACGCCGGGGTCATCCTCGGGGGCAGGGACCGGGCCTATCGTTTTCCCGACCAGGACCAGGTCTATTTCCGGCGCTGCGCCGGAGACGGGATCAGCGACGACCTGGCCATGCTCTACATCGGGGCGCACCATGGTTTCGAAGCCATGCTGGGGGCGTTCGTGATGGACGCCATCGACACCTACGACAAGTACGTCGTCGACCTGACCTGGGGCGGGGTGGATACCGCCCTCGCCCGCACCATCCAGGAGCGGTTCCTGGACAGGGAAGACCGGGCCCTGGTCGATGACCGCGCCATCCTGGATCTGATCCACTTCGCCGCCAAGCGCAACGATCCGGCCGTGAATCTCAGCTCCTCCCACCGGCGGTTCATCCAGGTGGAATGGCCGGCCAACATCCCGACCCTCCTGAACCACTGGCGGTTCCTGCAGGGCGAACCGGTGTTCGACATCAAGCTGGGCTACAGCCGGATACCGGCCAGGGATTTCTACGGCCTTGCCGGCCGGCGCTTCAAGGCCGCCGGCATGCCCGTCAAGGAGCCCGAGTTTTTGGCCCCCAAGGAGGGCGGGCGTAGATCTTGACGCGCGCAGCGTACGGCGATATCTTTGATCACGACAAACCAAGATGGCCCGGGGATACCGGGCCGACGCCTTCAACTTCAGGGCGGGGTGGAAGTCCCCACCGGCGGTAAAAGCCCGCGAGCCGGTGCGTGAGGGTCTGGTGGCTTTGTGGCCAGCCCCATGCCGAGGCTGATCCGGTGCGATTCCGGGGCCGACAGTGATAGTCTGGATGGGAGAAGTTGGCGGACGACCGGCGGCGGCGCAGGCCTGCGCATGCCGTGTTATCCACCTGTTCCCATCCCAATAACCCTGCGGGTGTTCATGAGTATCCAGCAGCTGCCTGCCCAGGATCCTGTGCGCGAACAGGACGCCCAGTACATGTCCATGGCCCTGGAGCAGGCCGGCGCCATCCCCGTGCGGCCCTGGCCCAACCCCCCGGTGGGGGCGGTGGTGGTCCGTGACGGCAACGTCCTGGGGCTGGGTGCCCACCACGGACCGGGCACGCCGCATGCGGAAAGGGTCGCTCTGGACAAGGCCGGGGCGGGCGCCCGCGGCGCCACCCTTTACGTGACCCTCGAGCCCTGCAACCACGACGGGCGGACCCCTCCCTGCGCCCCGGCCATCGCCGAAGCCGGCATCAGGCGCGTGGTCTTCGCCATGCGTGATCCCAACCCCACCGTGGCCGGCGGCGGGGGGCGCTTCCTGCGCGAGAGGGGGCTGGATGTCGTGTGCGGGATCAAGGCCCGCGAGGCCCTGGAACTGGTCTGGCCCTTCGTGGTGACGGACAATTTCCAGCGCACCTTCATCGAACTGAAGACCGCCCAGAGCATGGATGGCCTTTTTGCCCCGGATCCGGCCCACAGGACGGCCATGGCGCCGGTGTACCTGACCGGAACCCTGTCGCGTCAGCAGGTGCATCGCCGCCGCTGCTGGATGGATGCCGTGCTGGTGGGCGAGGGGACGGCCCGCGCCGACCGCCCCCGCCTGGATTCGCGTCTGGCCAGGACGCCTGCGGACGGTCCGCGCAAACCTCCGCGCCCCGGTTATTTCGACACCGACCTGAGTTTCGGCGACGGGTTGGCGGCCGACTCCTTCCTGGCGGTCGCCGGTGCCGAGAGGGCTCCGGCCGCGCGTATCGAGGCCTTGCGGGCGGCGGGGGCTCAGGTGCTGCTGACCCCGGAAAAGGACGGGCACATCGATCCGGCCGCCGCCGTGTCCGCCTTGCACGAGGCGGGCGTCATGACCGCCATGATCGAGGGTGGGCCCCGGCTGGCGCGGTCCTTCCTCGCTGCGGGGCTGGTGGACCGCTGGTCGCTGTTCGTGGCCCCGGTTTTCCTGGGCGGCGGCGTGCGCTGGCCCGATGCCCCGGTCGCAAGCCATGGTTACACCCTGACCAGGGTGGAACGCTACGGCCAGGATACCCTGTCGGTTTATGACCGTACGAGTTTTCTGGACATGCTTCTGAAGGTCATGGCATGAGCGCCGGCCGGCACTGGAGGTGACGGGAATGTTCACGGGTCTGATCCGCGAAATCGGCATCCTGAGGGGGGTCACCCCCCGGGGTGGTGTTCTGCGCCTGGACATCGCCGCCCCACGGACGGCCGCGAAACTCCAGGTCGGCGACAGCGTGGCCGTCAACGGGATCTGCCTGACGGCCGTTGCGACCGGACCGCGCGGGTTCGTGGTCGAGGCCGCGGCCGAGACCAGGCGTCTGACGACCCTGGAACGGTGGCGGAAGGGCCGGCGCCTGCACCTGGAGCCTGCCCTGCGCGTGGGCGACGCCCTGGACGGGCACCTGGTCCAGGGGCATGTCGACGGGGTGGGGACGGTGCGCGCTGTGAGCAGGGTCCGCGGCGGCTGGCTGCTGAAGGTCGCCTACCCGCGGGATCTGGGCCGCTTCCTGGTCCCGAAGGGCTCGGTCGCCGTTGACGGCGTTTCGCTGACGCTGGACCAGGGGCCCTTCCGCGGCACCTTCGCAGTCAACATCATCCCCCACACCATGGCCCGGACCACGTTCGCGGACCTGCGTCCCGGTGATCCGGTCAACCTGGAAATGGATGTCCTGGTCAAGTCCGCCGTGCAGGGCGGCGGCTTCGCGCGGCTCCGGGAGGATGGGACCTCGGGGCCCGCCGCGGCCGGCAGGGGCCTGACCATGGACAAGATCCTGGCCTCGGGGTTCGGACGCTCAACCAGCAAAGGATCATCATGAACAGCCCAAGCGAATCGACCTGGTCCTGTGACTCCATCGAGGACGCCCTGGAAGCCCTGCGCCGGGGCGAGATCGTCATCGTGGTGGACGACGAGGACCGTGAGAACGAAGGCGATTTCATCATCGCCGCCGAGAAGGTCACCCCCCAGGCGGTGAACTTCATCGCCAAGCACGGCCGGGGGCTGATCTGCCTGGCTGCCCGCGGCGAGCGGCTGCGGGAGCTGGACATTCATCCCATGGTTTCCCGCAACACCGCGGCCCTGGGCACGAACTTCACCGTGAGCATCGACGCGGCCCAGGGGATCACCACCGGCATCAGCGCCGCCGACCGGGCCCGCACCGTCCAGGTCTTCATCGACCGGGGGACGCGGCCGGGCGATCTGGCCCGCCCGGGCCACATCTTTCCCCTGGAAGCCCAGCCCGGGGGGGTGCTGCAGCGGGCGGGGCACACCGAGGCCGTGGTGGATCTGTGCCAGGCGGCCGGCCTGTATCCGGCGGGCCTGCTGTGCGAGATCATGGACGACGACGGCGAGATGGCGCGCATGCCCCGCTTGCGTGAGATGGCGCGGGAACACGACCTGAAGCTCGTGACCATCGCCGACCTGATCGCCTGGCGGCGCCGGAACGAGCAGCAGGTCGTCCGGGAGGCGGAGGTGCCCCTGCCGACCCAGTGGGGGGATTTCGAGATGGTGGCCTATTCCACGCGCGTGGACAACGCCACCCACATCGCCCTGGTCATGGGCGACATCACGCCCGAGGAGCCGGTCCTGGTGCGCGTGCACAGCGAGTGCATGACCGGGGACCTGTTCCACAGCCTGCGCTGCGACTGCGGCCAGCAGATGGATGCCGCTCTGAAGCTCATCGCGGGCGAGGGCAAGGGGGTGTTCCTGTACATGCGCCAGGAGGGCCGCGGCATCGGGCTGGTGAACAAGATGAAGGCCTACCGCCTGCAGGACGAGGGAGCGGACACCGTGGAGGCCAACGAGAAGCTCGGCTTCCCCGCCGATCTGCGCGACTACGGCATCGGGGCCCAGATCCTGCGGGACCTGGGGGTGCGTCGCATGCGCCTGATCACGAACAACCCGCGCAAGATCGTGGGTCTGAAGAGTTACGGCCTGGAGGTCGTGGACCGGGTTCCGGTGGAGATCGTCCCCAACCCGCGCAACGAGCGATACCTGAAGACGAAGAAGGCCCGCATGGGCCACATACTCGACCACCTGTAAAGGAGGGTGACATGGGCGCCAGATACGAGGGCAAGTTCGACGCGCGCGGCAAGCGGATCGCGGTGGTCGGCAGCCGTTTCAACGAATTCTTCACCGGTGAACTGATGGCAGGGGCGCTGGATTGCCTGCATCGCCACGGGGTCGGGGACGAACAGATCGACACCGCCTGGGTGCCGGGCGGGTTCGAGATCCCCATCGCCGCCAAGCGTCTGGTGCGGACCGGCCGCTATGCCGCCGTCATCTGCGTGGGCTGCCTCATCCAGGGGGATACGCCCCACTTCCACTACATCGCCAGCGAGGTGACCAAGGGCATCGCCCAGGTCTCCCTGAATTCGGACATCCCGGTGGTGTTCGGGGTGGTCACGGCCGAGACCCTCGATCAGGCCGTCGAGCGCAGCGGCACCAAGGCCGGCAACAAGGGCTTCGACGCCGCCTTGACCGCCCTGGAGATGATCGACCTGTGCGCCGCCATCGACGAAGGCTGAGGGGGTCGCCATGGACAAGTGGACGCGCCCGCAACCCGGGCAATGCGAACCCTATCTGCAGAATTACCTGGACCTGGTGCCGGCGGAGGTGACCGACATCCTCGGGCACCTGAAGAGGCAGGGCCTGGTCATGCTCGATTTCATGCGCGGCCTCGACGAGGAAACCGCGGCCCGGCGCCCCGCGCCGGACAAGTGGTCGGTCAAGGAGGTCGTCGGTCACCTGATCGATACCGAGCGCCTGTTCGCATTCCGCAGCCTGTGGCTGGCCCGGGGCGCGGCGGACCCGCAGCCGGGCATGAACCAGGACGCCTGGGCGGCCGTCGCGGCGGCCCACGGGCGCTCGGTGGCCTCCCTGCGCCGGGAGCAGCATGTCTGCCGCACGGATCATCTGTACCTGTGGCGCAGCTTCGACGCGGCCATGAGGCGGCGGTCGGGCATCTGCAACGGTGCGCCGCTGACCGCCGGGGCGGTGCCCTGGCTGGTGGCCGGGCATGAACGGCATCACATGAACATCCTCCAGGAGCGTTACGGCCTGTCCCTTTGAGGAATTTTCGCAAGGGGGTTCAAGAAGTATGATATCATGATGACATATCCATGGGGGAGTGATTTTCGGAGGTACTGATATGAAACTCGGATTGTGTGTCTTATTGGTGTTTGCATGTGCATCGGCCTCAATTTCCCTGGGACAGCAGGCTTCGCGTTCCCGTTTGGCTCTGTTGAACCAGCAGGATACCGCCCTGACCCATGACGGCCAGAACGTCTCCTGGCTGGGAGCCTGGGGGGGCGGCATCTGCACTGCGGTCTGTGAGCACGCAGGTTCTCTCTTCTTCGGCAATGGCCCGGTCTTCATCACCGCCCGGGTGGACGAGGACGACCGGATCGTCCCGCAGGGACAGGTTCTGTTGCCGTCGGGTGTATGGGGAATCGCCGTGGACGGCGATCATGCCTATGTCGCCGACGGGGGCGCGGGGTTGAGGATCATCAACTTCGAGGATCTCCAGGCGCCCTTCGAAGAGGCCGTCATCGATTCCGGCCTGGGTTGCGTGAGCGTCTGCGTCGCTGCGGGCCGGGCCTATGTCGCCACCGGCGGTGGTGGCATGCGGATTTACGATGTGAGCGTTCCTGCGGCTCCTGCCCTGCTTGGCGTGTTCGACACCTCCGGATGGGTGGAGAACATCACCGTGAGCGACGAGCTCGCCTATGTCGCCGATGGCCCCGGCGGCCTGAAGATCATCAATGTCGCCGACACGGATTCCCTCTTCGAAGTCAGCGGATTCGAGACGGACGATGAGGTCACGGATGTCGCCATCGCGGGGGGATTCTGCTTTCTGGCCGATGGATTCGACGGGGTCACCATTCTTTCGGTGTCGAACCCCGCCCGGCCTCTGGAGCTGGGTTCGGTTGATCCGGGGGGGATCGCCAGGGCCCTGGCTGCGGACGGTCAGTATATCTATATGGCCAGTGATGTGGAGGGCCTGAGCATCATCAGCTATCTCAATCCTTCGGCGCCCAGCGTTGTCGGAACTTACAGCTCGCCGGGCCCAATCGTGGATGTGGCGCTTGCCGGCGCCACCGTATTCGCCGCCGCCTGCTTTGAAGGAGTTCGGGCCGTCGACATCGCCGACCCGGTAGCTCCGTTCGACAAGGGATTCGCCTACGCCTGCTATCTGGCCGAGGATATCGATGTTCAGGGCCGTTATGCCTATGTCGCGAACAACAAGCGAGGGTTGAACATCGTCGATATCAGCAACCCTCAGGTTCCCCTCGATATGGGGTTTTATCGTCCCTTTGCGACGACCTACGGCGTGGCCGTGGCCGGGGATCTCGCCTACCTGACCAGCAGATACGAAGGCTTGCTGATGATCGATGTCACCGATCCCATGTCGCCCTTTGAACTGGGGGTGCTCCCTCTGGTTGGCGGTGCCCTGGATGTCGCCATGGCGGGTGATCACGCCTATGTGACGGTCAACGACGGCGGCGTTCATGTCCTGGATCTCCAGGATCCGGTCCATCCCCGCGCTGTCGGATTTCTGGCCACTGACGGCGCAACTCTGGATGTCGAAGTGTCGGGCAGCCTGCTGTTCCTGTCCGACTTTTTCAACGGCCTGCGCATCGTCGATGCCGGCGACCCCGAGTCTCCGCTGGAGGTGGGCAGCTATGAAGATGTTCCGTATGTCTACGATTCCGCGGCGCAGGGGGATCATGTGTTTCTCGCCTGCGCCACCGACGGTCTTGTGGCCCTGGATGTGAGCGATCCTGCGCATCCTGTCGAAGTCGGACGGTTTCCCGCTCCCCTGTCGACCCGGGGAGTTGCTGTCGACGGGAGCTTCGCCTATGTCGCCGATGTTGTGGCTGGTCTGCACATCATCGACATCTCGGATCCGTCACAGATGGTGGAAGCCGGATTTTTCGAAGTCCTTGGTCATGCCGGCGAGGTTCTGCTGGATCAGGGCTTGATCTATGTTGCTCAGGGAGAAGCCGGTTTTGGTATTCTGCGCAGCGATCTGGTGTCCGCGTCGCTGCGAGTCGAACTGACCCCCGAGGCCCCACCTGTGCAGGTTCCCATGTCCGGTGGGCAGTTCGTTTTTTCCGCCAGTATCGCAAATGTCACGGATGTTCCGGTCTGGGGAGAGGTCACCCTGGGTGCGGCCCTGCCCGATGGCCGGTGGTTCCCCGTGCTGTCTTCGGGAGGTCGGGATCTCGCGCCCGGTCAGGTGGTTTCGCGGAGCGGCCTGGTCCAGGAGGTTCCCCCGGGCGCACCGGCGGGAACCTACAGCTATCGGCTGGCCATCCACGATGCCGACGGCCATGTGATCGCCACCGACGAGTTTCCCTTCGAAAAACTCGGTGCCGACCCCCGAGCGGACAGCGGGGCTCCCTGGGTCGTCCGGGGGTGGGGCGGAGACATGTCCCAGCCGATCGGTGGAGGCGGGATCCTTGACCGGGTCGTGGTCGCTGCCGAGGAAGGCGGCACCGACCCAACCATTCGTTTCGAACTGGCGGGATCGGCCCGCGTCGCTCTGGCGGTCTATGACCTGCGTGGCCGTCTGATCAGGAATCTCATCAGCGCGGAGACCAGGGCCCCGGGTATTTACGGCGCAACCTGGTCGGGCAAGGATGATTCCGGCCGGTCGGTGGCCAGCGGGGTGTATCTATACCGGCTCCTGGCCGGAGGGGAGACACGGACCGGGAGGATCCTTCTGGTTAGGTAATGCGATTTCGGGCATGGGCGGTTGTGCAAAGGCGTTGCACGGACGCCGCCGGCAGGTTAAAATTCACAGGGGAAGGTTTCTGCCTTCCCCCTCTCTTTACGACGGCGATCCGGTCGAGGGTCTTTGACAGAGGAATAGAACCTTGGGCAAGCGCAGAAAAGGGCGGGAGATCGTCCTGCAGTCCATGTACGCATCCATGATCAGCGGCTCGCCGCTGCCGGATGTGCTGGAAGACCAGCTCCAGCGCCGCGAGTCGGCGCCCGAAACCGCGGAGTTCGCGCGGCAGCTTGCCGGTAAGGTCAAGGCCCACAGCGCCGATATCGACCGCTGGCTCAAGTCCCTGGTCACCAGCAGCTGGGATCCGGATCGGCTCGGTTCCCTGGAGATCGTCATCCTGTCCATGGGGCTGGCCGAGCTGCGCTACAGCCCGGATGTGCCCCACCCGGTGGTCATCAACGAGGCCCTCGATCTGACCCACCGCTACTGCGAGGGCAGCGCGGTGGGGTTCGTCAACGGCGTGCTGGACAAGGCGGCCGCCGAAGTCGCCGCCGGCCGCGCAACGGGGGAGCAGACGTGAGGACATCCACACCCGAGCATTGGCAGCGGTTCTGGGACCAGGCCGAGGCCATCGACCTGGACGAGGTCTACGACAACGACGGCCGGCTCGTGCGCGAGATCACGCGGCTTTACGACCTGGATGCCCGGGGTGATCTGGGCGGGATCCGCATCCTCGAGGTGGGGGCGGGCAGCGGCAGGGACGCCGTGGCCCTGGCCCGGGCAGGGGCGGAGGTCGTCACCCTGGACTACGTCCGGGGTTCCCTGGACCTGACCGCCGGGGCCGCCGCCGAGGCCGGCGTCACCGTTTTTCCCGTCTGCGGGGACGGGCTGGCCTCGGGCTTCGGGGACGGAACCTTCGACGTGGTGTTCCACCAGGGCCTGCTGGAACATTTCCGCGACCCTCTGCCGCTGCTGCAGGACAACATCCGCATCCTCAAGCCGGGTGGCTACCTGGTCGTGGACGTGCCCCAGACCTTCCACTACTACACCCTGGGCAAGCAGGTGCTCATCGCCCTGAACCGCTGGTTCGCCGGCTGGGAAACCCAGTTCACCGTGGGCCACCTGGAACGGATCATGGCGGGCCAGGGGCTGGAGCCCGTGCGCAGCTACGGGGACTGGATGGTGCCGGGCCTCTGGTACCGCGCCCTGCGCAAGATCCTGGTGACCAGGCTGGGCTGGAAGCTGCCCATGCACCCGGAGCCCATACCGCCGCTGGCGCGCCTGGACCGGAAGTGGCGCCGCTGGTTCGGCACCAAGCGCCTGGCCCTCTACACGACGCCCACCATCGGTGTCATCGGCCGCAAGCCCCTTGCCGGGCGTGACCATTGATTTTTCGCGCGGAGGATGACTCCTGAAACTGCTGGCGGTCAACTGGAGGGATATCGGCGACCCCCTGGGGGGCGGCGCCGAGCTGCACCTGCACCACATCCTCAAGGGCGCGGCGGCTGCGGGCTGGCAGGTCGACCTCGTCTGCAGCGGCTATCCGGGTGCCGACCGCCGCGACAACATCGACGGGGTCGATATCCACCGCCGGGGCCACTGGGCCGTGGCCAACTTCGTGCTGCCGCCGGTGGTCAGGGGCATGCTGCGGCGCGGCCGGTACGACCTGCTGGTCGAGGATATCAACAAGATCCCCTTCTACACGCCCCTGTACCGCGGGCGCACCCCCCTGGTGGCCATCGTGCCCCACCTGTTCGGCGCCACGGTCTACCGGGAAACCAACCCGTTGACCGCCAGCTACGTCTATGCCGCCGAAAGCCTGATCCGGCACCTGTACCGGGACGTCGATTTCGAGGTGATCAGCCCCTCCACCTGCGACGACCTTGTCGACCGGGGCCTGCGGCCCGAGCGTATCCGGACCATCTACTGCGGCATGGACCACCAGCGTTTCACGCTGGATGATCCACCGGACCGCGATCCGGCGCCCCTAGTCGTGACCTGGAGCCGCCTGCGCCGCTACAAGAGCATCGACGTGGCCCTGAAGGCCTTCGCCCTCATCCACCGGGAACTTCCCGGCGCGCGCATGCTGGTCATGGGGCGGGGGCCGGACGAGGGCCGGCTGCGGCGGCTGTGCGGGAAGCTGGGGCTGGACGCGGTGGTCGAGTTCCGGGGCTTCCAGCCCTGGGACGAACTGGTCCGGACCCTGCACCGCTGCCGGGTGTTCCTGAACCCCAGCCCCAAGGAGGGGTGGGGGCTGACGGTGATCGAGGCCAACCAGTGCGGACTGCCGGTCATCGCCAGCGACCGCCCGGGCCTGAAGGATTCGGTGCGGGACGGCGAGACGGGCCTGCTGGTTCCCTACGGCGACCACCGGGCCATGGCCGCAGCCGCGGTGGGCCTGCTGCGCGATGAGGCGCTGTGGTCACGGATGAGCGAGGCGGCGCGCCGCTGGGCCGGCACCTTCAGCTGGCAGCGCTGTGTGGACGAGTCCCTGGAATATTTCCAGCAGGTCGCCGACCGGGGTGACCGGTCATGACCGCCGAACGCCCTGCGGCGGGCGGCTCTGCGGTGCGTCCGGTCCTGGTTTTTGCCGGCAAGCTGCTGGTCAGCTCGCTGCTGATCTGGTTCGTGTTGTCGCGCCTGTCGCTGGCCGATATCACCGCCGACATGACCCATCCCCGCTGGGGGCTGCTGGCGGCCGCCCTGGTCGTCTACGGGGCCTCGGCCGTGGGTGGGGCCCTGCAGTGGGCCTGGATCCTGCGCGCGGGGGGGATCACCGCCTCGACGCGCCGCATCCTTCGGGTCTATTTCATCGGGCTGTTTTTCAACAACTTCCTGCCGGCCAATATCGGCGGTGACGCCTGGAAGATCGTCGACCTGGGCGGCCAGGAGGGCCGGCGGCTCGGGGTCTTCTGCGCGACCCTGCTGGACCGGCTCATGGGGCTGGGCGCCCTGGTTCTGGCCGCGCTCCTGGTCCTGCTGGCGGCCACCCTGGCGGGCGTGCCCCTGCCGGGGGTCACCCTGGTCCTGATCCCCGTCTTGCTGGTCCTGGCCCTGGTGACGACCCTGCTCCTGTCCCGGCGCCTGGGTGGCTGGGGCGTGGCGCTGCTGTCGCGGCTGGGGCTGGGGAGGCTGGCGGACCCCCTGGAGCGGGTGACCGGGGAGCTGGGCCTGTACCGACCCCAACTTCCCTTCCTGCAGCGGATCTTCCTGTTCAGCATGGGTGTGCAGTCCCTGCGCATGTTCACGCATATCCTGGTGGCTCTGGGGCTTGGGTTCGCCCTGACCGGTGCCCAGATCACGCAGTTGCTGGTGCTGGTTCCGGTGCTGGCGGTGAGCCTGACCCTGCCGGTGACCATCAACGGGATCGGTCTGCGGGAATCGGTGTCGGCCAACCTGCTGACCTGGTCGGGCCTGGCCGGCCCCCAGGCCGTGGCCATGGAGGTGGTCGCCTACCTGGTCCAGGTGCTGCTGAGCCTCAGCGGGGGCGTCCTGCTTCTGACCCGCAGGGGCGGGGCGGGAACTTCGGCAACCCGCGAGGGTTCTGCGGGAAGTTGAGGAGACGGCGGTCCTTCTGGCTGGTTGTTGCCGGCGCGGCCGTGTGTTAGTTTTCGCGGGTATGATCCCCTCCGGCTTGTCTGATATGACGAACCGTTCCCGTTGCGCGAAGGTGATGCCTTGACCAAATCAGTCTTTTCCCGTCCGCAGTTCCTGGTCGCCGTGGCGGTTTTCCTGGTGGCGCTGGGTGTGTATTCGGCGACCATGGGCCCCACGGTGAATTTCTGGGACTGCGGCGAATTCGTGACCACCAGCCACATCGTGGGCATCCCCCATCAACCCGGCACACCCCTGTATGTCCTGGTGGGCCGGGTGTTCGATGTCCTGTCCGGCCATGGTGACATCACCAAGCCCAGTTACGAGACGGCGCGGGTCCTGAACTTCATGTCGGCGTTCTTCAGCGCCCTGGCCGTGGCCTTCATCTACCTGCTGATATGGGAACTGGCCCGGCGGTCCGACCCGGATGCCGGCTGGATGGCCCACGCGGGGGCCCTGGTGGGCGCCTTCTTCCTGGCGTTCTCGGAGACCTTCTGGAACAACGCCATCGAGGCGGAGGTCTATGGGCTCGCGGGGTTCATGATGGCCCTGCTCTCCTGGCTGGCCGTCCGCTGGTACGACACCCGCGAGCAGGCGCGCAGCAACAACCTGCTGCTGCTGATCATCTACCTGCTGGGACTGGGGGTGGGCTTCCACCTGGGCACGTTGCTGGCCTATCCGGGGATCTTCCTGCTGGTGCTGCTGGCCAGGCCCAACCGGCTGCCTGTCATCGATCTGATGCTGATGAGCGCCGGGCTGGCCGTATTCCTGCTCTCGACCGCCAGCGGCAACAACACCATGATCGTCGTCCTGCTGGTGATTTACGCCCTGATGGTCCTTGTGCGCAGCCTCCAGGGGCGGCACTTCGTCCTGCTGGGCAGCGCCCTGTTCTTCGTGGGGCTGACCGTGCACGTGATGATGATGATCCGCGCCGGGGCCAACCCCGAACCGGTCATCAACCAGACCGA
Organism: Candidatus Krumholzibacteriia bacterium; assembly: GCA_024763215.1. Classification (GTDB taxonomy): domain Bacteria; phylum Krumholzibacteriota; class Krumholzibacteriia; order LZORAL124-64-63; family LZORAL124-64-63; genus JAHJTW01. Next base: position 14,057 of record JANTFX010000037.1, on the reverse strand, counting down.
CCCCGACAATTTCCACACCCTGCTGTCGGTGATCCGCCGCGAGCAGTACCCGCCCATGAATCCCTTCGTACGCCGGGCGCCCCTGGGCTGGCAGTTCGGCTATTTCTACCAGTATCTGCTGGAACAATTCTACTTCCTGGGCCCTGGCAAGGGCGCGCTGACGGTGGTATCGACGGTCATGGGCCCCATATTCCTGGCCCTGGTCGGGCTGTTCCAGGGGCTGCGCCGCATCAAGCCGCTGATCCTGGTGCCTGTTACGGCCTACCTGATCAACGGCGAGATCCTGACCCTGTACCTGAACTTCACCGACCACGAGGTGCGCGATCGCGATTATTTCTACTTCGCGGCCTTCATGTTCTTCGCCGTGTTCATCGGGCTGGGGGCCAGCGCCCTGCTGCGCTACCTGGCCGGTGCCGAGGGGCCCACGGCCCGGCAGATCGAAGCCGGCGGCGGCGACTGGCGGAGCGGGCTCAAGGCCGTGCCCGCGGGCAAGGGCGTCAAGGCGGCGGCCTTCCTGCTGATCCTGCTGGCCCTGCTGCCGCTGGCCCCGGGACAGACCAAGTACTTCCAGCATGACCGCTCCCACAACCGCATCGCCTACGAGTACGCCTGGAACATCATGGGGGGGCTGGACGAGAACGCCATCGTCTTCACCAACGGGGACAACGACACCTTCCCCATCTGGTACCTGCAGCTGGTGGAGAAATTCCGGCCCGACGTGTCGGTGGTCAATCTGTCCCTGGTCAACCTGCCCTGGTACATCAAGCAGATCAAGCACGCGGAAAACGGGGTGGACATGCGGCGCTCCGACGCCGAGATCGACGCCCTGCAGCCGCGGCTCTTCGCCGACCCCAAGACGGGCAAGCGCACCCTGGTCATGGTCAAGGACTACGTGCTGCACGACATCATCACCACCAACAACGCCGGCCAGAAGAGGCCGGTGTTCTTCGCCGTGACCATCCCCCAGGAGAACATGCAGCGCTACTACAACAACCTGCGCATGGAGGGCATGGCTTACCGGCTGGTGGACATCAAGGGGCCCGACGGGATGCCGACGACCGACCCCCAGCGGGTGCTGGAGAACATCCTGGGCGTGTACCGGATGGATGCCCTCATGGACGGCGACTCGGGCGCCCGCCAGAGGGCCTACGCCCGCATGGCCGGCCTGCCGGTGACCGCCGAGGGCGAGCCCGTCCTGGGCCACAGGGGCCGGGACCTCAGCGCGGCCCAGCTTGATTCCCTGCGCCTGATGCTCGGCAAGGCGCGGACCGACGTCTTCCGCAACACCAACGCCGTCCACCTGCTGGGCAACTATCCGGCGGCCCTGAACCGCGCCGGGTACGAGTTCTACCTGCAGGCCGACAAGGTCGCCGAGACCGACAGCGTGGCGTACCAGGAGGCCCTGGGCAAGGCGATCACCGCCTTCGAGGCCAGCCTGGCCGTCGAACCGTTCAACGACCAGGCCCTGGAGTTCTACCCCCTGCTGCTGGTCCAGGATTACCGCGACGAGGATGCCAAGCATTTCTTGAGTTCCCTGGCCGGCAACGTGCCTCCGGAAGTCGAGGAAAAGGTCGTCTTCACCGCCCTGCGCGGCATGGTCGGCGGCGGTGTGAGCGACCTGGCCCTGTCGTGGCTCCGGGAGCAGGTCACCGACCACCCGGACCGCAAGTTCTACTACCAGGCACAGTTCACCATCTACCAGGCCCTGGGGCAGAGGGATCAGGCCCGCCAGGTCATGGAGGCCTGGGAAGAGCGGAGCGGCGAGCGCGATCCGGACATGGTCAAGGCCCTCCAGGACATGCAGCAGAAGGCTCTCCAGCGGGAACAGCAGCGCATCGATGATGCGGTGGGAAAGGGCGACCATGAATGATGTTGAAGTGAGGGAGATGACGGCCGATCTGCCGGCCGGCGTGCGGGAAATCCTTGCGCCGGGCACTCCGGTGGTGGTCACCGGGTGTGCCGGCTTCATCGGCAGCACCTTGACAGAGGCCCTGCTGGGTCTTGGCTGCAAGGTCACCGGGGTGGACTGTCTGACCGACTATTACGACACGCGGCTGAAGCGGGAGAACATGGCGGGCTTCGCGGACGATCCCGGCTTCACCTTCGTGCAGGACGATCTGCAGACCCTGGATGCCGTGGCCCTGCTGCGCGGCAAGCGGGTGTGTTTCCACCTGGCCGCCCAGGCCGGAGTGCGGGCCAGCTGGGGCGATTACTTCGGCGAGTATGTGGGCTGCAACATCATGTCCACCCAGCGTCTGCTGGAGGCCTGCCGCAAGCCGGAGGTGGCCGACGGCCTGGTGCGCTTCGTGTATTCCAGCAGCAGCTCGGTGTACGGGGACCAGGAGGAATTGCCGGTGACGGAGCAGGCCCTGCCCCAGCCGCGTTCCCCCTACGGGGTGACCAAGATGGCGGCCGAGCACCTGTGCGTGCTGTATTCCATGAACTTCGTCGTGCCCACCAGCAGCCTGCGCTACTTCACCGTCTTCGGGCCTCGCCAGCGGCCGGACATGGCCTTCCGCAAGTACATCGAGGCCGCCCTGGACGGCCGCGCCTTCGAGGTCTACGGCGACGGTTCGCAGACCAGGGATTTCACCTACGTCGCCGATGCCGTCAGGTCCAACCTGATGGCCACCAACTGCGACGCGGTGTGGGACGTGTTCAATACCGGAGGCGGCAGCAGGGTCGTCTTCGGCGAGGCGCTGGATATGCTCCAGGGGATCCTGACCGAACGCGTGCCGGGCCTGCAGGCGGAGATCACCTACGGGGAGACGGCCAAGGGCGACGTGAAGAACACGTTCGCCGACCGGACCCACGTGGAAGCGGTCATCGGGTACCGTCCCACCATCGGTTTCCGGGAGGGCCTGATCCGGGAGGCCGAATGGGCCATCGCCAGGAGGGGCCTCGCTTGAACTCCGAACCGGCCGGCCGTGACGAACTCCTGGATCTTGCGGTGGTGGTGCCGGCCTTCAACGAGGCCGAGTCCCTGCCCGAACTCGTCGAGCGGATCAACGCCGCGGTCCAGCCCCTGGATCTTGCCTACGGGATCTGGATCATCGACGACGGCAGCAACGACGGCACCTTCGCGACGGTGACCCGGCTGGCGGAGTCCGATGCCCGGGTCCACGGCATCCGTTTCGGCCGCAACTTCGGCAAGGCGGCCGCCCTGGCCGCCGGGTTCCACGAAGCCCCCGCCCGGGTCGTGATCACCATGGACGCGGATCTGCAGGACGACCCGGACGAGATCCCGGCCCTGCTCGCCAAGCTCGATGAGGGCTGGGACCTGGTCTCGGGCTGGAAGCAGGACCGCAAGGACGGCTTCATCAAGAACAAGACCAGCCGCATCTTCAACTGGTTCACCGGCCGCATGTGCGGTTTGAAGCTGCACGATTTCAACTGCGGTCTGAAGGCCTACCGGCGGTCGGTGGTCGAGCGCGTGCGCATCTACGGGGAGATGCACCGCTACGTACCGGCCCTGGCCCATCTGGACGGCTTCCGCGTCACCGAGAAGCCGGTGCGCCATTTCGCGCGCAAGTTCGGGCGCACCAAGTACGGCCCGGCGCGTTTCGTCAACGGTTTCCTCGACCTGTTGACGGTCTATTTCCTGCATGCCCGCCAAACTTCCCCCCTGCACATGTTCGGGCGCCTGGGGCTGATCTTCCTGGCCGCCGGCGGCGGCATCAGCACCTACTTCCTGTTCTACTGGTTGGCCGGTTACGGCCTGCATCTGAGGCCCATGCTCCTGCTCGGGCTGGTGCTGATCATCCTCTCGTTCCAGTTCATCAGCCTGGGCCTGATCGCCGAACTGGTGGTGGCCGGACGGCGTCCCGAGCGCGACTACAGGATCGCCGACCGTGTCTGACCTCCCCGCCGGCAGGACCGACGGCGCCCTGCCGCCCCTGGCGGTGGTGGTGGTCAACTGGAACGGCCGTGAGGTCCTGGCCGATTGCCTGGGCTCGCTGGCCCAGGAAAGCTACCCCTCCCTGCACCTGATCATGGTGGACAACGCCTCGTCCGACGACTCGGTCGCCTGGACCCGCCTGCATCATCCCGAGGTGCGGATCCTGTCCGCGGAGACGAACCTGCGCTGGGCCGGTGGCTGCAACCTGGCCCTGGATGTGCTGCAGAGGGAAGGGTTCGCGGGCTGGATCCTGCTGCTGAACAACGATACCGTGGTGCCCGAGGGCAGCTTGAGGCGGCTGGTGGAGGCGGTCGCCAGCGTGCCCGAGGCGTGGGCGGGCACCCCGCGGATCTGCTACGCCTCCGATCCGGGCCGCATCTGGTACGATGGCGGCGTGATCGGGCGCTGGTGCGGCTGGGTGCGCCACCAGGGGATCAGGATGACGGCCGGCGACCTGCCCCTGGAATCGCGCTTCGTGGATTACGGGACGGGCTGCGCCCTGCTGGTGGGGCCGCGGGCCCTGGCCGAGGTGGGGCTGTTCGACGAGGGGTTCCACTTCTACGGGGAAGATGCCGACTACTCCCTGCGGATCACAGCCTCCGGTGGCAGGATCCTCCACGTGCCGCGGTCCATCGTGCTGCACAAGGTGAGCATGTCCGTGGGCGAGTCCTCGCCCCTGAAGGTCTGGCTGCGCAACCGCAGCCACTGGAGGCTGCTGCGCAAGCACTGGCGCTGGTACCGCTGGCCGCTGCTGGCGGTCTGCCAGCTGGTGTACCTGTCCGGGCATACGGCCTTCCACCTGTGGCACGGACGCCTGGGAACCGCGGCCGCGGTCTGGCTCGGCATCCTCGACGAGATACGCGGCAGGCCTTACCCGCCCCGCTAGCCCGATTTCAGGATCGCTTCGCGGCCTGGCAGGCGGTGGTGTTGCGCACCGGCGGTCCTGGATGGTATGATGCCGGTCGATCTGTAACCAGCAATGCGCCGGGTCCTGATCAGGGCTCGTGTCCGGCCCCTGCGGGGGCTTTCCCGGGAGGCCCTGTGGCCAAGCAACGTGCGCGCAATTCAGCTCCGGTCACGGCCAAGGGTCGGACCGGGATCCTGCCGGACACGGGGCCGGCCCGCCTGCTCAACGCCGATCAGGGGTGGGCCTACTGGCTGAAGATGACCTTCCTGATCCTGGTGCTGCTGGCGGTGATCTACCCCGAAGCCATGTTCCAGGGCCGGGTATTCCAGAGCAGCGACGCCGGCAACTCCCTCATGTTTTCCCAGGTCGGCGACCGGGCCCTGGCCGACGGCGAGTACCCCCTGTGGAATCCCTATCTCTTCGCGGGCATGCCGAGCTTCGGTTCCCTGGCCTATGTGCGTTACCTGTACCCGCCGAGCATCCTGTTCAACTTTCTCCAGAACAAGCTGGGGTTCCCGCCGCTGACGTGGATGCTGGGGCACCTGCTGTTCGGCGGCCTCGGGATGGTGTGGCTGCTGCGGCGCTGGAAGCTGGGCCAGGCCGAGATCCTCCTGGGCGTGGCGATCTGGCTGCTTTTCCCCAAGGTCGTGGCCTGGGGGGTGCATGGCCACGGATCCCAGCAGGGGGCTGCCATGTACCTGCCCTGGCTCATCGGGTGGACCCTGCGTCTGCTGGACGGGCGGGGTATGCGCGCGGTGGCCATGACGGGGCTGCTGGTGGGTTTGCTGCTGCTGCGCGGCCATCCCCAGATCGCGTACTACAGCCTGGGGACCATGATCTGGCTGGCCGTCTGGGCGGTGGTGTGGCCCCTGGCCCATTCCTGGCGGGAGCTGGCCCGCAGCGTGCGCCTACGGCGGGCCGGCAAGGTCCTGGCGGGGATGGCCCTGGGGTTCCTGCTGGCGGGGATCCTTCTGGTGCCGGTCCAGCGCTACGCCAAGATCTCCATCAGGGGGCAGGACACAGCCGGGGGCGGCGGCGTGGGCCTGGCCTACGCGACCGGGTGGTCCCTGGCGCCCCAGGAGATGCCCACCCTGGTGCTGCCCTCGGACGCGGGTTTCGGGCAGGCGACCTACATGGGGCGGATGCCGTTCACCGATTACCCCAACTACTTCGGTTTCCTGGTCCTGCTTCTGGCGGGGATGGCCTGGGGGCCGGGGAGGCGCCGCTGGCTGGTGGCCTGGGGCGTGCTGGCCGTGCTGGCGATATTCGTTTCCTGGGGCAACTTCGGCTGGGGCTTCTACGAACTGCTCTATAACTACCTGCCGTTTTTCAACAAGTTCCGGGTTCCTTCCATGATCCTGATCCTGGTGGCCTTCATCCTGGCGGTGACCGCTCCGCGCGGCCTGGCCGCCTGGCGCGCCGGCACCGTCGGTGGGCCCCGTTGGTTGCCGGCGGCCGTCTGCGCGGTTCTGGGGCTGGTATTGCTGCTGGCCGGCGGCCTGTCCCTGGCCCATCAGGGGTACCTCGGGCATCTGCGCCAGCTTGCGGGTCTGGGCCAGAAACCCACGGCTCCGGTGCTGCTGGAAGCGGCCTGGAACTTGCAACGCGGCGACCTGATCAGGATCGGTATCTACCTGTTGCTGGCCGGCGGTGCCTTCCAACTGGCCAGGATGCAGGAGGGGTTCTCCAGGTACGGTTTGCCGTGGGTGCTGTGCCTGCTGGTCGTGGCCGATCTGGGCCGGGTGGATGCGCGGATCACCCATCCGGAAAACTACCTCTTGAGGGTCGGGCGCGGGCAGGGGGGGCAGGCCGCCCTCTTGCCGGCGGTGCCCCTGGTGACCGAGCCCCATGTGCAGGCCGACACCAGCGGGCCCCACGCGGAATTCATCAGGAAGGAGCTGGGGCACGACCGGCTGTTCCCTCTGGGCCAGGACGGCAGCCGCAACACCTGGATGGCCGACGGCATCCGGTCCCTGGGCGGTTATCACCCGGCCAAGCTGGCCGCGTACGAGACCATCCGCAAACGGCTGTACGGGCAGATGCCCTCGGGGCGCATCGCGACCTGGCTGGGGGCGGCCCTGGTGAGCTTCGATCAGCCCTTCGGGGACCAGGACCTCGCGGCGCTGTCCCAGCGGGGGCTGGATCTGGAACCCCGGCCGTTGACCAGGACCCCGCCGTACGTGTACCGGGTGCGGTCCTACCTGCCACGGGCACGCCTGGTCGCGCGCTGGCAGCCGGTTGCGGACCTGCCCGGCGGCGGGGATCTCGACCGGTTCCTGGACGCGGTCCAGGACGGCAAGGTCGATCCGGGCCGGGTGGTGCATCTGGCCGGGGACCTGCCGGGGGAACCCGTGGCTGCCGCAGGTATTGAAACATCCACGCTGCCGGCCCCCGAGTTCGTGACGGACGGGCTGAATCAGGTCGTGCTGCGGACCTCGGCCCCGGTGCCCGCCATCCTGGTGCTGGCGGACATGAACGCCCCGGGCTGGCAGGTCCGGGTCGATGGGCGGCCCCGGCCCCTGCTGACGGCCGACCTCGTGCTGCGGGCCGTCGCCCTGGAGGCGGGCGAGCATGAAGTCGAATTCAGATACAGGGATCCGGCCGTGAAGGCGGGGTTAATCCTGACCGGCAGCGGCGCGATCCTGATCCTGGCCCTGCTGCTGGCCGGAAGCATCCGGCAACGTCCGACCCGCCCCTCCGGAGGTCCACAGGCATGAGCGGTAACCTGAACCAGACCGGCGCGACGCCGCCCTTGCAGCTGGACAAGGCGGTGGTGGTCGTGCCGACCTACAACGAGGCCGAAAACGTCGGCCGGTTGTTGCCCCTGATCCTGGAACAGGATCCGCGCCTGTCCATCCTGGTGGTCGATGACGGCTCACCCGACGGGACCGCGGACGTGGTCAAGGGGCTGGCCGGTTTCGGCGATCGCATCCTCATGCTGGAACGCACCGAGAAACAGGGCCTGGGCGCGGCCTACATCGCAGGCTTCCAGTGGATCCTGGCCAACACGGATTTCCAGGCCGTGTTCGAGATGGACGCCGACTTCAGCCATGATCCGGCGGCCCTGCCCCTCTTCCTCGAGCACATCGAGACCCATGACCTGGTCCTGGGCAGCCGCTACCTGCACGGGATCACGGTGGTGAACTGGCCGCTGCGGCGCCTGATCCTGAGCGTGGGGGCGAACATGTATGCCCGCTGGGTGACGGGGCTGCCCATCAAGGACAGCACGGGGGGGTTCAAGTGCTTCCGCCGCAGCACCCTCGAGCAACTGCCCCTGGACAGGATCAAGAGCGACGGCTATTCCTTCCAGATCGAGATGAACTACCACTGCTGGAAACGGGGCCTGAGCATCAAGGAAATCCCCATCATGTTCGTCGATCGCCAGGTCGGTGTCTCGAAGATGTCCAAGCGAATCATCATGGAGGCCATGTTCATGGTCTGGGCGCTGCGGCTGCGGCGCATACCTTGAGGTCCGGCGTGGTGGCAGCCGGCGCCGACAGGACCGCGGACGGGGTCCGGGATCTCGGCATCGTCATCGTCAACTACAACACCAGCGCCGACCTGCTGCGTTGCCTCGAATCCATCTTCGCCAACCCGCCCGCCTGTTCCTTCCAGGTCACGGTCGTGGACAACGCGTCCACGGACCCGCATCTGGCCGCGGTCCGGGAACGGTTCACGGGGGTGGACTGGATCCTCAACCGGCAGAACGTGGGGTACGCCCGGGGCTGCAACCAGGGCATGGCGTCCCAGCCCGCGGACTGGTACCTGATCCTCAACCCGGACATCGTCGTGCTGCCGGGGGCGCTGGACGGCCTGCTGCATTGCGGGCGGACCCACCCCCGCGCGGGGATCATCGGCCCCCAGCTGCTGAACGACGACGACACCATTCAGGATTCCTGCCGCCGCTTCTATACCCTGGGCACCCTCCTGCTCCGGCGGACCTTCCTGGGCAAGCTGCTGCCCCACAGCGGCATCGTCCAGCGGCACCTGATGCGCGATTTCGACCACAATGCGACCCGCCCGGTGGACTGGGTGCTGGGCGGTTGCATGCTGGTCAGCGGCCGGGCCCTGGAGCGGACCGGCCCCATGGACGAGCGCTTCTTCCTGTATTTCGAGGATGTGGACTGGTGTTACCGCATGTGGCAGGCCGGCTGCGAGGTGCTTTATACCCCGGATGCCCGCTTTCGTCACCGCCACCGGCGGGCCAGCGCCCAGGGCACGTTCAACCGGTCCTTCTGGTTGCATCTGGGCAGCCTGATCTCCTTCTACGAGAAATGGGGCCTGATCGTCTGGCTCGTCAAGCGCTGGCGCGAGCCCCTGCTGATGCTGCTGTTCTGGCTGGTGGACATGGTCTGCGTGGGCGGGGGTTTCGCGCTGGCCTACGGCCTGCGCAGCCTTGCGGGCCGGTTCTTCGCCCAGGAACTCTTCGGCTTCGGGGAATACCTTCCCCTGCTGATCTATACCCTGCTGCTGTCCACGGTGGTGTTCCTGGGCAGCGGGCGGTATGCTTCCGGCGGGTTGCTGGGCAAGCCCCATCCGCTGCGGGATCTGCAGCGCGCGGGCACGATCTTCATGTTGCTGCTGGCGAGCACCTACCTGGGCCACATGGAGGTGATCAGCCGGGCCGTGCTGTTGATCTACCTGCCCCTGCTGGTCGTTTCCGTCCTGGGGACGGGCCGGTTGTTGCGGCGCCTGCTGCACCATCTGGAACGCGGACGCCTGGCTTTGGAAAGGACGCTGCTGGTCGGAGACCAGGGCCGGATCGCCGCCTGGCTGGAGGGTGCGGGCGACCTGACGGCCGCAGGGGTGGACCTGATCGGTTATGTCTGCCCCGGTCCGGAAACGGGTGCTCTGCCGGCTCTGGGCGGGGGGCGGGTTCCCTGGCTGGGCGGGCCGGAAGACCTGGCGGTGGTGGTCAGGCGTTACCGTGCCGGCCAGGTGGTCATCTGGCCCGAGGCGGCTGACGGGCCTGGCAACCTGCGCCTGTGGGGCACCCTGCGGCGCATGGGTGTGCGTCTGCGCTGGTTGAGCCGGGACGCCTGGCTGCTGGCGGCCGCGGCCCGCGTCGAGGTGTTCGGGGGCCGGCTGGCCGCGGTGCGGGGGATAAGCCAGGTGACCGTGGCCAGAGCCGCGGGCCGGCGCCTCGCCGATGCCGTGGTGGGCCTGCTCATGTTGGCGGTTTGCGGACCGGTCAGGTTGTGGGATCGGCTCCGGGGTCACCTGGGCCGCCGGCTGCGGCTGTGCAGGGTGCCTCTGCGCGATCCCTGGGGATTCGATCCCGAGCTCAGGATCCTGGCGGCGGCCGATGGATCGGTGCAGCCCCTGCACCGGCAATGGCACCTGGCGTGGGATCTGCTGCGGGGCAAGGTCACCCTGCTGGGGCCCTGGCGGCTGACCGACGGGGTCCGGTGGCGGGAACCGGACCCGGAGGGTATGCTGGTTTTTTGGGACAGCGATCCGGTACCATGTGCCCTGGGGACCGGCGGGCGGGCCGGTGCCGCCGGCTGGGTGGAGGCGTTGCGTGATTTCTGGCGGCATCCGGGGGGGCTCTCGCGCGTCGAGGATCCGACCGCCGCTGCGGGTCGGGCCGATGATGAACCTAACGAGGTGGAAAGATGATGGCTGACAGGTACCAATCGGAAGCGGGGCGGATGCTCCTGGCGGGGCTCTTCCTGGCGGGCTCTCTCTTGATGTCGGGTTCGCGGGCCGGGGCGGAGCCTGTATTCCGGCCCTTGCTGGCCACCCACGACATGACCAGCCTGCTCGAACATGACGGGGTGGTCTACGGCGGTCTGGACGCCGGCGGGTTGGTGATCAGCCCGGCCGATGACCCCGCCGGCTTCCGGCGCTGGTACGGCGGCGCCGAGCTGGGGGGGAACGAGGTCACGGATCTGGCCTGGACCGGAAGGTACCTGTGGGTCGCCACGGCCGACGGAGGCCTGACCCGCATCGGGGATCCCGATGGGACCCCTGATTTCAGGCAATACACCAGCAACCTGGGCAGTCTGAACGTCACCGCGGTGGCCGGGACCATCATCGGTGAAAGCGAACGGGTTTTCTACGGGATGTCCGCCGGCGGCATCGGCCGGATCGTCGACGGCCTGTCGGGAAACATCTACACCGCCGAGCAGGACGGCCTGATCGACAACGACATCAACGCCCTGGCTTTCTACCATGATGATCTGTTCATCGCCACCCCGTCGGGCATCTCGCGGTTCGCCGGCAACGTGTTCACCACCGTCAACGAGGGTCTGCCTGCGGGCGGGGTGGCCGACCTGGTCGCAACCGGCGAGGACCAGCTGCTGGCCGGCACCCCCGAGGGTGTCTTCCTGTGGGATGCGGAACTTGAGACCTGGTCCGAGCTGGGTGATTTCGGCACCTCGGTCGATGATGTGGCCTGGGGCCCGGCCGGGGTCTACGCCTTGAAGACGAGCGGGGGGCCGGTGCTGCGCCGCTGGGACGGAGCCACCTGGGCCACCGTGGGCACAGGGCAGGGCCGCATCTCGGCCCTGGCCGTGGGCCAGGAGGTTTGGTTCGCAGGACCCTGGACGCGGCCCGGGGGCGGCAGCACAACCGCCTATCTGGGCCATGTACCCACCGGCCAGTCGCCCACCACCGTCATCCTGGAGTCCTCCCTGGTGCGCAACGCGGAGGGCGTGACCTTCGACAAGCAGGGCGGCGCCTGGGTCGGCTCCTACGTGGCCGATGCTGTTTCCGGGCTGGACACCGATGGCTCCTGGAGCCACATCTCATCCCTGGCCGCGGATTCGGACTACGACCACGGGCTGTTCAACCGCTCCAGCAACATCCTGTCCATGACCAGCGACCTGCAGGGCAAGGTCTGGATCTCCCAGTACACCACCGGCCTGATCCGCCATGACCCGGACACCGGACGGGATTCCTATTTCAAGCCCGACGACAGCGGCATGTCCGGCGCCTTCATCCTGGACATGGTCGTCCACCCGGACGGTCCGTTGATCACGACTCACGATATCGCCTGGATCGAGAACCGCGTGTACCCGGAGAAGGTCGACGTGCTTCTGGACACCGACCACGGCGAGGATCCGGGGCAGTGGCTGACCCTGCCGGTCGATGAGGGGGGGATCACCAGCACCAACCGGATCTGGAGCGCCCTGGTCCAGCGCCGTGATGTGGTCTGGTTCGCCGCCGAAGACTACGGCCTGCTGCGGTGGGACATCAACGGCGATGCCGCCGGGCCGGACGATCCCTTGACCTGGGGTGATTTCAGCGATGACCGCTGGGACGGACCCTTGACGTTTTATTCCGGTTCCGGGAACGACCCCAAGAAGGTCAAGGGGCTGGCCCTGGCCCCCGACGGCAGCATCTGGGCCGGCGGCAACGGCCTGGTCCGTTTCAGCTACGATGCAACCACGCGCCAGGCCACGGTTCTGGAAACCTACGGCGAGAAGGTCGGCAACTTCCTGCCCGGTCTGGTCAGCGGCCTGGTCTCGGACGTGGTCGTCGACGGCAACGGGGACGCCTGGGTGAGCAGCACGGCGGGTCTCAACCGCATCGGCACCCACGGCGGCCAGACCACCGTCGAGGCCTGGATCGACCTGCCCAACTATCTGGCCAATTCCAACTACGGCCTGCTCTATTCCACGGGCGTCATCGCTCCGTTGCCGGGCACCATCTACCGCGACCTGGCGGTATCCCCCGACGGCCGTCAGGTCCTGCTGTCTGCGGACAAGGGCGCGGTGCTGATCGATGTGGGCAGCGCCACCGGTGGTGCGGCCGCCCAGGGCGATCTGGCGGGGGTCTACTGCTACCCCAACCCCTGGCACGCCGCCGGCGGAGGCGACGTCGTGAAGCTGGGCGGGTTGCCGTTGGAGGATGACGGGGCCGGCGGGTTGCGGGCCGAGGTCTACAACCTGGAGGGGGAACTCGTGTTCCGCAACACCGGGGTGCTGCCGGACCAGGGGTTCTGGGACGGGCGCAACCGCTTCGGTGATGCGGTGGCCACGGGGATGTACGTGGTGCGGGTCTCCTGGTCGGGGCAGACGGTGGCCGTGCCCCTGAGCGTGGTGCGGTGATGGCCGAGCCGCGGGTCCTGATCATCGGCGCCGGGGCGGCCGGTCGCTCCCTGGTGGAGGAGATCCAGGCCAAGGGCCTGCCGGTGGTGCCGGTGGCCTTCCTGGACGATGATCCGGACCTGCAGGATGCGCAGGTATGCGGTCTGCCCGTCGTCGGGGGCACCGGCGAACTCAAGGCTGCCTGCGACCGGATGCGAGCCGACCAGATCCTGCTGGCTATCCCCTCGGCCGGGGGCCCCTTGATCCGGCGGCTCGTCCTGCAGGCCAAGCAGTCCGGCAGGCCCCTGCGCATCGTGCCGGGGCTCAGGGACATCATCCAGGGCGACGTGAGCTTCCAGCAGGTGGCCGAGGTCCGCCCCGAACACCTGCTGGGGCGGGAGAGCGTGGATTTCCAGGAGGGGCCCGCCCGCCAGGTGGTCAGCGGCAGAACGGTGCTGGTCACCGGGGCAGGCGGATCCATCGGCGGTGAACTCTGCCGGCGCCTGCTGCCTCTGGATCCGGCCCGCCTGATCATGCTGGGACGGGGCGAGAACAGCCTGTTCGAGATGGAAGCGTCCCTGCGCAACGACTTTCCCGGAGCTCCCCTGCAGCTGGTCATCGCCGACGTCAGGGACCGCCGACGGATGTCCGTGCTGGCCGGCCGCATGGCGCCGGATCTGGTGCTGCACGCGGCGGCCCACAAGCACGTGCCCCTGATGGAGGACAACCCCGAGGAGGCCGTCCTGGTCAACGTGGGCGGGACGGCCAACATGGTCGAGTTCGCCCGCACCGTCGATGCCGAGCGCTTCGTGTTGATAAGCACGGACAAGGCCGTGGAACCCTCCAGCGTCATGGGCGCCACCAAGAAGCTGGCCGAGGAGGTCGTCCGGCGCGCGGCCGCCTCCGGTGGGCGGACGCGCATGATGACCGTGCGTTTCGGCAATGTCCTGGGCAGCAGGGGTTCGGTCATCCCGTTCTTCAAGCGGCGCATTGCCGCGGGGTTGCCCCTGCCGGTGACCCACCCGGACATGACCCGCTACTTCATGACCATCAAGGAGGCGGCCCTGCTGGTGATCGAGGCCATGGTGTTGGGGGAATCGGGGGCCACCTACATCCTGGAGATGGGCGAGCCCGTCTCCATCCTGGAGCTGGCCAAGAACCTGCTCGTCCTTTCGGGCGCCGCGGCTCCGGACGAGGACCCCTGGCCCCAGATCGAGTT
>JANTFX010000036.1 GCA_024763215.1 Candidatus Krumholzibacteriia bacterium | reverse complement strand
GGGACGAGGGCACCGATCGCATCCCCGCCGGACGCCACCTGGGCAAGCCGGAGATCCTGTTCCCGAGGTTGGACGACGAGGTGATCCAGCCGGAGATCGAGCGCTTGGAGAAGATGCTGGGAGGAAAGTAGGCGCTGGTCAGGACCGAACCCAGCCATCATTCAGTTCTGTCCAAGAGGTAGAAACGTTCGACCATGAATAAATCGTGTGTTGCTGTGTGCATCTTATGGGCTGGGCTTGTGGTAGCCGGAACGGCCTTCTCTAATGATGTCTCCAGCCTCAACTTAGAGCTCCATCTTGATTTTGATCGGCTAATCGTAGGCGAGCCTTTGTCCGGTGAGATTCTTCTTTCAAATGTCAGTGCTGATACCGTTTGCATTGAAAATTTAGGCGAGCGACCTCTTTATAATCTCAGCTTCAAGTTCAGGGCTCCGTCAGGCACTTTTTGGACAAGCGCGAACAGGCTTGAAGAATATGGAGGCGACATTGTCTACAGCAGGTATGTGAGACGGACCATGCTTCCACCGGGCTCAGTCATTCGGGAACCGGTTTTTCTGTTGACCCGGTTCCAGCCGACTAAACAATTTGGTGGATTGCGCGCAACGATGTTCGTGCTTTCTGAACCGGGCACTTACTCAGTTGTGGTCCAAGTCTCTGTTCGTGGGCTTGATGGCAGCCAGCAACTGCTGGCAGTTTCCGATCCGATCGCATTCTCGGTAAGCAAGGCAGGGGTGGGATTTGATGCTTACGAGGCTTCGATCAATGGTTGGCATACCAAGATCGCGAGGCCGTTTTTTGCGATTCGTCCTGAGTGGTTTGATGCGGCGCACGGCAAAACAGATGTCGGCTCATATGGCCGGGCATATCAGACGATTGTCGCCTACCAGGCTGGTATCAGGCTCAAGAAGCAACTCCTCCTGAATATTGCCGATGAGCATCGGTCTAACGACCAGATCGTTGAGGCCATTTGCAGTGGCCTGGTTGGCGATCTTGGCCTTGCAATTCGGAAGTGGCGTCTCGCGTTGTTGGGAGAGTTGGGGCGGCTTGGGAAGTATCAATCCGAGGCAAGTGGATTTGATCGTTCAGAATTCATCTCTTCTCTGCCCAATAGGCAAGTATTGTGCGGTACAAGTGGGGAACAATGAACATAACTAGGGCTTGCAGGTGAAGCCAGCGTCAGCCAGATGTTTGAATCTCATTGAATTTAGACTGTATGATCGCATAACCGATTCCGCCCATCATCCTCCGCTCTACCTTCACCTCCGAGTCTGATCCTCACCCGCCCATTGACCTTTTCACGGTCTGCGCCTACTTTTTGGAAAACATGGTTGGTCATCCATAACCGAAAGACGGTATTCATGGCACGCTCGAATTTTTCGTACGAGAAACGCCGCAAGGAGCTGGAGAAAAAGAAGAAGAAGGAGGCCAAGCGGCAGGCCAAGGCCGAACGCAAGGCCGCCATCGCCGCCGGCGAGGACGTGCCCCAGCCCACCATCACCTTCGATGAGTTCGGCAACGTCATCGAGGTCTGGCCGGAAGAGAAACCCGCCGCAGACCAGGCCGACGAAACCGCCGAGTCCTCCAGCGACACTGCCACCGGCAACGACGACCCTGCCTGAGCGTGGATTAACCCCGTCTGGGCCCAGCCTACCCCGGCAACTTGAAAACGGCGTTTTCCGCGGCGGCCAGCATGCCCGCCTGCTCGCCCGCGGTAAGACCCAGCTCTTCCTGTGCGGCCGCGTACTCCCCCCCCAGATCCAGCCCGAACAGGGTGCGGTCGTCGGTGTTCAGGCAGCAGGGCACGCCGGCGTCCAGGAACCTGCGCAGCGGATGATCCCGCAGGCGCTCCAGATTCCCGGTGGCCACGCTGGAGCGGGGGCACATCTCCACACACACTTTGCGCTCGGCGAGCAATGCCAACAGTTCGGGGCTGCCTGCGGCCGCCAGACCGTGCCCGATGCGGTCGGCGCCGCAGCCGATCACCGCCTGCCGCACCGATTCCACTCCGGCCTGCCCCATGGCCGGGATCTCCCCCGCGTGGATCATCACGCCGAACCCCTCGGCCTTGACAGCTGCGAACAGCGCGGCGAAATCCGCCGCCGGCCCGGCGGTCTCGTCGCCGCCCAGGCCAAAGCCCACCACGCCCCGTTCCCGGCCGCAGGCGAACGCCGCTTCCCAGGCCCGCCAACCCTCGTCCAGGCCCCACTGGCGCACCGCGTCGGGGATCCAGCGCATGGTCACGCCGCGGCTCTCCTGGACCTCGGCGGCCGCCTCGGCCATGGCGCTGAACACTGGCAGGGGATCGATCTCCCGCTTGAGCATCACGCCGACCGAGACGCTAACCTCGGCGTAGCCCACCCCGTCGTCGGCAAGCTGGCGGCCCAGATCCAGGACCACCGCATGAAAATCCCCGGGGGTGCGGATCACGCTGGTGATCGCCTTGTACAGGTCCAGGAAGCCGTGGAAATCCATGAAGCGGTAGGCGGTGCCGTCGGCATTCAGGCATTGGGCGGGGATGCCGGGCCGGCCGTGGCGTTCGCTCAGTTCGATCAACCGCCGCGGCGTGAGGCTGCCCTCCAGGTGGGTGTGCAACTCCACCAGGGGCAGCCCCGCGGCCGTGTCATTCATCGGGCCAGGACCACCGGCCGGGTCTGCTTCTCCGCCTGGGTCCGGATCTGCACCAGGTAGAGCCCCGAAGCGGCCATGCCGCCGGCATCGGCCCGCCCGTCCCAGACCAGCTGCTGGGTCGCGCCGGTTCCCTTGGCGGCGGGCAGGGTGCGCACCAACCGGCCGCGCAGATCCACGATCCGCACCTGCACGTCCGCGCCCCGGGGGGCCACGTAGGCGATGGTCACCTGCGGGTTGGCCGGGTTGGGCCAGATGTCCTCGATCCGTAGGCCGGCCGCGGGAGCCGCCGGGATCTTCCCGGGGTCGGGACCGGGCTGCCGGCCCAGGTCCATGGTCGTGCCGTCATCCAGGACGACGGACAGCCCATAGGCCAGCTGCCCACCATCCGGTAGCTGCTTCCGGGCATCCGGATCCAGCAGGCGGTAGCCGGCCAGGGTCACCTCCACGCAAACCCCGCCCGCACACGAACCGGGCGCCAGGGCCGGGCCGTTCCAGATCTGCTGCACCGTTGCCGGCCGGCCGGCGGCGGTCACCAGGCGGCTGATGCTCAGGGCCGCTGCCCTGCGGCCTGCAGGTGGCACAAGCTGGAAATCGACGCGCGCGGTGGCATCGGCATCCCAGCCCTCCTGCCACAGGGAAAGCACGTTGGCCACCACGTCGAGGCTGGAATCCGCCAGGTAGAGATAACCGCCGGTGGCGCCGGAAAGGTTGTTGCCGCCGGGAGCGCCCACGGCATAATCCATGAACCCGTCACCGTCGAAATCGCCGGCCGCAGCGACGGCATAGCCGAAGTTGTCGTCCGCGGCGGTTCCTGCCTGCAGGGGCGTGACCGGAATTTCGGTGAGGTTGGCGGCGGTGGCCTCGGATGCCGAGCCGCCGGCGAACAGGTACGCCCGGCCGGCGGCCGCCGCGGTGCCGTCCTGATAGGGAGCGCCCAGCAGAACGTCGTCCAGGCTCGAGCCGGTCACGTCGTGGACCCGCGCCAGGCTGTAGCCCAGTTCATCGCCGCCTGAGGCTCCGTTGACGTAGCGGTAGGCGGTGCCGGATGGCGAGGTGCCGCCACGGAAGATCTCCACCCGGCCGGCATCGGTGCCGCTCTGGTCGCACAGGGGGGCGCCCACCGCCAGATCGGAATAACCGTCGCCGTCGAAACTACCGACTTCACGCACGCAGAAGCCGAAGCTGCTGTTGGCCTTGGCGGTCGAACCGATCCCCGCCGCGAAATCGATGGTGGTGTCCGGATCCGCCCCCGCGGTGCGTCCCTCGAATACGTAGACCGCTCCGGCATCGATCCCGCCGTGGGTGTTGTTCAGGGGCGCCCCGACGGCCACGCAGACCTCCGGCCCACCCAGGAAATTTCCCGCGTCGCTGACGGACCAGCCGAAGTTGTCGTCGGCGATCTGGCCGGTAAAGACCGTGGCGTCGGCCAGATCGGTGCTCGGTCCGGAGTTGGAACCGTAGATCACATAGGCCGCACCGGCGTTCTGGGCCCGCAGGTCGCTGTAGGGCGCACCCACGATGAAATCGTCGTAGCCGTCGCCGTTGAAATCCCCCGCCGCGCTGATGGCGTAACCGAACTGGTCGCCACCGACAGCGCCATCGATGACCACGTCGGCGGTGGCCGAGGGGTTCGGCCCTCCATAGAAGACATAGGCCCGTCCGGCCTCGGCCCCGGCGGCGTTGGAACCGGGAGCGCCCACGGCCCAATCGGCCGTGCCGTCGTTGTTCACGTCCCCGATCCGCGCCACCGCGTGGCCGAACCGCTCGGGGGAGGTGCCCTGCCACATGCGGTCCGGAGCCACCGTCAGGGCATCGCGTCCGAACCAGAGGTACACCGCTCCGGCATCCAGCCCCGCGGTCTGATTGCCGGGCGCACCGACCAGGAACTCCCAGCGGCCGTCCTGGTTGATATCCTCCAGTTCGGTAGCCGCCGCTCCGAACATGTCCCCGTTGACGCCGCTTTCAGCCACAAGATGCACCGCCCCCTGGACAAGAACCGGCCAGGCGGCAAGCAGCCCGCAAAGGGCGAAAAACACGAACACGGCATGCGATTTGCGTTCGGGAGGATACAAAACCACGACCTCCGGGAAGAATTTGAGGGTCCGGAATGCGGATTCCGTAGACCCCCGGGGCCCCTCGCGGGCCACAACGGGAACGTCAGGAACACCTTACTACGCCAGGGCGGCGGCCTCAACAGCTCTCGAGCCGCCGGCCAGCGGAGAAAACCCTTGCGAACCATAGCCTGCATGGTGCAATTTTCATACACGGAACCTGCCATCATGCATGATGGACACCAATCGGAGGACGGATCCTGAAGATTTCCTTAGCCAAGCGCGGATTCCGCCGGCTTGCTCCCCTGACCCTGGTGGCGCTAGGTTGCGGTCTGTTCCTGACCGGCATCATCTCCCTGGCGCCCCCGTCGCACACCGCGCTGCCCCAGGACGGCCGTGGCGGCCCGTCCGAATCCCTGATCACCACTGCCCCGCCTGCGGCCCCCGCCCTGGCCATGGATCGGGACCTCGGCGGGGATCAGGCGGCAGATTTTGCCGGGGCCCTGGTCGCTTCGGTGGGGCGTCCTTTCCTGTACAGCGACCGGCTGGGCCCGGTGGAAATCCCCGCGGGGCGGAACACCATGGTCATCGGGCCCCGGGAGACCTTCTACGACGCCCTGCTCGCGCGCGGCGTGCCTCACGGGGACATCATGGCCCTGGTCACCGCCTGCAAGAGCTTTCGTGATCTGCGCAAGGTCCGTGCGGGCGAAAAATTCCGCATCAGCCAGGATCCCGACGGGGGCCTGCGCTCCCTGGGCTTCGACCTCGACCTGGAAAGCCATGTGACCTGGATCCGCGAGGGGGACACCTTCGTGCGCCGGGACGGGACCTACCCCGTGACCCACAACTTGCGGGGGGTGGCAGGCGAGATCCACAGCAGTCTGTACGCCAGCCTGGCCGACGTGGACGCCCCCCTGGCCCTGGCGGCCAAGCTGAACGACATCCTGGGCTGGGACATCGATTTCAAGCGGGATCTGCGCCGGGGCGACACCTTCGAGATCATCTACGACGAGGTATGGAAGGACGGCAAGCTGGTCCGCACCGGGGCCATCGAGGCCGTGCGCCTCGTCAACCGCGGCCGCAGCCTGGAGGCCTTCCGTTTCCAGGACCCCCGGGGCAAGCCCGGTTACTACGACGCCGAGGGGCACAACCTGCAGAAGCAGCTTCTGCGCGCGCCTCTGGAATACAGCCGCATCAGCAGCAAGTTCACCTACCGCCGTTACCATCCCGTCCTGAAAAGATGGATGCCCCATCTGGGCGTGGACTACGCGGCGCCCCTGGGCACACCCGTGCGCGCCGGCGGGGACGGGGTCGTCCTCGAAGCGGCCCGCAAGAAGGGCAACGGCCGCTACATCCATATCCGCCACAACAACAGCGAATACGAGACCTACTACCTGCACCTGTCCCGTTTCGCCAAGGGCCTCCGCAAGGGCAAGCATGTCCGCCAGGGAGATGTGATCGGCTATGTCGGCGCCACGGGTTACGCCACCGGCCCGCACCTGGATTACCGCGTCAAGCGCCACGGAAAATTCGTCAATCCCCGCAGCCTGAAGCTGCCCGCGGCCGCCCCGGTGGCCGCCGAGCTCAGGGAAGAATTCCGCAACCGCTGCCAGCGTCTGGTCGGGGTCATGGATACCCTGGAGCCGGGCCAGGCCCGGGTTCTCGATCCGGCGGCCCTGCCCGCCGGAGATGGCGGTTCCCTGCTGGCCGCGGGCCCCCTGCCCCTGGGGGTCAGGGCGGTACCGTGATCTGAACCGGGATCAGTGGACGTTGACGGCGAGGTTGCGGGCTGTGACCACCACACCGTCGGAAACCTGCAGCAGCTGCCCGGTATCGGGCCGCCACAGGCCCACCGGCCGGCCGTCGTCGACGGGCTTGACCAGCGCGGGGAAAGTATCGTTCTCGAGGTAGCCCACCCGGTACGCCACCACCGAATCGGCGGCCCCGGCAGCGAAGGTAAGGCGCACCTCGACCTGTTCCTCATCCCTCAGCGGAGAGGGGCCCTTCACAGGCGGCAAGACCTTCAGCAGGGGCATCCGGTCCAGTTCCACCACGGTCTCTCCAGCCAGATTCCGCCGCTGCTTTTCCGCCAGCAACGTGGTGCTGTGCTCGGGCACGGTGGTGCGCCATTGCTTGCGGCCATCGCCCTTGACCGGACCCGGGTCCCGCTTCCCGGCCAGCACCAGCTTGCCTTCCCTGAAAATCTGCAGCCGCACCGCGGGCATGGCCCTGCCGGTCAGGGCCGTCCTGTGGACCAGATCCCCCAGGGGCCGGTCCAGGTAATGAACGGCCTGCCCGTCCGCCAGCAGCACCACCTGCCGCCGTGCCACGGGAACCAGTTGCGAACCCAGAGGAGCGGCGAAGGCGAGGGTGGAGGCGTCCGGCGAAGGCGCGGTGGGATCCCGGTTGATGCCCTCACCGGTCAGGACCACCTTGCGCCAGGGGGCGGCCAAGTCCCAGCGTTCATACCAGGCCGCGGTCTCGGATGCGGGCTTGATCTCCCTGACCACGATCCGGCTCATCTCGAAAACAAGCAGCCCGATCGCCTCGGTCGAAGCCAGCACCCACTGCCCGTCCTGGTCGCCGCGGATCCGATCCCGGTAGTACTGGTTGTACTCGGCCACATCCCCACCCAGCCGGTCAAGACCTCCCTCGGGTACCTGCAGCCACCAGCGGCCATCACGGCGCTCCAGGCGGTGGTCGGTTGCCCCTCGCCACAGATCCACGGCCGACAGGTCGGCCGCCTTGACCTCGGGCAACAGGGTCTTGAGCTGCACCGATTCCGGCAGGTCCGCCAGGCGCTGGCGCACCGCCGCGGCCACCATGAAACAGCCGGCCCGGCCCAGACCCGAGGCGTAGTACCGTCCGGTGACGGGGTTGACCGCGCCCAGGGCCAGGGACAGCTTGCGGTGATCCGCGGTGAAGATGGTCAGACGCAGGGCCTGCTCCCCGTTGAATTCGTAGCGCCTGTCCTGCGGCTCGGTGCCCGGCAGCACGTCGCCGCCGACGGCGGTCGTCAGGTCCTTCAGCAGAAAGCCCATGGCACGGGCATCCACGAAGTCCTGCGTGCCCACCGACAGGGTCCAGACGTCGTCGGCGGCGCGGTCCAGGCGGAACTGGCCACCCTTGCGGGTCAGCAACAGGCCGGTGATCTCCTCAGGTGGCACCTGAAGCAACGGCCCGGATCTTATGATGAGCGCCCGGCTCCGGTGGGACCTGATCGTTTGATAGCCCACGAGCACGATGCCGATCGCCACGATCAGCAACAGGGTCGTCAGCACGGCCCCGCCCGAGCGCCTCCCCCGCTGCCCGGTCCCGCCCTTACCGCGGATCATGTCCGGCCCGCCTTTCCGGCCCGGCGCCTGTGCCCGAGCATGACCACCAGCGCCAGGCTGCCGACGAACAGCGGCCATCCCGCCACCGCGCTCCAGCCCAGGAAGCGGCGGGCCACCGTGCTCAGGACCACCGGTTGGCTCAGGGGATCCCTGCCGCGCAGCTGGATCAGGGTCTTCTCCCTGGCCAGCCAGCCCAGGGCGTTGAGCAGCAGGTCGCTGTTGGCCCCCAGGTTGATGTTGGCGTTGGAGGCGAACTCCGAATTCCCCATGACCACCATGCGCCCCACCTTGTTGCTGTCCGGGTCCAGGCGCAGCTCGAGGGCCATGGCCAGGGGCAACGGCCCCCGCACGTCCTTGGCGCGGTCGAATTCCGGCCGGCCGCTGAACATGGTGGCCGGGTCCGTCTCGGCCCAGGTCAGATCGCTGGACTGCAGCAGGATGGCGCCGCTGATGGTGCTGTCCGGCTGGCCCACCTCGGCCAGAGGCTGCGCCAGGGGGAAGACGGTGACCACGCCCTCGAGGGGCTTGGAGATGACGTGATCCCCGTACCCGCTGCCGACCACGATGGTGCGCGCGCTGACACCGTATTCCTCGCCGGCCCGGTCGGCCGAGACCATCACCGCACCGGTCAGGCCGACCCGCCAGCGGGCCATCCACCTCACCCACCGCTGCGGGGTCGGCGGATCGAACATGGCCAGCACCGCCCCTCCCCCGCGCAGGAATCCGGTGATGGCGTCCAGTTCCCGCTGATCGGGCTCGGTGCGCGGCCCGGCGATGACCAGAACGCCACAACCGTCGGGCACCACGGGGTTCTCGCCAAGAAACAGCGGCCTGACCTCGTAGCCCTGCATGGACAGCACCTGGCCGTAGGTCGAGTATCCGGGCCGCTCGTCGCTGTCCAGCAGGTGCTCGCCGTGGCCCTGGAGTTCGCACACCAGGGTCCGCTTGCCCGATACCAGGCGGTAGACCGCGCTGATCAGGGCCCCTTCCTCGGGCTGGAGCACCGAGACGAAATGATCCCCGGCGGTGATGATCACCGTGCGCGCAACCTTTACGTCGAAGCGCCGCACCAGGTCCAGGTCCGATTCCGGGTCCACGACCTTGAACCGGAAGGCGCGGGTGCGCTGGGCGCAGGACTTCAGCAAGGCCTCGGTGATGTCCCGCGCGGGGTCCAAGCGCTGGTAGAAGGCATAGACCATGACGTGGTCCGGCGGGGTGATGCCCGCGCCTTCACCGCCGCCGGACGTGGAATCGGCCATGGCCGCCAGATCGGCCGGCAGCTCGTCGAGGATCTGCAGGGTCTGCGGAGCCAGGCTGTAGCGCCGGTTGCCGGTCGTATCCAGGGACCAGGGGAATTGCCCGGCCAGCAGGAACAGCGCCACCGCCAGCGCAACCACCCCAACGGTGGGAGCCCAGACGGCCGCCCGGCGGCCCGAGGGCAGGCGCCGGCTCCTCATCACCCCCACCGCGGCCACCAGGGGGATCACGGTCATCAGCAGGAAATACAGGACATCCCGGTAATCGATGACCCCCCGCGACAGCAGCTCGAAATGTGTCAGCAGGGAAAGTTCCCGCACCAGGGCGCCGGGAGCCGCGGGCAGGAACCGCTCCAGCGCGCCGACCAGGAACAGGAACAACGAGATGCTGAAAGCGGTGAAATAGGCCACCATCTGCTGGGAGAACAGGGCCGAGGCCAGCACGCCCCAGGCCGCCAGGGCGGCCAGGAACAGCAGCTCGCCCAGGACCGCCGTCAGGGCCGGGCCCCATTCGGGGGAGCCCAGGAACCAGACGGCGCCGAAATAGGCCAGGCTGCAGCCGATCATCACGGCCCCGCAACACAGGGCGGCCAGCCATTTCCCCCACACCCAGGTGCGGTCGGTCACCGGCCAGCTGGCGATCAGGTTGTAGCGCCCCGAGCCGAACTCGGGCGCGAACAGCCGCATGGTCACCGCCGGCACCAGGAACAGCAGGAAGAAGACCGTGTTGGAGACCAGGGGGCGGAACAGGCCCTCGGCGAGGTTGAGGTAGTTGCCCGAC
Organism: Candidatus Krumholzibacteriia bacterium; assembly: GCA_024763215.1. Classification (GTDB taxonomy): domain Bacteria; phylum Krumholzibacteriota; class Krumholzibacteriia; order LZORAL124-64-63; family LZORAL124-64-63; genus JAHJTW01. The sequence goes on along the minus strand of JANTFX010000036.1, from coordinate 18,862 downwards.
CGCGGGCTCTGCAGGGCGGTCAGGGACATCTCGCTGTAACCCAGCAGGAAGATCGTGAAGAACAGGCCGACCGCCACCAGGAATGCCGTCAACACCACCGCCCCCATGGGGCTGTGGAAGAAGGCGCCCACTTCCCGGCGCATGATGGCCAGCGATCTGGTCATGACTCCTCCGGACCAGGCGGCGGGGGCGTTTCGGCGGGCGCCTCGACCCCCGTCAGGCGCAGGAAAAGATCCTCCAGGGAGGGTCCCTTGTCCTGGATGCCCTGGAGCAGCCCGCCCGCATTGAGGACCGACTCCACGAGCTTCGGCCGGATCTCCACCGGATTGCCGGCGATGATGACCTCGGCGCCTTCGGCGGTCAGCTGGATATCGTCCACTCCGGTCACGCCGGCCAGGGCCCGGGCCACCGCTTCCCGGTTGCCGTCCCAGCTCAAAAGCACGCTCCGCTTGCCTGCGGCCATCCCGGCCCCCTCACCCTCCACCACGCCCGCTGCGTCCTGTTCGCCCACCAGGCGACCCTCGTTGAGGATCAGGACCCGGTTGCAGACCGCCTCCACCTCCGAGAGGATATGGCTGCTGAGCATGACGGTCCGGTGGCCCCGGAAATCCCGGATCATCTCCCTGATCTCGACGATCTGCTGGGGGTCGAGGCCGCTCGTGGGTTCATCCAGGATCAGGACTTCCGGATCGCCCACCAGGGCTTGGGCCAGGCCCGCGCGCTTGCGAAACCCGTGGGAAAGGCTGCCGACCAGCTTGCCGGATACTCCCTGCAGCCCGGTCTGGTCCATGATCCGGCCCAGATGGGCGTCGCGCCCGGCCGCGGGCACGCCCTTGAGCACGGCCACGAACTCCAGCAGGCCGCGCACGGTCTGGTCGGGGTACAGCACCACCTGTTCGGGCATGAACCCGATGCGACGGCGCACGGCCAGGGGTTCGTCGAGGATGTCGTGCCCGGCGACACGGGCGGTGCCCGCACTGGGCGCCAGGGAACCGGTGAGGATCTTCATGGTCGTGGACTTGCCGGCCCCGTTGGGGCCCAGGAAACCCACGATCTCGCCCGCCTTGATCTGGAAGGAAACCCCGCGCAGGGCCGCCACAGGGCCGTAGTAGCGGGTCAGGCCCTCCGCTGCGATCATTGCTGGTCCCTGCCGTGCCGGATGACCATCAGGAGGCCGTCCACCGCACCAGGATCGAACCCCAGGTGAACCCGGCGCCGAAGGCGCTCAAGGCCACCAGATCCCCCTGCTGCAGCCGCCCTTCGTCACAGGCCACCCGCAGGGCCATGGGGATGCTGGCGGCCGTCGTGTTGCCGAAGCGGTCGATGGTGATCATGACCTGGTCGTCGCTCAGATCGAGGCGCCGCTGGGTCGCCTCGATGATGCGGATATTGGCCTGATGCGGCACCAGCAGCTTCACGTCCTTGCCGTTCAGGCCGTTGCGTTCCAGCACATCCTGGGTGACCTTGGCCATGCCCTTGACCGCGAACTTGAACACCTCGCGGCCTTCCTGGTGCACGAAATGCTGCTTGGCCGCCACTGATTCGGCGCTGGCCGGCACGCGGCTGCCGCCGGCCGTCTGGTACAGGTACTTGGCGCCGGAACCGTCGACGTGCAGCAAGGCGTCGAAGATGCCGACCTTCTCGGCCTCGATGGCCTCGACCACCACGGCCCCCGCGCCGTCGCCGAACAGGATGCAGGTGTTGCGGTCTTCCCAGTTCAGGATCGCCGACATGACTTCGGTGCCGACCACGAGCACCCTCCGGGCGGCGCCGGATTCCACCTGGGCCCGGGCGTTCTGCAGGGCGAACAGGAAACCGCTGCAGGCTCCTTCCAGGTCGTAGCCCCAGGCGTTCTGTGCGCCGATCATGTCCTGGATCAGGCATGCCGTGGCCGGAAAGACCATGTCCGGGGTCACCGTAGGCACGATGATCTGATCGACCTGGTCGGGCCTGATACCCGCGTGTTCCAGCGCCTGGATGGCGGCCTTGGCCCCGTGGACCGAGGCCCCGGTTCCCTTCTCGGCGATCCGCCGCTCGTTGATGCCGGTGCGCTCGACGATCCACTGGTGGTTGGTCTCGACCATCTTCTCCAGGTCGTGGTTGGTCAGGATGCGATCAGGGTAGCTCATGCCGACCCCGGTGATACCGGCGGTCAGGAGCGTCCTTGCGGCCATGTTCATATCCTCCATGCTCGTTGGCGCGAAGCCGGGTAGGCGGTGGGCAACACCCAGGATGCTGGTCCGTGTGTTGTCCCAAGAAAGGAACGGCAAAGACCTAACTCCCTGCCGCAAAGCTGAAGTTAGGTCAATTCCTGGTGGTTATCAACGAGGAAATACCCCGGCAGGGTCGAACCCGGCCGGGGTATCCCGGTTTCCGTCGAGGGCTGCTCGCCGAGCGGCTAGTCTTCCTTCTTGCCTTCTTCGGGAGCATCGTCGGACGCGGCGCTTTCCTCGGTCGCCGGAGCTTCCGGAGCTGCCTCGGCCGTCTCCTCGGCCTTCTCCGCGGATTCCTCCAGCAGGGCGGCCTTGGCCTCGGCCTTCTCCTCGGCCTCCAGGACCTTCCGGGCCCGCTTGCGCTTGAGGGAATCCTTGACCCTGGGCTTGGCCGTGCCGTCGACCAGCTCCAGGATGACCAGTTCCGCGTTGTCGCCCTTGCGCGGCCCCAGGCGCAGGATACGGGTGTATCCCCCGGGGCGCTCGGCGTAACGGGGGCCGATCTCCTCGAACAGCTTGGCCAGCACGGCCGGTTCGTTGATCTTGCGCGCGGCCATGCGGCGGGCGTGCAGATCACCGCGCTTGGCGAAGGTGATTAGCTTCTCGGCAACCACACGGGCTTCCTTGGCCTTGGGCACCGTCGTCTGGATCTTCTCGTGCTTGAACAACGAGGTCACCAGGTTACGGTACAGCATCTTCCGGTGGGCCGGAGTGCGGTTGAGCTTGCGTCCACTCACATTGTGTCGCATTGGTCATTCCATCCTTGTCGGTGCTGGCGACGGCCGCCGGTGCGGACCGTCCTTGCGAATACCGCTGAAAGGAGCCTGAGCGCCTCAGGTTGCGCTGCGCTCCCGTACCTTGTTTTCGACCTCGGGATCGAAGGCCATCCCGAAGCTCAGATTCATGCCCTCGAGGATCTCGTTGATCTCGTTGAGGCTCTTGCGACCGAAGTTCCTGAACTTGAGCATCTCCTGCTCGTTCTTGGTCACCAGGTCGAACAACGTCTTGATGTGGCCGGATTTGAGGCAATTGGCCGACCGCACCGACAGCTCGAGCTCCTCGACGTTGCGCGAGAGCAGGTTCACCAGGCGATCCTGCTCCTCGTTCACCTCGACCTCCTGGGCGTCGATGGGCGCCTCGTCGAAGTTGATGAACAGCTGCAGCTGGTCCTTCAGGAGCTTGGCGGCGAACGCCACCGCGTCCTCGGGACGCACCGCGCCGTTGGTGGTGATCCCCAGCACGAGCTTGTCGTAGTCGGTCCGCTGGCCCACACGGGTATCCTCGACCCGGAAGCTGACCTTGCGCACCGGCGAGAAGTTCGTGTCCATGCGGATCACGCCGATCACCTCGTCGGGGATCACGTGCTGCTCACGGTCCACGTAATTGCGGCCGGTATTCACGTAGATCTGGCAGCTGAAGTCCTCTTCCTCGGTCAAGGTGCAGATCACGTGGTCGGGGTTGACGACTTCCAGCTCGGGCACCCCGGTGATCATCGAGGCGTTGACGACCCCCGGCCCGGTGGCGTCGATGCTGGCCCAGCCCGCCGGGGCATCCGACAGCTTGAACACCACTTCCTTGAGGTTCAGAACGATGTCCGTGACATCCTCCAGGACACCCGGCACGGTGCTCAGCTCGTGCTTGGCGCCCTCGATCTTGACCGCGGTGATCCCGTGGCCGTGGATCGACGACAGCAGGGTGCGCCGCAGGGCGTTGCCCAGGGTATGCCCGAAACCGCGTTCCAGGGGGGCGATCTCGATCTCGGAGTAATGCTTGGCGGGGTCCTCGGCCGTGACCTTGACCCCATCCGGCATCATCATGTTGATCCACTTCATAGACTATTCCATCCCTTCGGCTCAGGCCGTACCTTACTTCGAGTAGAGCTCCACGATCAGGTTTTCCTGGATCGGGATGGGCAGATCGCTCAACTGGGGCTCTGAAAGCAGGCGCCCTTCCATCTTCTTGTCGTCCGCTTCCACGAACGGCAGGCGGTCGCGCTTGGCTGCGTCCTTGAGGGCGCCCACGACCTGCGGGATGTTCTGGCTCTTGGTGCGGATCCTGACCGTCTGGCCCACCTTCACCTGGCGGCTGGGCACATCGCAGACGACATCCCCCACCAGCACGTGCTTGTGCCGGATCAACTGGCGGGCCGAGGCCCGCGAGGGAGCGAATCCCAACCTGTAGATGACGTTGTCGAGACGCTTCTCCAGAAGGTTGAAGAGGTTCTCACCCGTGGCGCCCTTGCGCCGGTTCGCCTCGGCGAAGTAGAGGCGGAACTGGCGTTCCAGGACGCCGTAGATCGCACGAACCTTCTGCTTCTCACGAAGCTGAAGTTTGTAGTCCGAGGGTTTACGCCCACGGCGACGGCCATGCTGGCCCGGCCCGTAAGGCCGGCGCTCCATGGCGCAGGAGCTGCCGTAGCAGCGCTCGCCCTTGAGAAAAAGCTTCATCCCCTCACGTCGGCAAAGTTTGCACTTTGCGCCTGTGTACCTGGCCATTCTGATGAACCTCCTGAGCGGTCGGCGTTCTCTCGCGAACCACCCGTGCGTTTGAAATTACAGCCGACGACGCTTCTTGGGTCGGCAGCCGTTATGGGGAATGGCGGTGCAGTCCCTGATCCTGGTCACTTCCAGGCCCTCGGCCTTGAGGCTGCGGACGGCCGCTTCGCGACCGGAACCGGGCCCCTTGACCCACACCTCGACCTTGCGCATGCCGCCGTTGAGCACTTCCTGGGCGCAGAACTTGGCCGCCAGCTGAGCCGCGAACGCGGTCGACTTGCGGCTACCCTTGTAGCGCCCCTGGTGCCCGCCCGAGGACCATGTGATGACATTGCCCTGCAGATCGGTCATGGTGATGAGGGTGTTGTTGAAGCTGGACTTGACATGGGCCACTCCCACCGAATCCAGCTTCAACTTGGACTTCCGCGTCTTTCCCCGTTTGTCCTTGGCAGTCGCCACTTCAAACCTCCTGGCAGATCAACGATCTACTTCTTCTTGCCGCCGGGACGGCCCTTGGGGCCTTTACGGGTGCGGGCGTTGTTCTTCGTGTTCTGACCCCGGCACGGCAGCTTCCGCCTGTGCCTGAGGCCGCGGTAGCATCCGATGTCCATCAGACGCTGCAGATTCATGGCGTTCTCGGTACGCAAGGTACCTTCCACCTGGTATTCCTTGTCGAGGATCCCGATGATCAACCTGGTCTGCTCTTCGGTCAGATCCCTGGTCTTGGTCTCCGGGTCGATGCTGACCTTGCGGCAGATCTCCTCGGCCCGGTAGGGGCCGATGCCGTAGATGTAGGTCAGGGACGTCCCGATCCTCTTGTTGTTAGGAATATCCACACCGGCAATGCGCGCCACTATGGCTCCTTTCTTCCGGTTCTGGCTCCCTGGTCCACCGCACCACACGCGGGTGTCGACCGGGATCCTACTTCGCCTTTCAACCCTGGCGCTGGTTGTGCCGCCGTGTGACGCAAATCACGCGCACGACGCCGTTACGCCGGATGATCTTGCACTTCGGGCAGATCTTCTTGACCGAACTGCGTACCTTCATGATCAAGCCTCCTGGCGGCCGCACCTGTGGGCGGGCCCTGCCTCTTGCTACTTGTAGCGGTAGGTGATCCGGCCCCGTGTCAGATCGTACGGGGACAGTTCCACCGTCACCTTGTCGCCCGGCAGGATCCGGATGAAGTGCATGCGCATCTTCCCCGAAACATGGGCCAGCACGACGTGCTTGTTCTCAAGTTCCACCCGGAACATGGCGTTGGGCAGAGCCTCGATGACCGTACCCTCTACGCTGATTCCTTCTTCTTTCGCCATTCCCTCACGCCTCTCAGAAAGCGGCCACGCCCGCCCCGCGTCTGGTCAAGATACGGGGACCATCGGCGGTCACCGCAACGGTGTGCTCGAAATGGGCGGACAGGCTGCGGTCCGCCGTCACCACCGTCCAGTCGTCCCGAGCGGTCACCACGCGCTTGGTACCCGCGTTGATCATCGGCTCGATGGCGATGACCAACCCCTCCTCCATGATCGGATCCGGCATGGTAAAACACCGGTAGTTGGGCACCTGCGGATCCTCGTGCAGATCCCGGCCGATGCCGTGCCCGACCAGCGACTCCACCACCGAGAATCCCGCCTGCCGGGCGTGGGTCTCGATGGCCGTGCCGATGGCCGAAATATGCCTGCCCACCGCGATGGACTCGATCCCCAGTTCCAGGCACTCCCGGGTTACCGTCAGCAGGCGCTCGGCCTCCGCAGACAGGGTGCCGACGGCCATGGTTTCGGCGCTGTCGGCATGCCAGCCGTCCTTGATCAGACCGATATCGACGCCGACGATATCCCCGTCACGCAGCTGCCGCGGACCGGGAATGCCGTGGACGACTTCCTCGTTGACGGAAATGCACGCGGCCGCTGGAAAGCCGTGGTACCCCTTGAAAGAGGGGATGCAACCGGCATCCAGGATCAGCTTCTCGATGGCCTGGTCGAGCTCCGCGGTGGTCAGTCCTGGCCGGACCAGACCGCGGGCCTCGAGAAAGACAGAAGCTAAAACCTCACAGCTAGCCTGCATTTTGTCAACCTGCTCGGCCGACTTCAATTTGATGTCCTGCTTACCCCAGGACATCGGCAACCTTCCGGGCAACCTCGTCGGGCGTTCCCGTGCCCACGATTTCGTGGTAGGGGAAGCGGCCCTGCAACACCCGAGCCGCGGCCATGGTCTCGGTGGCGAACACCTGCAGGCGGCGCCTGATGGTCGCCTCGGTATCGTCGTCCCGCTGGTAGATGGCCGCCTTGCCGGTAACCGGGTCGGTCTCCGCCCCGCACGCGGGGCAAACGCCGGGCCGCGCGGGATCCAGGTCCTTGCGGTTCATGATCTTACCGCAGACGCGGCAGGTCACCCGCTGGGTCAGGCGGCGGACGATCTCCTCGTCCGGAGCGGTGATCACGAGCACCGCATCGACGGTCTGCCCGATCTCCTCCAGCATGCCGATCAGGCCCTCGGCCTGCGCACCGGTGCGGGGGAATCCGTCCAGCAACCAGCCTCCGGCCACATCAGGCTGCTGCAGCCGATCCTTGACCAGATCCATCATCAGATCATCCGAGACCAGCTCTCCAGCGGCCAAGACGGCCTCGACCTTTTGGCCCAGCTCCGACCCGCTGGCAACGGCGGCCCGCAGCATGTCCCCGGTGGAGATGTGCACCAGCCGGCGCCCTTCCACCAGGTAACGCGCCTGGGTGCCCTTGCCCACTCCCGGAGGTCCCATCAGGACGAGGTTCATCGCACTACCTCTGCGACCGCAGGCGGCCCCTGCTCATGAAGCCGTCGTAGTGGCGCATGACCAGGTGCGATTCGATCTGCTGCAGCGTATCGAGGGCCACGCCCACGACGATCAGCAACCCGGTGCCCCCGAAATAGAAGGGCACCTTCAGGTAATAGATCATCATGTCCGGAAGGATGGCGATGATGGCCAGGAACACCGCGCCGGGGAACGTCACCCGGGTCAGGACACGGTCGATGTATTCGGCGGTCTTCTTCCCGGGCCGCACCCCGGGGATGAATCCGCTCTGTTTCTTCATGTTGTCCGCCAGGTCCACCGGGTTGAGGATCACCGCGGTGTAGAAGTAGGCGAACAGGATGATCAGGGCCGAATAGACGATCACGTAGACCGGATGGGGCGGCCGGAACATGTAGCTGAGGGCCGTGAAGAAAGCGCTGTCCGGGAAAATGCCGCCCAGAGTGCCCGGGAACATGATGATCGACTGGGCGAAGATGATGGGAATCACGCCGGCGGTGTTGACCTTCAGCGGGATGTGCGTGTTGGCGCCGCCGTATACGCGCCGCCCCACGATCTTCTTCGCGTACTGGACCGGAATCTTGCGGGCCCCCTGGGTGATGGCGATGATCGCCGCGATCACCAGGACCATGAACACGAAGATGAACAGCGCCTTGACGATGTTCAGATCCCCGCTGGCCAGCTGCTGAGCCGTGTTGAGGATGTCGTTGGGGTAGCGGGCCACGATCCCGATGAAGATGATCAGGGAAATGCCGTTGCCGATGCCGCGGTCGTCGATCTGCTCGCCCAACCACATGACGAACACCGTGCCTGCGGTCAGGGTCAGGGCCGTCAGGAGCTTGAAGCCCCAGCCCGGGGTGGTGACGATGCCACCGGACATCTGCTCCAGGCCCGCGGCCATGCCGAAGGACTGGATCAGCGCCAGGGCCACGGTTCCCAGCCGCGTGTACTGGGTGATCTTCTTTCGCCCTGCCTCGCCTTCCTTGGCCAGCTTCTCGAAATACGGCACGACGGCCTGGAGAAGCTGGAAGATGATCGAGGCGCTGATGTAGGGCATGATCCCCAGGGCGAAGATGGTCGCGTTGCGCAGGTTCCCCCCCGAGAACATGTCGTACAGTCCCATGAGCGAACCCGACTGCGAGTCGAAGAACGCCGCCAGGGCGGCCCGGTTGATACCAGGGGTGGGGAAATGCCCACCGAACCGATAAATCAGCAGGATCAGCGCAGTGAACAGGATCCGACGCTTGAGTTCGGGAATCCTGAACATGCTTTGGTAGCTGCTGGTAATATTCAAAGCAAAGCTTCCTTTGGCTTGAAGTTACACGACCGGATCAACCGGTAATGGTCACGGACCCACCGGCGGCCTCGACGGCCGCCACGGCACTCTTGCTCGCCTTGGCGACTTCCAACTGGAACGACTTCTCGACCTTGCCCCTGCCGAGCAGCTTGACCGGACGCTCGGGGTACTTGATCAGCCCGGCTTGCGCCAGGGCCATGCCGTCGATCTTGGCGCCGGTGTCGAAACGCGCATCCAGGGCGTCGAGATTCACCAGCTGGTAGCTCTTCTTGAAGATGTTGGTGAACCCGCGCTTGGGCAGCCGCCGGTTCAGGGGCATCTGGCCGCCCTCGAACCAGGGCGGGATGCCGCCGCCGGAGCGGGCCTTCTGGCCCTTGTGGCCGCGGCCGCCGGTCTTGCCGGTCCCGGAACCGATGCCGCGGCCGCGCCGCTTCTTGTCCCGGTTGGCGCCCTTGGGAGCGCCGATGTTGTTCAGCTTGAGCATGGCTACTTCACCTCTTCGACATTCACCAGATGACGGACCTTGAACACCATGCCGCGGATCATCGGGTTGTCGTCCTGGATCACGGTGGTCTGGTTACGCCGCAGGCCCAAAGCCTTGACGATGCGGCGATGCTTCTCGGGGCGCCCGATCAGGCTTCGCACCTGCGTGATTTTCAGCTTGGCGTCACTCATTGTCGGCCGCCTCCTTCGGGTCTGCGGGCTCGGTTGCGATCTCCGGCTCGCTGGTGGCCTCGGCGGCTACCTCGGCTTCGGCGGCGGGTTCGGCCTTGGCCTCATCCGCGGGCTCGGCCGCCTCGGGCGCGGCAGGGGCCGGCGCCTTCTTCTCCAGGCCCAGCACTTCGCGCACGGACAGGCCACGCTTGGCCGCGATCTCCTCCACCGTCCTCAGCTGCTTCAAACCGTCCATGGTGGCCTTGACCACGTTGTTGGGGTTCCGCGAACCCAGCTGCTTGGTCAGGACGTTCTTGACGCCGGCCGCTTCCAGGATGGCGCGCACGCCTCCGGCGGCGATGACGCCGGTACCGGGAGAGGCGGGCTTGAGCAGCACGCGGCTGGCGCCGAAGCGCCCGATGACCTGGTAGGGAATGGTGTCCCCGACCATGGGCACGGTGATCTGAGCCGCCCGGGCAGCCTCGCCGCCCTTGCGGATGGCGTCGGCGATCTCGTTCGCCTTGCCCATGGAGACCCCGACCTTGCCCTTGCCGTCACCGACGGTCACGATGGCGCTGAAACTGAACCGGCGCCCACCCTTGACCACCTTGGCCACACGGTTGATGTTGATCACGTTCTCGTGCATGTCCGAGCCCTGGTCGCGGCTGTCGCGGCGGGGTCCGCCGGGACCACGACCACGGCCGCCGGGGCCTCCACGCCCACGCCCCCCGGGACCACCCGGTCCACCGGGCCCACGCCCGCGGCCTTGGGGTCCACCTGCGCGACCCTGAGGGCCACCTGCACGCTGATTCGAGAATTCCGCCATCTGTCCTGCTCCTGTTCTCCCCGTCGGCTGTCATGCCGGCCGGAATCTAGACTTCGATGCCCCCATCCCTGAGCCCGCGGGCCAGGGCGGCGATGCGTCCGTGGTAGAGGTAGCCACTGCGGTCGAAGACCATGCTGGTGATACCCTGATCCTTGGCCTTGGCGGCGATGGTCCGCCCCACCTTGTAGGCCACGGCGCACTTGCCCGCGACACCCTCGGGAACCTCGTCCGCGGCGGCGTGCTTGCCGTCGCAGGCCAGAAGGGTCGCGCCCCGCAGATCGTCCACCACCTGGGCGTAGATGTTGCGGTGGCTCCGGAAAACCGTCACCCGGGGACGTTCGGCCGTGCCATGGATCTTCTTGCGGATTCCGATCTTCCGCTTCAGCCGTGCCTTGATCCGTTTGCTGCTGATGCTGCTCATTTCCGTCTCCTGTGGTCCAGGTCATCTGCCTCGCAGAGGGGACCTACTTGCCGGCAGCCTTGCCGGCCTTCCTGACGACATTCTCGCCCTCGTAACGGATGCCCTTGCCCTTGTAGGGTTCGGGCTTCCGGTAGGAGCGGATCTCCGCGGCGATCTGCCCGACACGCTGCTTATCGATGCCCGACACGTGGATATGCGTGTTGTCCGGGCAATTGATGGTCACGTCATCGGGGATGGGATAATTCACCGGATGACTGAACTGCAGCTGCAGGTCCAGGATCTTGCCCTTCACCTCGGCGCGGTAACCGACGCCGATGATCTCCAGCTTCTTGGTGAACCCTTCGGTCACCCCGGTGACCTGGTTCGCGATCAGGGCCCTGACAAGGCCGTGGCGCGCGCCCATGGTCTTGGACTCGCTGGGGCAGGTGACATGCAGCGCCCCGTCCTTCTCCTCGAAGTTCAGGCCTTCGGGGATATGCTGCCTGTGTTCACCCTTGGGCCCCTTCACGATGGAGGTGTTCCCGTCGATCTTGACGGTCACCCCCGCGGGCAGGGGAATCGGGTTCTTGCCAATGCGCGACATCGCTTTTCCTCCGCGGTTCCGGCAACGATGATCCGTTGCCGGGTCTCAATTCTGTGGCAACCGGTTCTACCAGACCTCGCAGAGCACTTCGCCCCCGACGCCACGCATCCGGCACTGGTGCCCGGTAAGGATCCCCTGGTTGGTGGACAGGATGGAGATGCCATACCCGCCGCAAACCTTGGGGATGTTGTCCTTGCCGGCGAAGATGCGGCGACCGGGGCGGCTGACACGCCTGATACCCTCGATCACGCCCACACTCCGGCCTTCCCGGTTGTAGTACTTGAGGAACAGCCGCAGAGAACCCTGGGCGCCTTCCTCGACCTCCTCGAACTTCTCGATGTAGCCCTGCTCCTGAAGCAGTTTGGCCATGGCCCGCTTCTGGTTGCTGGCCGGAATCGACACCCTCCGGTGACCGGCTTGGGTGGCATTCCGGATGCGGGTCAGCATATCCGCGATGGGATCTGTCATGCTCATGATCTCGCTCCTGGTTCGCTCTACCAGCTTGCCTTGGTGACGCCCGGAATGTCGCCCCGAAGGGCGAGCTGCCTGAAACAGATACGGCAGATGCCGAACTTCCTCATGTAACCGCGGGGCCGCCCACAACGACGGCAGCGGTTGTAGGCCCGCACCTTGTACTTGGGCTTACGTTGGGCCTTGGCGATGAGTGATTTCCTGGCCACTCTTGTCTCCTCCTTAGCGTCTGAAAGGCATACCCATCAGACGCAGCATTTCGCGTCCTTCTTCATCATTCCTGGCGGTGGTGACAATAGTGATGTTCATGCCTCGCGGCTCATCCACCTTGTCGTACTCGATCTCCGGGAAGATCAGCTGATCCTTCAGGCCCAGGGTGTAATCCCCGTTCCCGCTCAGCTTGGTCGAAATCCCCCGGAAATCCCGGATCCGGGGCAGCGCGACGTTGATCAGGCGGTCGAGGAATTCCCACATCCGCCGATCCCGCAGGGTCACCATGGCACCGATGCCCATGCCGGCTCGCAACTTGAAGTTGGAGATCGACTTGCGGGCTTTGGTGGTCACGGCCTTCTGCCCGGTGATCGTCTCGAGCTCCGCGATGGCGCTCTCGAGGATCTTGGGGTTGTTGAAAGCCCGGCCGAGTCCCATGTTGATCACGACCTTGGTAGGCCGCGGGATCTGCATGGTGCTCGAGAACTCGAACTTTTCCTTCAGGCCCGGCGCCACTTCCTGCTCGTAGATTTCCCGCAAACGGGGTTTCACTGCAGCAGCCATTGTTTCCATTCCTTCCAGTAGCTCTTTCCTACCAGCAGAATCAGTCGTTCAGCATCTCGCCGCTCTTCTTGCTCACGCGAGCGCGGCTTCCGTCCGAGAGGATCTCCTTGCCGATGCGGGTCGGCCGACCGGTGGTCGGGCACACCAGCATGACGTTGGACACGTGGATGGAGCCTTCCTTCTCGATGATGCCCCCCTGGGGCACGTCCCGGCTGGCCCGCGTGTGCCGCTTGATCATGTTGATCTTCTCGACGATGATCCGGTTCTTGTCGGGGAAGACCTTCAGGACCTTGCCTTCCTTCCCCTTGTCGTTGCCGGCGACGACCACGACCATGTCACCCTTCTTGACGCGCATCACAGCACCTCCGGAGCCAGGGAGACGATCTTCATGAACCTCTTGTCGCGCAGCTCGCGGGCCACGGGGCCGAAGATGCGCGTGCCCACGGGCTCCTGGCTCTCCGGCTGCAGGACAACCGCCGCGTTGTCGCTGAAGCGGATGTAGGAACCGTCCTTGCGTCCGATTTCCTTGGCGGTGCGGACGATGACGCAGCGGATGACCTGGCCCTTCTTCACGTTCCCGTTGGGGATGGCCGACTTCACCGCGGCGACGACCACGTCGCCCACCCGGGCGTAACGGCGGCCCGTCCCGCCCAGAACGCGGATGCACTGGGCGGTCTTGGCGCCCGAGTTGTCCGCGATCGTCAATTTTGTGTATTCCTGAATCATGTCACCATTCCTCCGGGCAAAACGGCCCCGGGTTCAATCTCTCCAGGTTTCGGTCGTTCGCATCTACTTGGCCCGTTCCAGAACCTCGGCCACCCGCCAGCGCTTACGCCGGGACATGGGCCGGATGGCCATGACCTTGACGGTGTCGCCGATGTTGCAGGTGTTCTCCTCGTCGTGAGCGAGGATCTTGGCCGTCCTGGTGATGATTCGCTTGTACAGAGGATGGGGGAACCGTCGGCTCACCTTGACCACGACGGTCTTGTCCATCTTGTCGGAAACCACCTCGCCGATCCGCGTCGCTCTGAGGTTGCGTTCAGTGTCGCCCATCTTCTCCTTCTCCCTGGTCCCGCCGGCCGGCCCGGCTTTGACCGCAGGCCCTACCGGGCCGCTTTCTTCTCGTTGATGACGGTCTTGATCATGGCGATCTCGCGACGCGCCTCGCGCACCTGGAGGGGATTATCCATCCGGTGCATCTTGACCTGGATCTTCATGTTCATCAGTTCCTCGGACTTCTCCTCCACGACCCGTTCGAGCTCGTCGAGGGGGAGATCCCGGTACTCGCTGGCTTTCTTCATGACTGCTCTCCCTGACGGCTGACGATCCTCGTCTTGAACGGCAGCTTGGCAGCACCGAGGGATAGGGCCCTCTTGGCCATGGCATGATCGACTCCGTTGATCTCGAACAGGATGCGCCCGGGCTTGACCACGGCCACCCAGTATTCGGGAGCGCCCTTGCCTTTGCCCATACGGGTCTCGGCGGGCTTGAGAGTGATCGGCTTGTCCGGGAAGACCCGGATCCAGACCTGGCCCACACGCTTCATGTGACGTGTGATGGCCACACGGGTCGCCTCGATCTGGCGGCTGGTGATCCAACCGTTGTCCAGGGCCTGCAACCCGTAATCACCGAAAGCGACGGTGGACCCGCGGCGGGCCAGGCCACGCCGCTTGCCCTTCATCATCTTCCTGTACTTGGTGCGCTTCGGCATCAACATGGTTCGTCGTCCTCTTCGTTCGGGCCGCCCACGACTCCGGCGTCCCGGGACCTAGCCATCGCTTGTTCCCACACGGGCCCAGGGCCCATGGGACTATGCTCGCTGCTCCACGACCTGCTTGCGCAGCTTGTTCTTGAACTCGGCGGGGAAGATCTCCCCCTTGCAGATCCAGACCTTCACCCCGATGGCCCCGTACTGGGTCCGCGCCGTGGCCGTACCGTAATCGATATCCGCGCGCAGGGTGTGCAGGGGCACGCTGCCGTCGTGATAGCTCTCGATACGGGCCATCTCCGCGCCGCCCAGGCGCCCGGCGCAACGGATCTTGATCCCCTTGGCGCCCATGCGCATGGCCGTGGCGATGGACTTCTTCATGGCCCGGCGGAAAGCCACGCGGCCCTCCAGCTGCGCGGCGATATGATCAGCCACCAGCGGGGCGCTCAGTTCGGGCTTCTTGACCTCTTCGACATCCAGCTTGACGTTCTTGCCGACCATCTTCTGCAGCTCGGCCCGCAGCTGGTCGGCCTTGACGCCCTTCTTGCCGATGACGACACCGGGGCGGCTGGTCGCGATGATGATGTTGACCTTCTCCCGGAACCGCTTGATCTTGATCGATTCGACGCCCGCGTTGCCGATGCGCTTCATCAGGTACTTGCGCAGCAACAGGTCCTCGTTCAACCAGTCGGCGAAGTTCTTGTCGCTGAACCAGGTCGAGTTCCAGTCCTTGACGATCCCCAGGCGGAATCCGATCGGATGTGTCTTCTGACCCATGGTCATCCTTCCTTGGGCGGCCCCTCGGGGGCGCCGGTTTCATCTGCTTGCTGCCGGCCGCGGCAGGCTCCCGGTCAGGTCCCGTCAGACCTCGTTGCTGACGGTCACGTTGATGTGGCTCGTCCGCTTCATGATGCGGTAAGCCCGGCCCTGGGCCCGCGGACGGATCCGCTTGAGCGTGGGGCCTTCGTTGATGAGGATCTCCTTGATGACGAGATTCTCATTGGCCGTGGGCTTGTCGGTATCTTCCCTGTTTCTGACGTTGGCCGATGCGGACAGCACCACCTTGCGCAGGATCGGGGAAGCCTTCCTGGGCGTCAGGGCCAGAATGCCCAGCGCCTCGTCAACCCGCTTGCCCCGGATCAGGTCGGCGACCTGGCGGGTCTTGCGGGGCGAGATGCGGATGAATCGAGAGACGGCTCTTGCCTCCATCGGTCAACCTCCGGTTACTTCTTGCTCGTGTGGCCGCGGTAAGTGCGCGTGGGCGCGAACTCGCCGAGCTTGTGCCCCACCATGTTTTCCTGGATGTACACGGGCACGAACTGCCGGCCGTTGTGCACGGCGATGGTGTGGCCCAGGAACTCCGGAACGATGGTCGAACGACGGGACCAGGTCTTGATGACCCGCTTCTCGCTCTTGCTGTTCAGATCCTCGATCTTGGTCAATAGGGAAGCCTCTACGAAAGGTCCCTTCTTGATTGATCTAGCCATACCTTATCTTCCTCACTGCTCGGCGGAACGACTGTTCCGGCCCTCGTTACTTCTTCTTGGACTTGCGCCGGCGCACGATGAAGGCGTCGGACGGCTGCTTCTTGCGCGTCTTGAATCCCTTGGTGGGCATGCCCCAGGGGGTGACCGGGTGGCGCCCGCCGCTGGTGCGGCCCTCGCCGCCGCCGTGCGGGTGATCCACCGGGTTCATGGCCACGCCGCGCACCTTGGGGCGCTTGCCCAGCCAGCGGGAGCGTCCGGCCTTGCCGCTGACGATGTTCTCGTGCTCGGCATTGCCGACCTCGCCGATGGTGGCGTAGCACCGGCGGTGAACCATGCGGACCTCGCCGCTGGGCAGCCGCAGGGTGACGTAGTCACCTTCCTTGGCCATGACCTGGGCGTACGACCCGGCGCTGCGGGCCATCTGCCCGCCCTTGCCGATGGTCAGCTCCACGTTGTGCACCAGAGTTCCCAGGGGAATGTTCTCCAGGGGCAGGGCACAACCGGGGTTGAAGGGCGCCTCGGGACCCGAAAGGATCTCGTCGCCGACCTTCACGCCCTTGGGCCAGATGATGTACCGCTTGTCCCCGTCGACATAGTGCAACAGGCAGATGCGCGCGCTGCGGTTGGGATCGTATTCCACGCTGAAGACCTTGGCCGGCACGCCGTGCTTGGTCCGCTTGAAATCGATCTTGCGGTAGCGGCGCTTGTGCCCGCCGCCGCGCCGCCGCACGGTGATCCTGCCGTTGTTGTTGCGGCCGCCCTTCTTCGGCAAGGGCTCGAGCAGGGATTTCTCCGGCTCGCTCCGCGTGATCTCGCTGAAGTCCGCAACGGTGCGAAACCGCTGGGTCGGCGTCACGGGCTTGAGTTTCCTGATTGCCATTCTCGCGTGCTCCCCTGCTTAGACGATCTCGAACAGATCGATGGTATCGCCTTCGGCCAATGTCACGACCGCCTTCTTCCAATCCGCGCGCTTGCCCTCGAACCGTCCCATGCGCTTGACCTTGCCGCGGTAGTTCATGGTCCTCACCTGGGTCACGCTGACCCCGAAGAAGTGCTCCACCGCCTGCTTGATCTCGAGCTTGTTGGCCTCGGGCAGGACGCGAAAATAATACTGGTTGTACTTGTCACGCATCTGGGTGCCCTGCTCGGTGATCATGGGCCGTACGATGACCTTGCTCAGATCCTTCATGACCCGAACACCTCCTCGGCGCCGCTGAGGGCATCGGTGGTGAACACCAGGTTGTCCGCCCACAGGATGGTGTAGGCGTTGAGCTCGCCGGCCCGCAGGACCCGCACACCCTTGATGTTCCGGAAAGACTTGTAGAGGACGTCCCCCTGGTCACCGCTCGGCAGGACGACCAGCGTGTGCCTCCCGACGAGGTCCAGGTTGCCCAGCAGGGCTGCCGCCGTGGCGGTCTTGGGCTTGTCGTACGCGAGGCCCTCGACCACCATGACGCGCTCGTTGCCGGCGCGGTCGGTCAGGGCGCTCTTGAGCGCCGCGCGGCGGATCTTGCGCGGCAGCGTGTAGGAGTAGTCCCGGGGGTGGGGCCCGAAAGCCCGCCCGCCGCCGACCCGCACGGGGCTGGCGATGGAACCGGCACGCGCACGGCCGGTGCCCTTCTGGCGGAACATCTTGGCCCGCGTGGCGCTCACCTCGGCCCGGGTCAAGGTGTCGTGCGTGCCCTGCCGCTGGTTGGCGCGGTAGTTGCGCACGGCCTCGTAGAGGGCCTGCCGGTTGATGGGCTGCTCGAAGAGCGAGGAGGGCAGATCCACCGAGCCCTTCTGCTCGCCCGCGCCGCTGTAGAGTTTTGCCGTTGCCATATCTTTACCTCGTTCCCTCGGCCTTTGCGCCGGGGTTCCTAGCGACTGGGCCTGATGTAGACGACGCCGTTGCGATGGCCGGGCACGCTGCCCTTGACCAGGATCAGGTTGCGGTCCTGATCCACGGCGACGACCGTCAGGTTCTTCTTGGTCTCCTGCTTGTTCCCGTACTGGCCGGGCATCGCCTTGCCGGGTAGAACCCGTCCGGGGAAGGTGTGCATACCGATGGAACCGGACATGCGCACGTTCTTGGAACCGTGGCCGGCGGGGCCGCGGTGATGGTTATGCCGCTTGATGGAGCCCGAGAAGCCGCGGCCCTTGGTGATGCCCGTGACATCGACCTTGGCCGCATCGGTCAGGATATCCACCCCGATGGTGTCGCCCATCTTGAAGGAGTGGTCATCATCGACCCGGAACTCCAGCACCGTCCGCAACGGGGTCGTTCCCGCCTTGCGGAAGTGCCCCTGCATGGGCAGGGGGGTGTTCTTGGGCTTCTTGGCCCCGAAACCGAGCTGGATGGCGCTGTAGCCGTCGGTCGCCTCGGTTTTGACCTGGGTGATGACGCAGGGCCCGGCCTGGATAACCGTCACCGGAACACTCCGGCCGTCCTCCTGGAACTGCCTGGTCATGCCGAGTTTCTTGCCGATCAGTCCGATCATTGTCATTGCTCCCTTGCAACCGCTCCAAACAGTGGAATCAGACCTTGATCTCGACATCCACGCTGGCCGGGAGAGTCAGCTTCTTGAGGAATTCCGTCGTCTGGGCGGTCGAGTTTTCGATCTCGATCAGCCGCTTGTGGATCCTCGTCTCGAATTGTTCGCGCGACTTCTTATCCACGAAGGTGGAACGCAAAACCGTGTACACGGATTTGCGGGTCGGCAGGGGTATGGGACCCCTGACCAGGGCGCCCGTGCGCAGGGCCGTCGAAACGATGACCTCGGCCGAACGGTCCAGCACCGCAGCGTCGTAAGCCCTCAACCTGATCTTGATCTTCTGTCGAGCCACGTTATCTCCTTTGCGCAGGCTACTCCGGCATCTTCGGGCCGCCATGGCCGCGAAGCCCGCTCGCCTTGCACCTTCCCTCGCGGGACTATCGGTCATGCAACCGCGGGAGCGGCCCAGCCGCCCCCGCGCAGGATCTATTCGATGATCTTGGACACCACGCCGGCGCCCACGGTCCGGCCGCCCTCGCGGATGGCGAAGCGTAGGCCCTCTTCCATGGCGATCGGCGTGATCAACTCCACGTTGATCTTGATGTTGTCGCCGGGCATCACCATCTCCACACCCTCGGGCAACGCCGCGTTGCCCGTCACGTCCGTCGTCCGGA
>JANTFX010000035.1 GCA_024763215.1 Candidatus Krumholzibacteriia bacterium | reverse complement strand
GCACCAGCGGCATGAGCCACATGCTGGAGCACCTGCTGTTCAACGGCACCGAGAAGTACGACCAGGACGCCCTGTACGCCCTGGCCGACAACGCCGGAGCCTATAACAACGCCAACACGACGGACTTCTTCACCAACTTCATGGTGGTGTTGCCGGCGGCCAAGCTGGAAACGGGTCTGGACCTGCAGTCGCAGATGCTTTTCCACTCGCTGATCCCGCAGGAGAAGTTCGCCAAGGAGCAGGGCATCGTCCTGGGCGAGCTGGTCCAGGGCCGCGACCGGCCGGGCAACTTCAGCGAGACGACCCTGCGCGAGGCGCTGTACAAGGGGTCGAGCCTGGAGCTGCCGACGCTGGGCACGCGCTCGACCATCGCCCACATGCAGCGGGACGACGTGGCCGCCTTCTACCACAAGTGGTACGTGCCCAACAACATGATCCTGACCGTGGCCGGGAACTTCGATCGGGACGGGATCCTTGCCCTGCTGGAGCAGTACTACGGCCAGGCCGCGCCCGGGACCATCGACGACCGGCCCCTGCGGCCGGCGGCCCTGATCGACCACACCAGTTCCATCGTACGGCGGGGCGGAGACCGCCGGGTGCTGACGTTGTCGTTCGCCGCCCCCTCCTACGGCATGGACAACTATTACGCCTTCGAGGTCATGACCCAGCTCTTGACCCTCGAAGGCAGCGGTATCCTGACCAGGGCCTTGGAGGACCTGGACGAGGACGTCCGGCCCGACCTGTCGGTGTGGTGGGAGCGGGCGCCTGATTTCAGCCGCCTGAACCTGGAGTTCGATCTGCCGGAGAAGGCGGATCCCGCCGATATGTACCGCCTGGTGCAGGATGCGGTGACCGGGGCCATCGACGCCGGAGTCACCGGCGAGGACATCCTGGGCATCGTGCGCATGTCCGAGACCAACACCCTGCTCGAGCGCGAGCAGCTGCGCATGACGGGCATCTACATCGCCGAGCCGCTGGCCCTGGGCGGCACCGATTTCTTCGTCTCCTACCTGGATCATCTGCGGGAGGTGACGGCCGAGGACGTGACCGGCATGCTGGCCAACTGGCTGGTGGAGGCCCCTTGCCAGGCCGTGCTGATCGAGCCCGATGCGGAGGCCGCCGCCGGTGGGAACGGCGGCATGCCGCCGGGGATGCAGATGCCCCCGGGCATGAAGATGCCGCCGGCGATGGCCGCGGCCATGAAGAAGTCCCAGCAGAAGGACGAGTCGGCCGCCCCCGCCGCCGGCGCCCACACCGAAGAACAGGCCGCCCCCGAGCCCCCCAGGGTGGAACGTTCGGTGCTGGCCAACGGGGCCGTGCTGGTGTCGCAGACAGTGCCGGGAAGCCCCCTGCAGGCGGTGCACCTGGCGGTGCGCGGCAGGGCCATGCTGGACAAGGAATACGCTTCGGCCGGGGCCCTGGATCTCGTGCACCGGCTCCTGGAAGAGGGGGTCGCCGGTTGCGACAAACCCTGTCTGGCGCGGCGTTTGCGCCGCCTGGGCGCGGTGATCAAACTGTACGACGATCCGCGTTTTCCCATGGACGACTACTACACCAACGGGCGTTTCAGCTTCATCCGCCTGCAGACCACCGCCTCCGAGGGCGAACCCTCCCTGGACCTGCTGGCCGAGCTGATCCAGCACGCGGTGTTCACCGAGGAGGATTTCAACAGCGTCCGTGACCAGCGCCTGAAGGATCTGCAAAGGGACAAGGCCAGCGCCCGGTCGACGGCCAACGAGCTGCTGGACGGGGCTCTGTACGGGGACAACCCCCTGGTCCTGCCGCCCGAAGGAACGGTGCGGAGCCTGCAGTCGGTGACCTACGACCAGGTCAGGATGCTTTATCGCCACGCCTTCGAGCCCGGCAACCTCGTCTTCTCCATTGTGGGTCCGCTTTCCCACCAGGAGCTGAAGGCCAGGCTGGAAAAGCTGCTGCCGGGCCAGGGCGAACCCGGCCCGGATCTGCCTCCCCTGCCGGTGACGACGGCCAACCGCACCATCACCCGCACCCTGGGTGGTGAGATGACCGCCATCAGGCTGGGTTCGGTGCTGAAGGTCGCGCCCGAGGACGCCCAGGCCCTGTCCCTGGCCGTGGCGATCCTCTCGGACCGCATGGCCATGGACCTGCGTGAGACCCGCGGGCTGAGCTACAGCGTGGGCAGTTCCCTGTCGCAGCTGGGCGACCGGGCCGTTTTCCGCGCCTGGATCAATCCTCCCGGCGAGCGCAAGGACGAGGGGCTCGAGGCGATCACCGGTTTCATCGGCGGTTTCGATGCGGCGACCATCACCCGGCAGGAGATGGACAAGGTCCGCAACGCCCGGCAGGGGCGCACCATGATGCGGCGCCTGTCCAGCATGGGGCAGGCCTACTACCTGGGCATGGCAGAGCTGGACCACGACCTGCAGGGGTACCTGCGGGCCACGACCCGGTACGACGATGTGACGCTGGAAGACCTGGCACGGGTGGCGCAGCGCTACCTGGCCTCTCTGCCCCTGGTCACGGTGGTGGTGGACTGATCAGTCCGGGTCGCCGCTGTTGGTGTCGACGTGGTCGAGGATGGTTTTTTCCATGCGCTCGGTCTGGTCGGCGCTGGGTCTGGTATCCAGATCCCGACGGGCCCCGCGGCCCAGGGCGCGGATCTGGGCCGCGTAGCGGCGGCAATGGACACACATCAGCAGATGCATCTTCAGCTGCAGGCGGCCCCAGAAGTTCAGCGGAACCTCCTCGGCCACGATGTGTGATACTTCCTTGCACTTGAGCATGCGCTGATCCTTTGACCGCGCGCCCGGACCGGCCGGGCTGCGCGGGGCTAAGAGCCCGTGATGTCCCGCCCCTCGAGGCATTCCCGTAGGCTGTTGCGCCCGCGGTAAAGCAGGACGCCCAGGTTCGTGCGGGTGATGTCCAGGGCCGCGCAGATCTCCTCGCTGGTCAACCCTTCCACTTCGCGCAGGACGAAAGCCAGGCGCTGGTCGGTGGTCAACCCTTCCATGCAGGCGTCGAGGTGGCGGCGGATCTCCTCGTTGTAGGTGCGCTGGTCCGTGGCCCGCGGCGGGGCGGCCCATTTGCCGTCGCTGCCGAAGCGGCTTTCCATGACCTCGTCGATGTCCTCGTGCCCGCTCTGCCTTCCGATGCTCCGTCTGGTTTCGGAAATCTTACGATACAGGATCCCGAACAGCCAGGTCCGCACGTGGGAGCGGCCGGCAAAGGAGTCGATCTTCTCGATGAAGGTCACGAAGGTGTTCTGGGTGACGTCCTCGGCGCTGTGGACATCCAGGCCCGCACCCCGGGCCGCCCGGTAGACCTGCGGGAGGTAGGCCTTGGTCAGCTCGTGCAGGGCGCCGGGTTCCCGGTCGCGCAGGCGGGCCAGGAAACCGCTGTCGGCAAAAGCATCGGTGGCGCCGTCTGGTGGCAAATCCGGCTCCTTGGCGGAATCCTTGTCCTGAAACTCCCTGCCCGTCCACTCATCCATAACTGAAGCAAGCAACCGGCGACCCGCAAGGGTGGATAACAAGGAGAAGAACAATGTTGCCCCCAGGAATCAAGCACGGAATCAGCGGCGATTTCCCCTGTTGATCCCCGCCGCGGTGGTGGCTATTCTGGTCCGGTCTCCGCAAGCATCATCTTTTCCTGGGAGAACAGGATGGATCACCGTAATCGTCTGGTTTGCCACGTCCGTTTGTCGTTCCTGTTGATCTTCATGGTCGTGCTGGCTGTCGGCCCGGCTGCTTCAAGCACCCAGCCCAAGCCCGTCATCAGCCACCAGATCAAGGCCGCGTTCGACATCGTCAACCACACGGTGACCGTCAAGGACCGCATGGAGGTACCCGCCGGCCTGGAATTCCTCCGCCTGGGCGCGGGCATGAACATCGAGGTCATCCTGCGCTCGGACCGTGCCGAGGCCGACCCCCGGGTCGTGGTCAGCGAGGCCGAGGACACCGACGGCAAGTACCAGCAGCTGTCCTGCGCGGCCATGGGATTGCAGAGCACGGGCGGCTTCCTGTATCTGGTGTACTCGGGCCGTTTCCACGAGCCCACCGACCAGGTGGTGTTCTCGCGCGAGAACGTCGGCGGCGAGATCACCGCGACCATCGGCGACGAGGGGATCTACATGTCCGGCGGCAGCGGGTGGCTGGCGACGAGCCCCGGGACCATGGCGACCTTCGATCTGACCGTCGACACGCCCCTGGGCTTCGAGCCTGTGACCCAGGGCAAGCGCATCGAGCATGAACCCCGCGGCGATGTGCTGCGCACGCGCTGGCAGGCCGCCCACCCCTCGGACGGCTTGAACCTCATCGCCAACAGGTTCGTGGTGCATGAGAAAGAGCTGGATGACGGGGTCAACTGCTACACGTTCTTCATGGAGGACGATCCTGCCCTGCGGGCGACCTACGAGGAGCGCACCGCGGCGTACATCAAGATGTACGAGGACATGATCGGGCCCTATCCCTACGCCAAGTTCGCCACCGTGGAGAACTGGTTCCCCACCGGCTACGGCATGCCTTCGTGGACGCTGCTGGGGGGGCAGGTGCTGCGCCTGCCGTTCATCCCGTACACCAGCTTCGGCCACGAGATCTGCCATAACTGGTGGGGCAATTCGGTGTTCGTCGATCCGTCGGAAGGCAACTGGTGCGAGGGCCTAACGGTCTATTGTGCGGACTACCACTACAAGGAGCTGGAGTCCGCCCAGGCGGCCCGGGAGTACCGCCGCAACCTGCTGAAGGATTACGCGAGCTATGTCCGGGACCCGGACCATGATTTCCCCCTGACGCAGTTCAAGAGCCGGCACAGCGGCGCCACGCGCGCGGTGGGCTACGGAAAGAGCATGATGGTGTTCCACATGGTCGACCGCCTGATCGGCCGCGAAGCCTTCCTGGCCGCCCTGCGCCAGGTCGCCGCCGATCATCAATACCTGCCCGCGACCTGGACCGACTTCCTGGACGCCTTCACGAGGGCCGGCGGACGCGACCTGGGTTTTTTCAAGGCTCAGTGGCTGGAACGGACCGGGGCTCCCACCCTCTCGTTGCGCAACGTGAAGTTCCACGACGACCGGGTCGACTTCGAACTGGTGCAGTCGGAGCCCGCCTACACCCTGGCGGTTCCGGTGGTCATCACCACGCCGGAGGGGGACCGGGAACAGATCGTGCCCATGGGCGGGCCGATCACGCCGGTCTCGGTGCCGGTCAAGGGCGCACGGCGTTTGGCCGTGGATCCGGACTGCCACCTGTTCCGGCACCTGGACCCGGCGGAGATCGAACCCACCTTGCGGCAGATCCTGGCCCATGACGACCTGGTCTTTACCTGCGGCGATCACGACCCGGTTGTGACGGCCGCGGCCAGGAAGTTCGCCGCCTCGTTCAGCGAGAGCGAAGACCCCGTGTTCAGCCCCGATGGGGCCGTCCCGGCCGAGGCCGGCTCCGCCGTGATCATCAACCCGGCAGCCCCGCAAAGGGAACGGCTGCTACCCCCGGGCCTCTACGTCAGCGGCAAGACCGTGGTTCTCGAAGGCAAACGCTACAGCCTGGACAAGGCGGACCTGACTTACGCGGTGGCGGACCCCGACCAGCCGGGGCGAACCCTGCTGGTGGTGTTCTGCCGGAACCCCCGGCGGCTGGAGGGGCTGGCCGACCGGCTGGGCCACTACGGCAAGTACAGCTGGCTGGTGCTGCCGCAGGGCAGGGGCCGCGTGGTCAAGGGCAACTGGCCGGCGGGCGCCTCGCCCCTGGTGGCGGAAAAACCTTGAGCGCGGCATTTGATGCCCTGATGCCGTGGTGATGTGCTACAATCGCAACCTTGGAAAGGCGATGGGGCCGTCACGGGCGAGGGCCGCCGAGTATCCATGCGGGTGAATAATAGAATGCCGAGTATCCAATTCCATGCAGAATCCTTCCGGCCCGGTTTGCTGCGGGCCCTGTGCGCGCTGAGCCTGCTGGTGCTGTTGCTGGCCGGTTGCGGGGACGACGATCCGTCCGTGGTCACCGACCATGACGGCAACGGGGTCTGGACCGAATCCCTGGTGCCCGATTACACCAACCGCGCCATCTGGGGCCTCAGCTCATCCCACTTCTTCGTGGTGGGCGAGAAGGGGTCCATCCGCCGTTATCTGGACGGCCGGTGGGACAGCTGGCAGTTCCGCTACTTCTACAACCTGCGCGGGGTCTGGGGCACCGCGGCCGACGACGTGTGGGCCGTCGGCGAGGGGGGCTCCTGCTACCGGTTCAACGGGACCGACTGGAAGCCCCAGTACGTGGGCTCTTACGAGGATCTGCAGGGGGTCTGGGGGTCCGGTCCGGAGGATATCTTCGCGGTGGGGGACCACGGGCTGATCCTGCACTATGATGGTGATTCCTGGCGGACCATGACCAGCGGGGTGGAGGGCACCCTGTACGGCGTGTGGGGTTTCGCGCCTGACAACGTGTTTTCCGTGGGCCGGGACGGGGTCATCCTGCACTACGACGGTCAGGCATGGTCCAAGCAATCCTCGCCCACCGGCAGCGCCCTGGACTGCGTGTGGGGCCTGACGCCGGACAACATCTACGCCGTCGGTGCCTTGGGGACCATCGTTCATTTCGACGGCACGGCGTGGGCGAGCGAGAGCAGCGGCACCAGCGAGAGGTTATGGAGCGTACGCGGGGTTCCCGGCCACCAGCCGGTGGCCGTGGGCGCGGGAGGCACCTACCTTACCCGGGACGGCAGCACCTGGCAGGCCCAGACCATCGCCTCGGGTCGCTACCTTTACGGTCTCTGGGACGACCGCGACAACGTCCTGCTGATCGCCGGTTACGGCGGTCTGGTGATGAAGCTCACCGACCCGGCCTGGGAGATCCTCAATCAGGGCTGGACCCACTGGTTCAAGGGGATCTGGGCGCCCGACCGCGACCATGCCTTCGCCGTGGGCAAGGACGGGGTCGTGCTGCAGGGCGGGCCCGACGGCTGGCAGAACATCGCCCCGGTCATCCCGGACGTGGATTATGCGGCGGTCTGGGGCCCGAGCGCGGACGATTTCTTCGTGGTGGGCAACGGCGGCGTGATCCTGCGCTACCGTAGCGGCCGGCCGTGGACGGTCTGGAACCTGCAATCGGGCGTGAACCTGGAGGATGTCTGGGGCGTGTCCGCAGGCAGCGTGTTCGCCGTGGGCGAGGGCGGTGCCATCGTGCATTTCGACGGCCGCAGCTGGGAAACCATGGACAGCAACACCACCTTGTCCCTGGCGGCGGTCCACGGGCGCAGCCCTCTGGACGTGTACGCGGTGGGCCTGGGCGGGACCATCCTGCACTTCGACGGCATCGTCTGGTCGCAGGAGGAATCCGGAACCGACCAGGGGCTCGAAGGCGTGTGGTGCACCGACGAGGACGTCTTCGCCGTGGGCGCGGATGGCCTGATCCTGCACGGGGTTCCCGCAGGCGGCAAGGGTATGGTCTGGTCCACGCAGGACAGCCATACGATCTTCACCCTGTTCGACGTGACCGGAGCTCCGGACGGTTCGCTGTACGCCTCGGGTTACAGCGGCACCGTTCTGCACTATGACGGCCAACAATGGGAGATCATGGATACCGGTCATTTCGATCGCCTCAACACCATCACCATCGATCCCGGCAACCGGTTGTACACGGCGGGGCTGTGGGGTTTGATCCTGGATTACCAACCCTGAGGTTCCACCGGAACCTTGACCATCAGCAAGGAGTGAACATGGGAAAGCTGGACAAGTTGAAGCCCGCGGCCGTCTGGAAAGTCTTCGAGCTGCTCAGCAGCGTGCCCCGCGGCTCGGGCAACGAGAAGGGCGTCATGGCCGCCCTGAAGAGGTGGGCCGATGAGCGGGGCCTGGCCTGGAAAGAGGACGAGGTGGGCAACCTGCTGGTGCTCATCCCGGCCACCAAGGGCCTGGAAAAGGCGGCTCCGGTCCTGATCCAGGGCCACGTGGACATGGTCTGCGAAAAGAACGCGGCCACGAAGCATGATTTCACCACCGACCCCATCAAGCTGCAGGTCAAGGGTGACTGGGTGACCGCCGACGGCACCACCCTGGGCGCGGACAACGGGATCGGCGTGGCCATGGGCCTGGCCCTGGCCGACGACCCCTCGGTTCCGCACGGGCCGGTGGAGGTCCTGCTGACGGTGGACGAGGAGCGGGGCCTGACGGGCGCCGCGGGGGTCCAGCCGGGTTTCTTCAGCGCCAGGCGCATGATCAACCTGGATTCCGAAGAGGACGACGCCATCTTCGTGGGCTGCGCCGGTGGCCGCGACACCGTCTTCAGCCTGAAGAACCGCACCACGCGCTCGCCCAAGGACAGCACCGGCCGCAAGGTGACCATCAGCGGCCTGAAGGGCGGCCACTCGGGATTGGATATCGGCACCGGGCGGGGCAACGCCATCAAGATCCTGACCCGCGCCCTGTGGGCCGCCGGGCAGGTCATGGACATCCGCCTGGTGGAGATCAACGGCGGCAGCATGCGCAACGCCATCCCCCGTGAGGCGGAGGCGAAGGTCGTCCTCGACCGCGCCCAGGGCCGCAAGTTCAAGCAGATCGTCGACGGTGTCCTGCAGAAGATCGCAGCCGAGGAGCTCGCAGGGGTGGATGACGGTTTCACCTGGCGGGTGGCCACGGTCAAGGCCCCGCGCTGCCTGGGCATAGCCAACAGCCGCACGGTGCTCGATCTGATGGCCGCCATCCCCAACGGGGTCATGGCCATGAGTCGCGACATCGAGGGTCTGGTGGAGACCAGCACCAACCTCGGCGTGGTCAGGACCGAGGGTTCACGGGTGGAGCTGGTTTGCTGCAGCCGCTCGTCGGTGATGAGCGCCCTGGCCGGTCTGGTCGAGCAGCACGCCGCGCTGGGCCGGTTGGCCGTCGCGGGTGTCGAGCAGCCCGAGGGTTACCCCGGCTGGAAGCCCAACCTCAAGTCGCCGCTGCTGCAGGTGGTCAAGAAGCAGTACAGGAAGGCCTTCGGCAAGGATGCCGAGTTGCTGGCCATCCACGCCGGGCTCGAGTGCGGCCTGCTGACCGAGAAGTATCCGGATCTGGATATCGTCTCCTTCGGCCCCAACATCACGGGCGCCCATTCCCCGGACGAAAAGGTGCAGATCAGCTCGGTGCAAAAGATCTGGAAGCTGTTCGCCGCCACCCTCAAGGATGTCGCCAAGGGGTAAAAATCCGGACATGACAGCAGTTGACCGGGCTCCGCAAGGGGCCCGGTTCTTTTGCCGGCCGGTGGATCTTGTCCCCAAGTTATCCCCAGGTCCGCCCAGGCCGTGGGGAAGGTTAAATACGACTTCAAATGTCCTTAACTATTTGTATTATCAGTTACTTCAATAATTGTTAGGATATTGCAAATGCGAACCAGGAGGGAACAGCCCCTCCTTATCCCCCATGCCCCCTGGCAAATTATGCCGGGTAAGATCACGGGATTGTGATAACTGCTGGTCTGATCACCCACTCCCTGGGCGGCCGGGTGAATTCCGCTGTTGCCACCGGGGGTTCCCTGCACCATCATTCTGCAAAGCAGCGAGTTTACAGGGGGTGGAACGAAGGATGGAGGAAACATGACCGGGACGTCACGAGCAGCGGAAGGGGGCAAGCGCGGCCCCAGGGTCCGCTCGGATTGCTGGATCCGGGTCGAACTTCGCGACCGCGGGGGGATCGAGGTGATCCTCGAGAGCAAGGTCGCCGGCATGTACGGCAGATCCATAGAGGATCTGGTGCGGCAAGGTTGCGCGGTCATGGGCCTGGAGCACGCCGCCGTCACCATCGAGGACCAGGGCGCCTTGCCGTTCGTGCTGGCCGCCCGTCTGGAAACCGCCGTGCGCCGGGCCGGCCACGTGCCGGCCGCGCCGTTCCTGTTGCCCACGGCCGAGCACACGCTTTATGCAAGCCGGCCGGATCGCATGCGCCGCAGCCGCCTGTATCTGCCGGGCAACGAGCCCAAGTTCTACCCCAACGCCGGGCTGCACGAACCCGACGGCGTGATCCTGGACCTGGAGGATTCGGTCGCCCCGGCCGAGAAGGACGCCGCCCGCTGCCTGGTTCGCAACGCCCTGCGGGCGGTGAATTTCTACGGCAGCGAGCGCATGGTGCGCATCAACCAGGGCGAGCGGGGCCTGGAGGATCTGGACTGGATCATCCCCCACAACGTCCACGTGGTGCTGATCCCCAAGGTGGAGGATCCGCAGCAGGTCAAGGCCGTGGAGGCGCGCATCGCCCAGGTGGCCGCAGACGCCGGGGTCGAGGCGCCGGTGCTGCTGATGCCGATCATCGAGTCGGCCCTCGGGGCGTGGAAGGCCTACGAGATCGCCGCGGCCAGCGAGCGCGTGGTGGCCTTGACCATCGGCCTGGAGGATTACACGGCCGACATCGGCACCGGGCGCACCCTGGAGGGCACCGAATCGTTCTGGGCGCGCTGCCAGGTGGTCAACGGGGCCAAGGCCGCCGGGGTCCAGCCCATCGACACCGTGTTCAGCGACGTGAACGACACCGAGGGGCTGCGCGTGGCGGTGCGCGAGGCCAAGGGGCTGGGCTTCGTGGGCAAGGGTTGCATCCACCCCCGCCAGATCGGCGAGGTGCACCGGGCCATGGCTCCGGACGAGGCGGAGATCGCCAAGGCCGTGCGCATCGTGCAGGCCTTCGAGGAGGCCGAGCGCAAGGGCCTGGGCGTGGTGAGCCTGGGCAGCAAGATGATCGACGCCCCGGTGGTCAAGCGGGCGCAGACGACCGTGGCCATGGCCCTGGAACTGGGCCTGCTGGATGAGGAATGGCGGGATGGCCTGAAGGAGAACCAACGATGAGCAAGCTGATCGAGAATGCCGCCGGGCGCATGGTGCCCGCCGAGATCAACGGCGCCGCAGCGGTCCCCTTCCAGGGTGTCGGCAAGTTCCGGCCCACCGGCCGCAAGGCCTGCCCGCGCATCGCCACCTGCAACGACTTTTCCCTGGACGGGAACAAGGTGACCGAGTCGCTCATCCAGGCCCTCAAGAACGCGGGCCTGCGCGACGGCATGACCATCTCCACCCACCACCACCTGCGCAACGGCGACCGCGTGGCCAACGCCGTGTTCGCCGCCGCCGCCGAGCTGGGGGTCAAGGACCTGCGCTGGTTCCCCTCGGCCAGCTTTCCGGTGCACGAGCCCATGATCCAGCACATGGAAAACGGGGTGATCCACCACATCGAAGGCTCCATGAACGGCCCCCTGGGCGACTACTGCAGCCGCGGGAAGATGCGCGGCATGGCCGTGCTGCGCAGCCACGGCGGCCGCTACCAGGCCGTCCAGGACGGGGAGGTGCACATCGACATCGCGGTGATCGCCGCACCCACGGCCGACGAGTTCGGCAACGCGACGGGCGACCGCGGGCCCACCGCCTGCGGCCTGCTGGGCTTCGCTCTGGCCGACAGCGAGTACGCCGACCACGTGATCGTGGTCACGGACAACCTGGTGCCGTTCCCGTGCATCCCCTGGCAGATCCAGGGCAACAACGTGGATCAGGTCGTGGTCATGGATTCCATCGGCGACGCGAGCAAGATCGTCAGCGGCACCACCCGCATCACCAAGTCGCCGGACCGCCTGCTGATCGCCGAGCTGACGGCGCGTTTCTGCGACGAGGCCGGCATCATCACCGACGGCTTCAGCTTCCAGGCCGGGGCCGGGGGCACCTCGCTGGCGTTCGCCATCTTCCTGCGCGACATGATGCGCGAGCGCAACATCAAGGCCCGCTTCGTGCGCGGCGGTTCCAACAAATACCTGGTGGACATGCTCGAGGAGGGCCTGACCGACTACATCCTCGACGGGCAGACCTTCGACCTGGACGGCGTGCGCTCCATGCGCGAGAACCCGGGCCACGTGAACACCTCGCCCTTCACCAGCTACAACTGGCACGGCAAGGGCAACTTCGCCGGCATGCTGGACGTGGTGGTTCTGGGCGCCACCGAGGTCGACGTGGATTTCAACGCCAACGTCGTCACCCATAGCGACGGCCGCCTGCTGCACGGCATCGGCGGCTGGCAGAACTGCCTGTTCAGCAAGTGCACCATCCTGCCCATCCCCAGCTTCCGTGACCGCATCCCGGTGCTCGTGGACCGGGTCACCACCTTGTGCGGCCCGGGCGAGCTGATCGACGTGATCGTCACAGAGCGCGGCATCGCCATCAACCCCCAGCGCCGCGACCTCCTCGAGCAGCTCGAGGGCTCCAGTCTGCCCATCCGGCCCATCACCGAGATCAAGGCCGAGGTGGAGGAGATCGTCGGCGGCAAACCCGAACAGCCCGAGTTCGGCGAGAAGGTCGTGGCGGCGATCAAGTGGGTGGACGGGACCGTCATCGATTGCGTGCATCAGACTGGGGGGTAAGGTCAGCATATCCCCGGAGTGGCTCAGCGCTCATCAGGGATGCCCCACTGCATCCCTGATTCGCTCTTCGCGCCCTGGCGGGCGCTCAGATTCGCCATCCGGCGACATGCTGCCCTTACTACCCTTCCATCGCTACGCTCCGATTCGCCCGGCGAAGGGATATCACCCCCCCAGTCTGATGCACGCAATCGATCACTGCCCTGTTGTATAAATTGTGGACGGGCCCCGATTTTTCCATTATTCTAGTATTAGAAATGATTACTGTTTAATAAAAAGGAGGTCATGATGGCGAAGCAAAAGGACGGGTGCGTGAAGCCCGCGGGAGGCCCGGTGCTGCCTGCCGAAGGCGCCGCCCCTGTTTCCGGTCATCCAGCCCCAGCCGAGGAGGTCAAGATGCAAGCCAGAGTGGGCCGTGAGGCCATCGATTTCGAAGCCAATGCGTACGTGGAGGGCAAGGGGTTCCTGCCCGTCAAGCTGTCCGACTACAAGGGCAAGTGGATCGTGCTTTGCTTCTATCCGGGCGATTTCACCTTCGTGTGACCCACCGAACTGGCTGCGGTCGCAGCCATGAACAAGGATTTCGAAAAGCTGGGCGTCCAGGTGCTTTCCATGAGCACGGACAGCCGTTTCGTCCACAAGGTGTGGC
Organism: Candidatus Krumholzibacteriia bacterium; assembly: GCA_024763215.1. Taxonomy (GTDB): domain Bacteria; phylum Krumholzibacteriota; class Krumholzibacteriia; order LZORAL124-64-63; family LZORAL124-64-63; genus JAHJTW01. The sequence continues at coordinate 16,222 of JANTFX010000035.1, read as the reverse complement.
AGGCCGAGGAACTGGCCAAGATGGTCAAAGGTGGCGTTCCGTTCCCCATGCTCGAAGATGCCGGCGGGCAGGTGGGCGCGGTGTACGGAGTGTACGATGAGGCCGCCGGGGTGGATATCCGGGGCCGTTTCATCATCGATCCCGATTTCGTCGTCCGCGCCATGGAGGTGCTGACCCCCGAGGTCGGCCGCAATCCCAACGAGCTGCTGCGGCAGGTCAAGGCCTTCCAGCACGTGGCAGCCACGGGCGAGGTGACCCCTTCGGGCTGGGAGCCGGGCGGTACGACCCTGGATCCGGGCCCCGACCTGGTGGGCAAGGTCTGGGAGGTATGGAAACCCTGATGGGGGTATGCTCCGGCTGATGGCGAATCGGAGCGCAGCGACGAGCAAAACCCGGCTATCCAGCCGGGTTTTGCGCTGAGCCAGTCAGCTGGAGCATACCCCCATCAGGGTTTCTTACCTCCTAGGCCAGCACATCAAGGAGGGTGCCGACCATCTCGTCGGCGGCGCGGAACACCGCGAGGTTGGCCTCCAGGCCGAAGCGGGCCGCGCGCAGGCCCACCAGGTCCCGCGTCAGGTCTTCAGTGGGGGCGTCGGTGATCGCGGCGCGGGTAATCCGGTCGCCGGTGGCGGCGAAACGGCTCCGGTTCAGCTGGATGCCCTGCACGGCGGTGGTCAACCCGGACATGGTCATGACGGACCTCCTCGCCATGGTTATCGGCGGGTGTGCCGGAAACTTGAGAAAAAACCGGCTTTTCCAGCAGGTGTCCGCTGATGGCGGTTGCCTCGACCCCGGCCGCGGTGTTCAATAGCCGGCAAGGAGGTTGTCATGCCGAGATCAAGCGTGAAGCCGGAGGGGTGATGCGTTCCTGGACAGATAGGTTGGCCTGGGGCGGCGTGGCCGCCTTGCTGGTCTGGACCATGCGGCCGGTGCTGGGGCATTGGTCCACGGCCGTGCTCGGTCCGTTCGGCGGCATCGACGCCATGCTGCAGCTGGGAATCCTGCAGTGGTCGTCCGCACACTGGTGGCAACCCGGGGTCTGGCTGGATTTGCCCATCTTCTACCCCCTGCACGGCATGCTGGGTTGCATGGATTCCCTGCTCGGGCAGGCCTGGCTGGTTTGGCCGTTGCACCTGCTGTTCAAGCCCACCGCCGCCGCCCAGTACAATCTGGCCTTTGCGGGCAGCCTGATTCTGGCCGCGGTCGGCATGGGGACCCTGTGGCGGGCCACCGGCGGCAGCCGGTTCGGCGCCGGCGTCGCCGCCCTGGCCCTGGTGGGCGCGCCCTACACCACCGCCCAGCTGGGCCACCTGAACCAGTTGCCCCCGCCTTTCGTGTTGTTCTGCCTGGCGGCGGTCATGGCGGCCTTGCGGCGCCAGGAACAGGGACGCCCTTCCGGGCGGCTCTGGTGGCTGGTCGGGGCCTGTTTCGTGATGCAGGCGGCCTGGGGCTGGTACGGCTTCGCCTTTGCGGTGGTCGCCGTGGCGGCCCTGAAGGGCGTGTGGCTCTGGCGCAGGGGCCGGGCCGGTGAAAGTGTGGCCGGGAGTTTGGCGGCGACCGTGAGATCGGCCTGGTTGCCCGCGGTGGTGGCGGCCACGCTGGTCTACCTGCTGGCCCAACCCCAGCTGCAGCTTGGCCGACAATATCCGGAGTTCACCCGCAGCGAAACGGAGGTTCGGCTCGGCAGCGCCGACATCCAGCACCTGGTGAATCGGGGCGCGTACCGCGGCCGGATCACCGACTGGACCGGGCACGGCGTGGCCGGTCCCGCGCGTTATCGGGATTGGGCCCGCCAGACCCTGAATCCGGGTTGGATAGCCCTGCTGCTGGCCCTTTACGGCTGGCGAAAGCGGCGTGAACTCGGGCAGGAGCAGGCGGCCGCCGGCAGGGCCCTGCTGGTGGTGGGCGTGGTCGGTTTGACGCTGGCCTTCGGCGATTCGGTGGGTGTTCCCGGCACGGACGTCCGGCTGCCCCTGCCGCTGGAATGGCTGCGCGCGGTGGTGCCGCCGTTCCGGGCCTTCCGCGGCGCGTGGCGTTTTTCCTGGCTGCTGACCATCGCGGTGGCCTGGTGGGCGGCCGCGGGGGCGCAGCTCCTTGCGGCCTCGTCGGGTCGCCTGCCGAAGCTGGTGCCGGCGGCGGTGATCGTGCTTGCCCTGATGTCGTTGCCCATGGGGTTGCCGGCGGTTTCGGTGCCGGTAACGGGCCGGTTGCTGCCGGCGGCGGGGCGGGCCACGGGGCCCGTGCTGACCCTGCCGGCCCCGGTCAACGAGTACGCCGAGGACCAGGTGGAGGCCCTTTGGATCGCGCGGGCCCAGGAACTGGGCCGGCCGGTGACCGGGGGGGCCACGGGCTGGGTGCCGCCGCCCATCGTCGCTTTCCGGAACGTGATTCAGGCCTGCACCGGGCACGAGGACGAGGCACGCGAGTTTCTGCACAGGCAGCGGGACCGGGGGCTGGGCGAGGTGGCCCTCGCCTTGCGGCCCGGCGATGCCCGCGTGGGGTTCTGGCGCCGGCAATTGCAGGCCGTGGGGGCGATCCCGATTTCCGGGAGCAACAATCCCGGCTATGAACGTTATCGTTTACCCGGGAAACCGGCCGGGTCGAGACAACGAAGGTGATTGCGCACGATGGCTTTTTACACGGATTTCGCCGGCCACTACGAGCAGGTCTTCCCCTTCCGCCAAGCCACCGCGGATTTCCTGGACCGCTGGTTGCCCGCTTCCGGCCGCCTGCTGGATGTCGGTTGCGGACCCGGCCACTACTGCGCCGCGTTGCAGGGGCCCGACCGTCCCTGCGTGGGCATCGACCTGGATCCCGGCATGATCTTGAGGGCCGATCGGGAGCACCCCGAGGGAGATTTCCGGATCCTGGGCATGGAAGAGATCGGGCTGCTCGAACAGGGTGGTTACGCGGGGATCTTCTGCATCGGCAACGTGCTGCCGCACCTGCCCTCGGGAAACCTGGCCGGGTTCCTGCTGGACATCAAGAAGCTGCTTGTTCCGGGTGGGATCTGGATCTTCCAGACGGTGAATTTCGACCCCCTGCTGAGGTCCCCGCGGCATGATTTCCGTTTCCCGGTCCTGCGCCTGGAGGAACAGGGTCTGGAATTCCACCGCTGGTACGAGGATATCAGCGACGAGGGCCTGACCTTCCACACCCAGCTTGCCGTCCGCGGCGAGGTCGTTTTTCAGGGTGAGGTTCCCCTGGCGCCGCACCTGAGCGTGGAGTATCAGCTGGGCCACCAGGCGGCCGGCTTCGAACTGCTGGGGCACTTCGCGAATTTCGAGGAGACGCCCTTCCAGCCGGATGTCCAGTCCGGCAGCGTCTTCGTTTGCCGCCGGGGCTGATCCCATTTTACCAGTTTGAAAATGATCACGGATTTGTTATGATGATAACAAGATATTTTTGATCCTTGGGGAATAGGGGGCCCCATGATCGGCAAAAATATATCGCACTATCGAATCGTCGCGTTCCTGGGCGGCGGCTCGATGGGCAAGGTTTACAAGGCTGAAGACACCCTGCTGAAGCGCCCGGTCGCCTTGAAATTTCTGCCGTCGGGCCTGACCGGTGAACCGGATGCATGCGCACGCTTCATGCGCGAGGCCCAGGCGGCGTCCTCCCTCGACCATCCCCATATCTGCACGGTGCACGAGATCGGTTGCACGGAGGAAAACTCCTGGTTCATCGCCATGGCCTGGTACCGGGGGCAGACGCTGAAACAGATCCTCGGAGCAGGACCCCTGGATCCCCTGCGCGCCGGCGATTTCGCCCGCCAGGTGGCCCTGGGCCTGGCTCACGCCCACCGCAGGGGCGTGATCCACAGGGACATCAAACCGGCCAACATCATGGTCACCGACCGGGACCAGGTGAAGATCGTCGATTTCGGTCTGGCACGGCTGGTGGACAAGGCCCATCTGACCATGGACGGCACCGTGATGGGCACCGCCGGTTACATGGCCCCGGAGCAGGCCCGCGGTGAGGATGCGGGCCCGGAGGCGGATGTCTGGGCCGCGGGCGTGGTGCTGTTCGAGATGCTGACCGGCCGGTTGCCCTTCAAGGGCGGCAGCAACATGGCCTTGCTGCAATCGGTCCAACAGAATGAGCGGGAACCCTTGCCCGATCTGCCCGGCACCGAGGGTCTGGTTCCGGTCCTGGACCGTTGCCTGGCCTTCGAAACCGGCAGCAGGTATCCCAACGGGGGAGAACTCGCCGAGGATCTGGCCGGGTACATGCGCGACCCATCCACGCCCCGCCCCGGGGAGGCATATCCTTCCACCATCCCGCTGGCGCCCGGAGTCCGTCCCAGGCGGATGACGAAGGTGCTCCTGGCGGTTCTCCTGCTGGCTGTCATCGCTTACGCGGGGTTCGGTACTGGGGTCTTGAAATTGCCGGCCCTGAGGGGGCAGGAGGCCGTGCGCGGGATCGCCGTCATGCCGTTTAACCTGATGGGGCTGGACGAGGGGGCCGCTGATTTTGGCCGGGGGCTGAGCTGGACCATAGCCGACCGCCTGAGCCGCCTCGAAAGGACCGAGCCCGGATTCTGGGTGCTGGCTCCGGGCCGGGTCCAGGCCCTGGGTATCGCAAGCAGGCAGGATGCCCAGGAGGTTTTGGGGATAGAGCGGACCATCACCGCGACCGGCCACCTCGAAGGCAACGCCCTGACCCTGCTGGTGACCTATTTCGACAGCCGGAACGGCAGCCAGGCAACACGCGAGTTCCAGGATAGTCTGGCCAACCTGAGGACCTGGCAGAACGACCTGGCCGCCTGGCTGGCGGAAATCCTCGGTCTGGATGCCGGCCGCCTGGAGGGGTGGGACCTGTTTTCCGGCTGCACGACCATCCCCATGGCCTTTGTGGAATGCCAGCAGGGAATCGGCCGCATGCTGGTTTCCACCCGGGAGCAGGACATGCAACCGGCCTATGAGCATTTCGCCAGCGCGGTGCAGCAGGATTCTTCCTTCGCCATGGCCTGGACGGGTATGGGGCGCACGCTCTGGTTCCTGGAGCGCGACCAGGTGGGGCAGGGACCGGAGGCCGCCCGGGCCGCCCTCATGCGGGGCGCAAAGCTCGATACAACCTGCGTCTGGCCTCTGGTGTATCTGGGAAATCTCGAGGAACGGTTGGGCAACACGGACAAGGCTCTCGCATACTATCACCGCGTTCTGGCGATCGACCCGGTCCACTCGAACACCCTGCATGTCCTGGCCCTGTTGCAGCAGAAGCAAAGAAACGTCAAGGCGGCCGAAGCCACCATCCTGCGGGCGGTCCATGCCCGGCCGGGGGATATCCGGGCCCAGTCCGACGCGGGAATGTTTTTCTACGGGGAATCCCGTTTCCCCGAGGCCGAGGCGGCGTTCCGCAGCATCGTCAGCACGGCCCCCGGAAATCGCAGGGGGTTATCCCTGCTGGGCGCCGTCCTGTTCGAGGAGGAAAACTACCGGGAGGCCGCGGACATGTTCAAGCGTTCCCTGGAGATCCGGCCGTCTTCTCCGGGTTACTCCAACCTCGGCACCCTCTACTACTACGACAGCCGCTACCTGGACGCCATCGGGATGTTCCACCGGGCGCTCGCCATCGATGACAGCGACTACCGTGTGTGGTTGAACATGGCCGAGGCCTGCACCTGGGTGCCGGGCTACGAGGATTCGGCCCGGATTTCCTTCACCCGGGCCCTCGGCCTGGCCCGGGCCCAACTGGATCACTCGGGGGGTGACCAGCTGCTGGCATCCGACATCGCCTCGATCCTGGCTAATCTGGGCGACAGGGAGGGGGCTCAGAAGCTGCTGGGTGAACTGGTCGCCACGGGTGGCCTGGAGGCCGAGGTCATGTTCGGCATGGCCGACACTTTCGAGAAGCTCGGCGAACGGGATGCCGCCCTGACCTGGCTCGAGCGGGCGGTCGCCAAGGATCTTTCCTTCAAGAAGGTGAAATTCTATCCCGGTCTGAGGAACCTGCGAACCCATGAGCGTTTCCGGGCGCTGCAGGCAAAATACGGAGATTGACGTTCACCCTCACTCTTACCTGGAGGTTGATTTTGAAAGCGAAACTCCAGCCCGGCCCGGTGATCTTCAATTTCGAAAGGACTCCCGAGGGCGAAGAGATCTACCGCGCCGCCCCCCCTACCGTGAAACTTGAACGAGGGCAGACGGTCACGTTCCTGCATCACGGGAAGCTGGGCGTCACGGTGTTCATCCCCCTGCCCGAGATTTTCGAGGAGCGGGGCCACGTCCATGCCATGCAAAGGACTGACCACGGTCTGGAGCTGATGTTGCACGTCCGGTCGGACGCTCCCGTTGTCAAAGGGGAATTCGACTACGCCGTTTTCAGCCACGACCTCAAGAAGCTGGCGGTCGGCAACTCGCCGCCGCGCATGATCCTGGATGAGGTGGGTGCGGGGGACAGGGGAGGGCCCTGACCCTTCCGCCCGGATCAGGCTTCGTTGCGGCGCAGGAGCATCAGGGTCACGTCGTCCGATGGCGGATTGTCGCCCAGGAAAGACCGGACGGCGGCAAACGCGGCGTCCGATAGCTTCTCCAGGGGTTCGGTGCGCCCGGACTGCAGGATATCCACCAGGGGCTCTTGACCCATGAACCGGTCGCCTTCGGTGGTCGCTTCGGGGATGCCGTCGGTGAATGCGGCCAGCAGATCGCCGGGCTCCAGGGTCACCTGTTCCATGATCCACATGGAGTCCGGCAGCAGCGCCACCGGCGGGCCGGTGGGCCCCAGCTTCTCGATGCCGCCGGCGGCGCGGACGACCAGCGGCGGTTCGTGTCCGGCGTTGATGTAGGTCACCGATCCGGTAGCCGGGTCCAGTTCGGCCAGGAACAGGGTGAGGAACTGTTCGGTGGAGAGGTTCTCCCACAGCTGGCGGTGGATGAGGTTGACGATGGCATCGGTGGAGCTGCTGATCTCGGCCAGGGTGGAGATCATCAGCATGCCGGCGGACATGGCCAGGGCGGCGGGGATCCCCTTGCCCGCCACATCGCCGACGGCCAGCAGGACCGTGGCGCGGTTGCGGTCCAGGGCGTGGTAGAGGTCGCCGCCGACGGCGCGGCACATGTCCAGCCGGGCCTGGAGCTGGAAACCGGAAACCTGCGGCAGCTCCGAGGGCAGCAGGGCGTGCTGGATGCGCGCCGCGGTGGACAGTTCATGTTCCATGGTCCGGTTGCGCAACCTGACCGCCACGGCGTTGGCCGTGGCGGTGACGACCTGGAGATCATCCTCGCTGTAGGTGGTTCCAGGTCTGGTCGTGTCGACATACAGGATGCCGCGTACCCTCTGGTTGTCGAACAACGGCACGGCCATGGCCGAGATCAGGTGCAGCAGAAGCATGCTCTCGCTGGGGCCGAAACCGTCGTCCTGGACATTCTTCAGCAGGACGCTGGTGCGCCCGTGCATGACCCTGTCGATGATGGTCCGGCTGAGCATGATTTCCTCGGTCAGTTCGCCGCTGCTGGTCCAGGAACCGACCTTCTCCAGGGATGTCCCCTCGCCGCTGTCCTCCAGCATGACGACCCGGTCCGCGGGCACGATCCCTGCCACGAAGGAGCAGGCCCGGTCTTCCAGGAGGTGCTCCCGGCCGGTGATCAGTTCGAACAGACCGGACAGGGATTCCATGATGTGGCGGCATTCGACCCGGTCCGAACCAGCCTGGGGCTGGTAAACGCTCTGAACGGTCAGACCGTCTGTGGATTCGCATGGCGGCGAGGGCCGGGTGCCGCGGGTCAGGATCACCCCGGCCAGGGAAAGGACGGCCCCCGGGGGAACCTCGACCTCGCCTTGGCTTTTCTGCAAGGGGACGCCGTTCAGCAGGGTGCCGTTGAGGGAACCCAGGTCGGTGATGAAAAGTTTGTCTTTTTCCACGCGCAACCGGGCGTGGTGGGCGCTGACTGCCGGGTTGGGGATCCGAACGGAGGCGTCGGCGGCACGGCCCACGAGGTGGAGTCCGTCGTCCAGGTGGATTGGCCGGGACACCGAGTCCTGTTCGAGGATCAAATCCATGGCCGCGGACCTCCAAGACGGAAAATGAGGGCGAGGCCGGCGAACGGAATGAGCCTAGCATGGATGAGGTCCAGGGGGCAAGATCCGTTGATTTTTCGATCCGGTCTTGGCACCGGGAGGTGATCCGGTACATTATGGAGGCAAGATGCACAGGACCCTCAACTCGGGATGGAGCCGGAAATGAGCGGTAGGAATTCATGTATGCAAACGGGGAGCCGGATTTTCCGGCTCCTGGTCTTGACCCTGGCGGTGCTGATGGCCGGCGGGACCGTTCTGGCGGCCGGGGGGGAGGCCCCCTCAGCCGCCGCCGCCGACTCTGCCGCCGGTTCGGCCGTGGGACCGTTGACTCCGCCGCCGCCGGCCACCTTGACCGGGGACTTCAAGGCCGCCTACGTCGTCGATGCCGATACGGGCTGGCCCCTGGTGGCATATCACGAGCGGGACCGCCGCCAACCGGCATCCATGCTCAAGATGATGACCGAGCTGCTGGTCCTCGAACGGGTGGCCGAGGGCGACCTGCACTTCGACGATCCGGTCAAGGTGTCGGCCAAGGCCAGCAATATGGGGGGCTCCCAGGTCTATCTGAAGCAGGGGGAGGTCTTCACCGTCCGCGAGCTGCTCATGGCCCTGGCCATTCATTCGGCCAACGACGCGGCCGTGTCCCTGGCCGAGCACGTGGCCGGTTCCACCGAGGCCTTCGTCGATCTGATGAACATGCGCGCCCGGCAGCTGGGCATGGCCGACACGGAATTCCACTCGGTCCATGGCCTGCCGCCGGGGTGGCGCCAGAAGCCCGATCTGACCACGGCCCGCGACCTGTCCCTTCTGGCGCGGCAATTGATCACCCATCCGGAGGCCCTGGAGTGGGCTTCCATGGCCCACGCGCCGTTCCGGGACGGCAAGTTCATCCTGACCAACCCCAACAAGCTGGTGGGCACCTACCGGGGTCTGGACGGTCTGAAGACCGGCTACACCGGGCCGGCCGGCTTCTGCGTCACGGCCACGGCCATCCAGAAGGGCAAGCGCCTGATCTCGGTGGTCATGGGCTGTTCCTCGGACAAGGCCCGCGCCACCGAGAGCACGCGGCTGCTCAGCTACGGCTTCAACATGTACACCCAGGTGCCCCTGGTCGAGACGGCGGGCGAGCCCCTGCCCGAGCCGTACCCGGTGGCCGGGGGCAAGGTCAAATCCGCGACCCTGGCGTACGGCGCTCCCTTGAAGGTCAGCGTGCTGCGAGATTTCCAGGACCGGGTCGCCATCAGGTATGAACTGCCCGACAAGATCAAGGCGCCGCTGCCGGCGGGCACGACCGTGGGCAGCGCGGAAGCGGTGTTCGCCGGGCATGTCCTGGGGACGGTGCCCGTGGTCACCCGGCAGGATATCCTCAAGGGCAACTGGCTGGACCGGTTGTTCCACAACTAGGGCCGGCCGTACCGCCGGCGAAAGGGCGTCCCATGCAAGCGAGGCTTGAGCCGGTGAAATCCAGGGTGAGGCAACTTGCCGCCGCCTTGCTGCTGCTCGCCTGGCCCTGCCTGCTCGCGCCAGGTTGCGGGGGCCCGGCCACCACCGGTTGCCCGGAATCATCCCTGGGCTTGGCCGGTTTCGGGACCTCGGGCATCAGTCTGGAGCTGTTCCAGGCCTTGCCCGCTGACCAGCAGGCCATGCGCCGGGAGCGGGCCCAGGGGTTTCTGGAACAGGCCCGCCGTTCTTCCTCTCCCACCACCCGGCTGACCCTGCTGGACCGCGCCGTGGCGCAGGATCCGGGGCTGGCCGAGGGCTGGCTGGATTTGGCCGACCTGCTGCGCTGGGTCGCCGAGGATGCGCAGACCGAGTCGGCCCTGGACAGCGCAGCCAAGGCCATCGCCGCCGGTGACGATGCGTCGGTCGCCGAGATCCTGACCTGGCGGCTGTCCCTGTTGCGGGCCTGGTATCACTACGACCGGGGTGAATGGCGCAAGAGCCTGCGCTGGGCGCGCACGATATACGACTCCGCACCGGGCAACGCCGAGGCGCGGGTGATCATGGGTTTGCTCGAGGCGCGCCTGGGTAACGCGGGCCGGGCGCGGGGCATCGCCGGCGATATTCTGCGGGCCGACGAGTTCGCCACCGAGCCGACCTGGATCAAGGCTTGCCTGGAGATCTCCCGGGGTCTGGACCGGGAGGCCTTCAGCTTCGTGTCCGGGCTCCTGCCGCGGGGGAACCACGTGGCCGAATGCTGGCGCGACATGGCCCGCATCGCCGAGCGTCTGGGTGAGTGGTCCTATGCGGGGAAGTGGTACCGGGAATCCCTGGCGAGCTTGCCGCTGGCAGAAACCGGTTGCCTGGGGCAGGCGATCCATGCACCGCTGGCGCCCGGTCCCCGGGCCGCGGCCATGCCCGTGTGGCTGGGGTTGCACAGCGCCTACGTGACCGGATCCCTGTCGTCCTACACCGCCTTGGCCCTGGAAAAATTCGAGGCTTCCGCTCCGGGCCCCGACAGGGACCTGTGGGCCGGTGCGGTGGTCAACTCGGCGGGGATCTGCGTGCGTCTGGACCTCGATGCCGCCTGGGCGCGGCGGGCCAAGGGCCTGGTCTTCGCGGCCACGGGGAACAACAGGCTGGCCTTGCAGGATCTGCGCCGGGCCTCTGCCGATCTGATCGCGTTGGGATCGCCGGATGCCCGCGTGGAGGCCGAGCTGGGCCACCAGCTCATCCTGGAGGAAGGTTACGATGAGGCTCTGCGCCACCTGCGACGGGCGGTCAACATGGATCCTGCCCGGGCGCAGGCCTGGAGCGATCTGGGGCTGGTCCTGGTGCGCAGCGGCGACAACGCCGGAGCCTTGCAGGCCCTGAGCCGGGCCATCGATCTGGATCCGGATCTGGCCGCGGCCTGGTACAACCGCGGGCTTCTGAGCATGCACCTGGGGGACCTGAACGCGGCCTCGGTCGATCTGGCGGAAGCCGCCCGGCTGGCGCCGGACAACCAGGACATCGCGCGGTTGTTGCAGCGGATCGAGGAGAAGCTGCAGGGACCGGCGCCCCCGGTCTTATTCAAGTAGATCCAGATACGCTCCCTCGACCAGATCCCGGGCGGGGATGCCCAAAGCATCCAGCAGGCGCCGGGCTTCCGCCTCGCCGTCGGTCGCCGCTTCGTCCCCGCGCAGGACGACCTCCAGCTCCAGGAATGAGCCCAGGCCTTCGACCTCGTCCAGGTGGATGCGTGTGCGGCCGCACATCAGCAGGCTGCGGCGCTTGGCCACGACCCCGCGCACGGGCAAGGCGGCCTCCAGCACCGCCAGCAGGGCCCGGGCATCCTCCACGGGCGCCAGGGCGTAGTCCGAGACCTTGGGGCCGGCCTGATCGGGGCGGCGGTAGAAGATCAGCTCGCCCCTGCCGTCTGCGAACTCGCGCAGCTTGAGCCGGCCTTCCGGGCAGGCGAAGAAGGTGTCCCTCTGGTTGATGACGACCGCCTCTGCGGCGGCGAGTTCCCGGGCGCGGGCGGCGGTCGCTGCGGGATCGCGCAGGCGGGCCTTGATTTCTACGTTACGGGACATGGTCTTCTTCCTCCGGAAACGAGAACGGCGCCGCCCCCAAGGGAGCGGCGCCGCCGATGATAACCTGACCGGTCAGTTCTTGTCGCGGGGGAAGGCGCCCACCGTGGGGATCCGCACCGGTTCGGACTTGATCTTGTTCAGCAGATAATCCACGGCCTTTTCGAGCTGGGGATCACGACCGGCCATCTCGTCCTCGGGCAGGTTGTCGAGCTCGATGTCCGGGTCCACGCCGTGGTTCTCCACATCCCACTTCCCGTTCAGATCGAAGATGCCGAAGGCGGGAACCGTGACCGCGCCGCCATCCATCAGCCGCAGTCCGCCGCTGATGCCCACCAGGCCGCCCCAGGTGCGCTTGCCGATCACCGGGCCCAGGTCGTAGTGCTTGAAGTAATAGGGCAGGGCGTCGCCACCGCTGCCGGCGTAGCCGTTGCTGAGCATGGCCATGTGGCCGACGAACGCGGTGCCGGGCGTGCGCCAGTCCTGGCCGTAGCGCGGCTTCCACAGGTTGACCAGCTTCTGGCGCAGGATGTTCATGAAGAAATCGGGGATGAACCCACCGCCGTTGAAGCGCTCATCGATGATCAGCCCGTCCTTGCGCAGGTTGGGGTAGTAGCCCTTGGCGAAGCCCTGCTGCCCGCCCACGGCGGTGTTGGGCAGATGCAGGTAGCCGATCTTCCCTCCGGAAAGCTTGTCCACGCGGCGCCGGTTGTCCTGCACCCAGGCCTCGTAGCGCATGCCATGTTCGCTGGCGACCGGGATCACTGTGATCTCGCGGCTGTCCTTGCCGTCGGGGTTGGGCCCGACCTTGAGCACCACTTCCTTGCCCGCGGTGTCCACCAGCAGGCTGTAGGGGTTGAGCGGGGCCTTCAGGTCGTGGCCGTTGACCGCCAGCAGGTACTCGTCGGGCTTGACCTCGCTGCCGGGCTGACGCAACGGCAGCTCGGTGCCGCCGTTCCAGTCGCGGTCGGTGAACACGCGCGCGAAGCGGTACATGCGGTTCTCGCGGTCCAGGGTGAAGTCGCAGCCGAGCAGGCCGGTGCCGATGCGGTCGGGCCTGGGCACATCGCCGGGGCGAACATAGCTGTGCGAGCAGTTCAGCTCGCCGATCATCTCGCCCAGCAGGTAGCTGAAGTCCACCCCGTGGGCCACGTAGGGCACCAGCTGGCCATAGCGCTCGTACATATGGTCCCAGTCCACGCCATGCATGCCCGGGTCGTAGAAGAAATCCTTTTCCTGGCGCCAGGCGTCGCGGAACATCTCCCGCCATTCGGCGCGGGGGTCGACGGTGGCTTTCATCTCGGCCGTGCGCAGGGGCTTGTCCGAGGGCTTCTGGTCGGCCTTGGCGTCGATGATCCCGAAGCTGCGGTCGGCGCTGTAGAAGATCTTCTTGCCGCCGTCGGCCAGTTCGTAGCCATAGCACTTCTTCAGGACCGTCTTGACCTCGCGCTCTTTCATGTCGAAGAACTTCAGGCTGGTCGTCGCGCCGCGGTTGCCGCGGCCTCCACCGGGTTTGAACGGTCGGTCCAGATAGAACAGCTTGCCGCCGGCGAAGCTCAGGTCGGAGTAACTGCTGGGCGGGACGTCCAGGGCGATGGTCCTGGCCGCCATGCCTTCCAGGTCGATGGCGAGCTTCTTGTCCTTGTCGCCGTCGTCGTTCTTGTCGGCCTTGTCGTCCTTCTTGTCGGCATCCTGGTCGTCGTCGCTCTTGACGGCCACCTCGTCGCTTTCGGGCGGGAAGGGATGCTTCACGTCCTTGCGCAGGGGGATCACATACAGGCCGTCCATGTTGGCCCACAGGGGCTTGAGGTCGAAGCCGCCGAGGGTGGGGTTGAAGTTGCGGGCCGAGGCGAAGAACAGGTAGTCACCCTGGTCGTCGAAGCAGGGAGCGGTATCGTTGGTGAAGTCGGTGGTCACGCGGTGCGTCTTGCCGGTGCCCAGGTGGTACAGGAAAATCGAGCTGAAATCGTTATCCTCGGTCCTGGCATACACCACCCAGTCCGATTGCGGGCTCCAGGCGAAGTCGTTGATCACCCCGGAGACACCCCGGTCGATGTTCTCGATCTTGCCGCTGCCGGCGTCGATCAACCACAGGTTCATGGCCGCGTCGTTCAGCAGCAGGTGCTTGCTGTCGGGGGACCAGAGCAGGCGCCGGGGCCAGGCGAAGTCCTTGCTCGTCAGCTTCTTCTGCTCCCCCTGGCCGTCGCCGGGGCGCAGGTAGACCTCGTAGCCCGCACGGGGGTCGTTTGACCGCTCGGCGTCGCCCAGGTAGGCGACCCACTTGCCGTCGGGCGACCACACGGGGGCTCGCTCGCGGATACCGGGGGTCTGGGTGAGGTTGCGCACCGGACCCTTCTCGGCCGGGACAGTGAACAGGTCGCCGCGGGCGGCGAACACGGCCCGGTTGGCGTCCGGCCCGATGCCCGCGCCTTCGATGAGCTTGTCCACGCTTTCGAGGCGGGGGCGAGCCGTGACGTTGTCGCTGTACAGCGAGATCTTCAACCGGGTGCTCTGTTCGGTCTGCAGGTCCAGCACCCACAGCCAGCCGCCGCACTCGTAGACGATGGCGCCGGGCCCCTGGCTGGGGAACTTGACGTCATACTCGTCGTGGTGGGTGATCTGGCGCTCCTGGCCGGTCTTCATGTCGTGGGCCCAGATCTGCAGGTTGCCGCCGCGGTCGCTGGTGAAATAGACCGTGTCGCCGTGCCACATGGGGTAGTTGTCGGTGCCCACCCAGTCGGTCAGTCGGGTGGTCTTGCCCTTGTCGAAGTCGAAGACCCACACGTCCTGGGCCATGCCGCCCTTGTAGCGCTTCCAGGTGCGGTTTTCCCGGCTGATGCGGTTGAAGGCGATCTTCCGGCCGCTCTCATCGTAGCTGGACAGGCCGGCGGTCGGCAGGGGGATGCGCACCGGCAATCCGCCGTCGCGATCCACGGTGAAAAGCTGCAGGTCGCGGCCGGTGTTGCTCTGGCGGGACGACTGGAAGCGCACGCTCTTGCCGTCGGGCTGCCAGTCGATGACCCGGTCCCAGCCGGGGTGGTAGGTCAACCGCGTGGGTTCCCCACCGTCGGCCGGGATGATGTAGACATCGTTGTTGCCGTCGTAGTTGCCGGAGAAGGCGATGGTCTTGCCGTCGGGGCTGAACTTCGGCTGGCTCTGATAGCCTTCGCTGCTGGTCAGGCGCCGGGCCTGCCCGCCGGAGCTGCTCACGGTCCACAGGTTGCCCGCATAGGTGAAGACGATCATGTCGCCGTAAATGTCGGGGTTGCGCAACAGGCGCATGTCCTGGTGGTCGGGCTCGCCCATGACCGGGTCGGCGGCGGCCGCCGGCAGGGCGGTCGCAAGGGCCAGCAGCAAGCCGGCCAGGATCAGCGGGAACTTCTTCATCATTCTCCTCCGGATGCCCCGTGGGGCAGCAAGGGTTCGGGTAAACGGTCCACGGCGTGGATCAGGCCGGCGATGGCGGCGGTGTTGGCCGCCATCTCGCCGGGATCGACCTTGTCGTAGGTGTCGGCGGCGCTGTGATGCAACGCGAAGTAGCCGGAGCCGTCCACGCGGTGCCCGACCCCGGGAACTCCGGCTTCGGCCAGGGGGCCCACATCGACGCCGGAATGTCCGGGCCGCACGGACCAGTGGCCGGGCGCCAGACGGGCCAGGGGTTCGGCCAGCGCCGCGATCTTCGCCGCCACGGCGCTGTCGGCCTGGACGCTGAAGCCGCGGGGGGCGAAACCCCCGCTGTCGCTCTCGATGACCAGCACGTGCCGGTCCAGCTCCTGCCGGTGGGCCTCGAGGTAGGCGCGGCCGCCGTAGCCGCCCATCTCCTCGCAGGCGTAGAACACAACCCGGATGGTACGGCTGGGGCGCCGGCCTTGTTGCAACAAAAGTCGCGCCGAAGCCAGGGCCAGGGTGACGCCCGTGCCGTCGTCGTGGGCGCCGGTGGCCAGGTCCCAGGAATCCAGGTGGCCGGAGACCAGGATGATATGGTCGGGCTTCTCGCTGCCGCGGATCTCCCCGATGACGTTCCTGTCGACGATCTCGCCCCGGTTGGCCGCCTCCATGTGCAGGCGCACGCGGGGCCGGAGGCCGCGCTCGCACATGCGGTGCAGCCGCGCGGCGTTCTCCACGGTGACCGCGGCGATGGGGATACGCGGGGCGTCGTCGGCGTAGCGCATCATCCCGGTGTGGGGCGCGCCGAGGCTGTGGTCGGTGACCGAGCGGATCAGGCAGGCGATCGCCCCGTGCCGGGCCGCGGCGCTGGCCCCGCCCACCCGGTAACGGACGGTCCTGCCGTAGCCCTCCCAGGGGGGATCGAACAGGACGATCTTTCCGGCAGCCTCGTCGGCTCGCCGCTCCAGCTCGTCGAAGTCGCGCACTGCCATGACTTCGGCCTCGATGTCGCCGCCGCCGGTGCCGTCGCTCAGGCCGATGGCGCACAGGTCCAGGTCGAAGGGCACCGGCCCGAGCACGCGGCCCCATTCACGGCCCCGGGTCCAGTGGGGCACGGTGACCGGCTCGGTCCATACGCTGTCGCACCCGGCCTCCATCATGACGCGCTGCGCCCAGGTGACGGCGCGCTCGTAGCCTTCGGATCCGGCCAGGCGCGCGCCCACTGTGTCGCACAGCTCGCCCAGCTTGTCGTAGGCGAAGCTGTCGTCAAGGCCGGCCTGGATCACACGTCCCAGGTCGGAATC
>JANTFX010000034.1 GCA_024763215.1 Candidatus Krumholzibacteriia bacterium | reverse complement strand
GCACGCTGGTGATGAACGAGGCGTCGCTGACCAGCACGTACAGCACATCATCCCGCTGCACGAAGCGGGTCACGTCCCCGCCCAGGTCGGCCTCGGTCGCGACGTAGCCCAGGCTCACACCGTTTTCCAGGTCGATCTCCTCGATGCCCCCGTCGCTGACGCCGAAATAGCCCACGCACCCGACCCGCGCGTGCAAAACGCCGCCGACCGCGAAGACCTGCAGGTCCGTGTAGGGGTCGCTGCCGAGCAGGCTGATGGGCTGGATATCCGCCTGGCCGGGATCTTGGTCCACCCATTCGCGTGTGGCCATGTCGAACACCAGCAGCGAACCCGGACCCGTCGGGGCGTACCAGTTGGCGCGGTCCAGCAGCTGGGCCGTGATGTAGAGGCGGTCGCCGACCGCGGCCATCCAGCCCGTTTCGGGCAGGCCGTCGGCATCGGCGAAGGCGGCCGTGGAGTAGGACGCGAGCACCTGGCCGGCATCGGCATCGACCGCTAGCAGCTCCGCGCTGTCGTAGCAGCTGACGAACGCCGTGCCGTCGGGCGCGAAGGCGATGTCCTGGGGGTTGCGCCCCGCACCGATGCTGAACTCCCGCACCAGGGTGAATCCCGCGGCCGGATCATAGATCCCGATGGTGTTGGCGTCGCCGCGCCCGACGATGTACACCAGCCCGTCATGGTACCGCCCCACCGCATCGCCGGGGATGGTGGCCAGATCCGCCGACACGCCCCACGGCTCGGTGAGGGCTACCGACCTGACCCGGCCGAAAGTCGAATAGTCGGTGGTGATGACCCAGCCGGTGTCCTGGGCCCAGGCCCCGGCCGCAACGGCCAGCAGCAGCAGGGAAAAGAGCAACGCCCTACCGGAAAATCCTCCCGAGCGGTGATGTTGTGCGGCTGTGATGTTCATGCTCTGCATCCTTTCGTGTTCACGGTCAGTACCTGGCTTCGACCACCACATGCCAGCTGCGGCCCGGCAAGGGGAAGCCCTCCACGTCGTAGACATCGTTGTCGGTCAGATTTTCAACCCCCGCCTCCACCTTGAAGCGGTCCTCGTCTTCCCCCCGCGGCCACCAGCTCAGGCCGGCCCCGGCCACCGTCCGCGCGGGAGCACGGCCGGCCTGGGTGTTGGCCCGGTCGCGGTAGTCGCCGTCCTGCCAGGCGAACGACAGGTACGGCCGCCAGGCCCCACCGCGGCGGGCGATCCGGGACCAGACCTCGGCCGGCGGCAGGTAAGGCAGCTCGTGGCCGTCATAGGGCCGTATGCCGCTGGTATCGCGCGCCCGCTGCCAGGTGCCGTTGGCCGATATATCCATCGCGGCGGTGCTCAGGTTCAGCTCCAGCTCCAGGCCCCTGGTCTCGCTGGCCCCGATGTTGAGCGGCCGGCTCGTCCCTGGGCTGTTCTGGACGTAGACGATGGTCCTGGTCCCGTTGTTCAAAAAGGCCGTGGCGCGCAGCGTCAGCTGCACCGCGTCCGGCTGCCAGGTCAGCCCGAGGGCGTGCGATGTGATCCGCTCGGATCGCAGCTCCCGGTTGCCGGCCATGCCGCCCCGGTGGCCGAACAGCTCGATCCACGTGGGCTGGCGCTCTGACCGGGACCACTGGGCGCGCAGAAAGAGCGTGCCCGGCAGGATCTCGCCGACCGCCGCCAGCGACGGCGAGGAAGCCCGGCTGATGTGGGGCGTGCCCTGCTCGGTATCCAGGTAGTAGAAAGGGGGCAGGGGCGGGAAATCGTCGCGCGCGCGGCGCCAGCGCCAGGCGGGGCTCACCTGGATGCGCTCCGCGGCCAGGCCCAGATCGCCCGCGGCGAACAGGGACCAGGTCTGCCGGGTGCGCAAGGGGTTGACCAGGTCGTTGTAACGCTGCCGGAAATCCTGGTGCCGCCACTGGCAACCCGCCGTGGCCGCCAGATGTGAAATCCATCGGCCGGGGCCGGATATGAGGGTCGGGGCCACGGCCAGGCGCGCCGCGTAGTCCCGCGCAACGGAGTTCACCGTACCCTGGAAACCCTGCAGGACCTCCCCCTGGTCGTCGTGAAGGTACTCCTCGTCCCGGCGGGCGGTGGCGTCGATGGCCACCAGTCCGTCCCGCCACTTGGCCGACAACCGCCCGTCGCCGGACCGCAGGCTCACCGTCGCATCGGGCGTGGGCGCGCCCATGGGCCCGGGCCGCCCTCCGTCCCGGCGGTAGAAACCCAGGGAGCCGCGCAGACGCCAATCCCCGCCCGACCAGCCTGCCCGGCTCCACAGGCCCCAGTCCTCCCACCGGGCGTTGCGCCGGATAGCCAGGGTGTCGTCATCGCTGCGCTGGAAGGTCTGCAGATGGTCGTTGTAGGTGTAGTCGTTGGCGATGCGCCGGGCGTGGGCGCCCACCGTCACATTCCAGGCCCGATCCGGTGAAGCGCCCGTCCCCCACACCAGCCGCCCCCAGCGATCCTGGAAGGATCCGTAACCGGCGGTCACCTGCAGGCCCGCGGCCCCCGGCGCCGTGATCAGGTTGATGGCCCCGGCGCCGGCAACCGCCCCCATGGCGACCGGAACCAGCCCCCGGTAGACATCCGCCCGCACGAAGCGGGCCGGTGGCAGGCGCGACAGATCGAACAGGCCCGATTCGGCGTCATCGAGCACGAAGCCGTCGACCAGGATCTTGACCTGGGCGGGGCTGGAACCCCGGAGCGAGGGCACCGCGCCCGCCCCGGAACCTCCGAAGCGGCGGAACTGCAGCCCGGCCACGGTCGCCAGGGTCGTCGCCAGATCCTCGGCCATCGCCTCCGGCCCCAGGGGCACCCTGGTGACGAGCCCGGTCGTCCCTGCCGGCAGAGGATCGGCCAGGCCTTTCCCGGTGACCACCAACGTGTCCTGCAGGGCGACGGCGGCAACCGCCTCGACGGAGACGGACTCCGCCCCCGCATCCTGCAGGCAGCACACGAACAAGCCGGACAGGACGGCTGCGACCGCGCAAAGTCGAAAAGAACGGAAATCCCCGCCGGGATAACTCGCCAAGGCCCTACCTCGCCCGCGAAGGTGGTGGCAGGCCTGACATCGGTCTCCTGGCTTGCGGGTCGTCCTACTCCCTGTGCCTTCCCGGTCCGAGGACCAGTGGCTGTTGCAGGTTTCGTCTCCGCTTACAGTGGCGGGGCCGCGCCGGATTTTCACCGGACTTCCGCTGATGTGCAGGCCGTCATGGGATAACGGATCCCCCACGCGGGTTCCGCGCGAGGGAAAGGCAGCTTAACCGGACGGGTGGTCCTTGTCAAGGATGCGCTGCCAGATGAGCTGGTGGTCGTCGGGGTCTGCGCTGGCCAGCAGCTGCTGCATGGGGTCGGCGGGGGGATGGGGATTGCGCGCCTGCAGCAGGGAAGACGGCGCCGCGGCCAGGAAATCCTCCCGGGTCCACCGATAGTACCGGTGCCAGAAGCCCAGGTGCCACAGGAAGAAGCGCTTGACCCGCGTCAGGCCCTTCTCGTCGTCGCCGAAATGTTCGCAAGCCAGTTCGAAGTAGCGCCGCATCATGGCCCACCGGCCCGGGACATCCGGATCCAGCGGGCGCCCCGCCTTCAGCTCGGCGAAGATCCACGGCTTGATGAGGGCCCCCCGGGCCACCAGGAAGGACTCGATCCGGGTCTCGCGCCGCCGCTTCTCGAGGTCCCAGCAGGTCAGGATGTCCCCGTTGCCGATCACCGGCACCGCCACGGCGGCGGCCACCTCGTCGATCAGGCTCCAGTCGGCGCTCAGGCGGTAGCGTTGGCTACGCGTGCGGCCGTGGACACCGACCGCGTCGGCGCCCGCGGCGACCGCCAGCGGGGCCACCTTGACGCAGTTGATCTCCTGCTGCGAGTACCCCAGGCGGATCTTCACCGACAGGGGAACGGCCACCGCCTTCCGGACCGCCTCGACCACGGCCGCCAGCTTGCGCGGCCTGCGCAGCAACGCGGCACCAGACCCCTTGCGCACGACCAGGTCGATGGGGCAGCCGAAATTCAGGTCGATGAAGGCGGCTCCGGCCTCGACGGCGATCACCGCCGCGTCGGCCATCACCTCGGGGCGCTTGCCCGCCAGTTGCACGCCGAAATCGGTCTCCAGGTCATGGTGGCGCAGCAGGGGGCGCTCGCCACCCTTGACCAGCTTGTGGGCCAGCACCATCTCGCTGCAGGTGCGGACGGCCCCGTACTCCCGGCACAGGCGGCGGTAAGGAAGGTTGCCGCCCGTCGCCATGGGAGCCATGGCGACGATGCGGCGGAAGAAATCCCGGTTTTCGGAAGGCTCCACAGGCTAGCCGCCGTCGAGCATGGCGTTCCCGTCGAAGGAATCGAAGGCCTCGGGGTCGGACATGTAGTCGTAGGTATTCTTGAGCAGGGCGAAGTGGTTCTGCTCTTCCTCGGCCAGATGCTGGAACATGGCGCGCGCGCGGGGCGCGGTCACCTCGGCCGCCGCGTCGGCGTACATGTGGTAGCCACGCCGCTCCACCTCCATGGCCCCCTTGAGGATCTCCAGTTCTTCCAGCTGGAAATCATAAGGATCGTGGACATCCGAGATGGCGCCCTCGAAGATCGCCCGCACGTTGGTCACGTGGTCATCGTCGACCTCGGGCAGTACGTCGACGGTGCCCTCGCGCAACAGGTCGTCGCGGATCTTCACCAGGTGCGCCTTGTGGCCGGCCTCATCCTTGGCCAGGCTGGTGAAGAGGTTGCGTTCCAAGGATGAAGGCGCGTTCTGGGCACGGTCCTGGAAGAAGGCCATGCCCTCCTCCTCGAACGTGATCGCCTTTTCCAGGATTTCCAAACACAGTTTGACATCGTCTGTCATGACGGCCTCCCTGGGGAGTGATGCTAGAATGATCCCAGCCCGGACCATGCCCCCGCAGGGGAACCAGGATCCCGGCATGGCTCAAAGTTAACTCCCCCCGTCCGGATTGCAAAAAAATGAGGCCGCCTTTCGACTGCCTGTTGCATTGCCGGCCCATGACTGTTAAATTCCAAACCGTTGAACCACAACCCACTCGAGCGCGTAAATCACCCTTTTCCAATGGGTTTTATTGCGTCGGGGTTGCGGCTGATCCCCCGGCAACAAGACCGGGGCCATGCCGAAATCAAACCGATCGAAGGAGAGTGTCATGGCCAAGCTCCAGAATGCACTAGCCAAGAAGATCCCCGGTTGGCGGGATGAGATCCGCACCCTGGTCAAGAAGCACGGGGGCAAGAAGATCAGCGACGTGACCGTCCAGCAGGCCTACGGCGGCATGCGGGGCGTCAAGGGCATGATCTGCGACACGTCCGAAGTCCCGCCCGACAAAGGCCTGCTGATCCGGAACATCCCCATCGGCGAGCTGACCGACAAGACCCCCGAGGACATCTTCTATCTGCTGTGCACCGGCGAGCTGCCCAACGCCCGCGACCGCAAGGCCCTGACCGAGGACCTGGCCGCCCGGGCCAAGGTGCCGTCCTACGTGTGGAAGGTGCTCGAGGCCATGCCCTCCAACTCGCACCCCATGTGCATGCTCGATACGGCCATCCTGGCCATGCAGCGCGAGAGCAAGTTCGCCAAGGCCTACAGCGAGGGCATCAGCAAGATGGACTACTGGAAGCCCACCCTGGAGGACAGCCTCGACCTGCTGGCCAAGATCCCCGTCATCGCCGCCGGCGTCTACCGCATGCGCTTCAAGAAGGGTAAGCGCATCGGCCCCAAGAAGGGCCTGAGCTATGCGGAGAACTTCGCCCATATGCTGGGCATCCCCGACAAGAGCGGCGAGTTCGCCGACTGCATGCGCCTGTACCTGGTGCTGCACTGCGACCACGAAGGCGGCAACGTCTCGGCCCACACCTGCCACGTCGTGGGTTCCGCGCTGAGCGATCCCTACTACTCGGTGTCCGCCGGCCTGAACGGCCTGGCCGGCCCCCTGCACGGCCTGGCCAACCAGGAATGCCTGAAGTGGGTGCTGGAGCTCAAGAAGAAGTTCAAGGGCGTGCCCACCGACGAGCAGCTGACCAAGTTCGCCTGGGACACCCTGAACAGCGGCAAGGTCATCCCCGGCTACGGTCACGCCGTCCTGCGCGTCACCGATCCCCGCTACGCAGCCTTCCGCGCCTTCGGCATGGCCCACTTCCCCGACGATCCGGTCATGCAGCTGGTCAACAAGATCTTCAACATCGTGCCCGGCGTGCTCAAGGAGCACGGCAAGGCCAAGAACCCCTGGCCCAACGTGGATGCCGGCAGCGGCGCCCTGTTGAACCACTACGGCCTGAAGGAATTCTCCTACTACACGGTGCTCTTCTCGGTCTCGCGTGCCATGGGCATGCTGAGCCAGATGATCATCGACCGCGCCATGGGCTCGCCCATCGAGCGTCCCAAGAGCGTGACCACCAGGTGGGTCAAGAGCCAGGTCAAGTAGCCCCGGCCTTCCCCATCGATCCCAGGACTCCCCCCGCCTCGGCGGGGGGAGTTCTTGTTTCCGGTCCCCCGGCGTGCGCAAAAACAGGATTGTTATTATCGTGTAATTTCAGCTACCGAGAACCCGAACAAGAGAGGTACCCATGCCGCTGACCGTATCGCAGGAAATCCGCGACCGCGCCGCCCGCGGAGAAATCGATCCTGTTGCCGCCGCAGCCTTCGGGAACTTCGTGGAACGCTGCAACCGGGAACTCATGACCCACCCCGTCATCACCGACAACCGCTTCTGCCGCTGGTTCGCCACCGGCCGGGCCGACCGCGAGGTCGTCACCCATTTCGTGGTCCAGTTCTCGGTCTTTTCCAATCTGTTCCTGATCGCCCAGCTGCTCAAGACCATCAACGCCGGCAGCCTCGAGGGCATGCGCGCCTCCAAGGAGATCCTGGCCAACGAGATCGGGGTGATCTTCAACAAGCCCGGATCAGGCGAATCCTCCGTCACGGATCCTGAACGGGACGGGGATCCCGCCGTGGTCTCCACCGAAGGCTCCGTCGACGGCGGGACCTTCCGGTTCCGTGCGGCGCACTTCGAATGGCTCCTGAACATGGGTGAGGTTCTCGGCCTGGGCTTCAACGACATGGGCAAGCGGCGGCACGGTTCTCCCGCCACCCTGTTCTTCTGCGACCAGCTGGCCGCCATCTACGGCAACGAGGATCCCAACCTTGCCGAGGGCGCCAGCTTCGCCGTGGAGAACTGGGCCGCCGCCGGGTTCTGGAAGCAGCTCGTGGCGGGGCTGGACGCGTTCCGCAAGCGTGAGGATCTGGACCTGCCGTTGGCCTTCTTCACCTGGCACGACAAGATCGAGGACCAGCACGCGGGGCACGTCATGGACGAGCTGGAAGAGCTTTATTTCGCACCGGGCTTCGATGAGGAAAAATTCATGCGCGGCGGCAAACTGATGCTCGACGGCGTCGAGGCCTTCTGGGTCGGGCTGGACCAGCACCGTATCGCGGCCAGCTGGACCGGTGACTGAATAGGCATGAGATGCACGGGACCTCCTACCCCTTCTCCAGACTTAGGGCTGCGCATGCGTCTGGAGAAGGGGTAGGAGGTCCCGTGCACCTGCAGGCTTGCCCAGCCCTCGCTCTCAGCGGGCCCCGACGTGGGCGGGTAGTTCATCGTACGGATTCTCCAGGTAACGCCGGGCATAGTCCACCGCACCCTCGTAGTTGTTGCCCATGCCCACCACCTGCCGGTACTGCTCCTGGGCCAGGTCCCGATGTCCGAGCAGGTCGTAGCAGTTCCCCAGGTAATTGTGGGTCCAGATGGAGGCCTCCAGCTGCTCTTGCGGATTGCCCGCGCCGCCTTTGAGGGCTCGCTTGAAGGCAGCCTCAGCCCGGTAGTAATCCTGCTTGTGCATGTAGACCCGCCCCAGGTTCAGCCACGCCTTCACGGCATCGGGCTTGGCGTCCAGGCTGGCGCGGCAGCCGGCCTCCACCACGTCATAGCGGTTGGCGGCGAAGAAGCGGTCGGCGAGCCTGAGGTGCACCAGGTCGTGGGCCTCGGACTCGCTGCGGGGCTGCTGGCCCAGGACGTAGAAACCTCCCTGGACCACGTCCTTGCCCAGGCCCTCGACTTCCAGGGCGGCCGGAGAGGCATCGATCCCGCCCGGCCGCATCCGCTGGAAAACCAGTTCCCGGCCCAGGGTTGGTGAGGTGAAGGCGATGTTGTTGCCCACGGTGATCACGGCCCGCCGGTCATACAGGTTGCCGAACATGTACCCCGCATCCCCCATGGGCAGCCCCAGGGCTTCTATGAACTTGCGGGCGGCCGGGCGAGCCATGCCGCTTCCCTCGGGCAGCATCAACTGACCCACCGAGAGATCCACCGGCACCCAGCTTCCGCCAGGCAGCATGATCTCGGCGAAAACATGACGGGTCTCGTTGGGCCAGATGTTGGTGACGGTCCGGGCGGGAATACCCAGGGAGCGGCACATGGCTGTGTAGAGGATGGAGAACTGCTCGCAATCACCCGCACGCGCCTCGAGGATGGACCGGGCGTCGCGCGGCCCCCGGCCGCCGACCACGAAATCCAGGTTGCCGATGATCCAGTCGTATAGGGCCCGCCCCCGCGCCTGCGGTGAATCCAGCCCCGCGGTGATTTCCCGGGCCCGGTCCAGGATAACGCCGTCGGTCTGCAGCCAGGTCTCCTGCCGCGTGTAGCGCCGGTAAAGCTCCGCGTCACGGTCGTAATCCTGCATGGCCGCCTGGTCCAGAGCGGCATGCAGGGGCCGGGGTTCCACCTCGAAATCATAATGGAAGAAGAAATGCCGCGGCTGCATGGTGGGCGCCATGGTGAACGGCTCCGGTTCCAGCAGCCATTCGATGACCGTGTTGCCCGAGGCCGGGTCCTCGATCCTGGCCACGGGCTCCGGTTCGATGTCCTTGATCTCGACGTTTTGCCCGTGCCATTGGGGAGGCACCGTGGCCCAGATCAGGATCCGGGCACCCGGCTGGACATGGGAAACATTGTCGAAGGCATACCAGAAGCTCCCTGTCAGGGGGGCTGCCGCATCACCGGCAAGCACCGCCGCGCCCCAACCCATGAGCATCACCACAGCCAGCGCCAAGCACATGTTCTTCCGCATATCCATCCTCCCGCCAGGCGGGCCCCGGGGCCCGCACCATCACCATCAGCCCCGGCTGCAGGCAGCCGGGACCATCCGCTCATCGATAACCGAACAAGACCGCATAGATGATCAGGATGATCAGGGACATCCCGATTGTCAGCGCCGTGAACCCGAAGAACTTGAGGACCTTGACGAAACCCTCGTCCAGGGGTTCGACCATGAACTCCTCCAGCCGGCCCTCGGCCACCAGCTGCTCGTACTCCCGCGGCCGGTCCTCCTTGAATTCCTCGAGGGAAACGCGGCCGGTAAAGATGACCGGATCCATGGGGAAACGGTCGGGACGAAAGTGCGTGTTGAAGAAGTGGATCGTGAAGATGAAGCCCGCGGCCAGGAGCGCCTCGTCCGAGTGGATGATGCCGGCCACGTTGATGAACCACCCCGGCAGGACGTGGGTGAACGTCTCGGGGAACCACAGGATCAGGCCGCTGAAACCGATCATGGCCACACCCCAGAACACCGCGAAGTAATCGAACTTCTCCCAGTACGTCCACCGGCCGTAGGCGGGGCGCTCGCCCCGGCCCACGAACCACTTCAAGGTCGCGCCGGCCTCCTGGAGGTCGCGCTTGTTGAACATCATGCCCTCGGGGCCGAAGATGAACTCCCGCCAGGATTTGCCCGAGGCCCGGCGCCGGGCGCGCACGTCGATCAGGTGGCGGGTGAAGTAGAAGAATGTCAGCAGCGCGCCGAGGCGGTGCAGGGTGCCGGCGGACTGGAAGCCGCCGAGGATGTGGGCCAGCCACTGGGCCCAGGGTTCGTAGGAGAACTTCAGGGTCATGCCCGTGACCGCGAGGGTCAGGAAGCTGACGATGACCATGCCGTGCAGCATGCGCTGCAGGCGGTTGAAGCGGCGGAACTGCTTCTGGCCCTTGGCCTGCTTCCGCAACTGGCGGCTGTGGCGCAGGGCCTGCAGGCTGCGCGGGACCCACAGCAGGGTGTGGATGCCGAACACCAGGAAGGTGCCCACCAGCAGGGAGGTCATGAACAGCCAGGTGTAATGAATGACCGGGTACTTCTTGCGGTCGTGGTGGGTGGCGTGGGTCAGGTAGCCCGCGAACTGCCGGTGCGCACCCTTGTGGCACTGGGCGCAGGTGCCCACGATGTTGTCGTGTGACAGGGTCGAGCGCGGGTCGTCCGGCGGCAGGATGTTGTGCTGCCCGTGGCAATCCTGGCACTCGGCCGTTTCGGTATACCCCAGGGCGTAAACCTTGCCGTGGTAGGTTTCGAAGTAGGACTCGGTCACATCCTCGTGGCAGCTCCCGCACTGCCTGACGATTTTCAGCTTGAAGGACGTCGCGCTCGTGCGCGCGATCTCGTGGCTGGTGTGGCAATCGTTGCACATGGGCAACTGGTGCCCATCCTGCGGCTTGCCCGTGAAATGGATGCTCTGGCGGAAGGTCCGGTCGATGCCTTCGTGGCACTTGCCGCAGGTGTCGGCCACGTTGGCCCGGTTGATGGAGCTGGCCGCCTCCTGGTGAGGAAGGATGTGGTGGGTCGTGTGGCAATCCACGCAGGTGGCCGTGACGACCAGGCCGCTCTTGTTCAGGGCCTTGCCGTGGACGCTCTGCTTGTAGTTGGCGACCATGCTCTCTTCGGTGCCCTGGTACCGCTTGTCGGCGACGCCGCCCTCGTCGTGGCATTTTCCGCACAGGTCGGGGATGTTCCGCACGTGGGTGGGCGAGGTGGGATCCTGGTGCCGCTTGATGCCGTGAGAGCCGTGGCAGACCAGGCAGGCCGGAGCATCCGGGTCACCCTGGTCCTCCAGCTTGCCGTGGATGCTCTCCTTGTAGACCTGGACCACCTCGGCGTGGCAGATGGAACAATCGACCCGGCTGGGCACGGTGTCGCAGGGCCGGTCATGGTCCACCGAGGCCCCGGTGTGGCACTGGTTGCAGCGCACGTTCTCGTGCGCGGACCCGTGCAGGACGGCAGGATCGACCGTCATGCTGCGGCCCTCGTTGCCCGGCAGGCTGCCCACCAGGTCGGGCTTGGCGTGGCAGGCCAGGCAATCCTTGTCGGACATGCCCTTGTCGTAGTACACCCGCCGCACCTCATGGGGCTGGTGGCACTCGATGCAGACCGGCACCTTGTTCGGCTGATCCTCCCACAGGGTGCCCTCGATCACCTTGCGGTGCACCTTCTCGATCAGCCCGTGGCACTGCTGGCACGTCCGGGCGACGTTGTCCCTGTAGATGGAACTCTGGGGGTCGTTGTGGTCGCGCACGTTGTGCGCGGTGTGGCAGTCCGAGCAGACGGCGGTCTTTGTCAGACCCCGGAC
This sequence comes from Candidatus Krumholzibacteriia bacterium, assembly GCA_024763215.1. Lineage (GTDB taxonomy): Bacteria > Krumholzibacteriota > Krumholzibacteriia > LZORAL124-64-63 > LZORAL124-64-63 > JAHJTW01. Next base: position 18,028 of record JANTFX010000034.1, on the reverse strand, counting down.
GTACAGCCCCTCGCCGTGGATGCTGAGGGAATAGTTGCTCAGGATGCTGTCCTGGGATACGGCGACGAAATCGCTGACCCCCGCGCCCTCCTTGTGGCAGCCGCCGCAGGTAAAGGGGATGTTGAACTTGTTGACCTTCGAGGAAGGATCCGTGGGCGGGGTGATGTCGTGGGCCCCGTGGCAAGACCAGCACCGGGGAGCCAGAGGTACCCCTTCGGCCGCGGCCCGTCCGTGCAGGCTGCCGGCATATTCCTCGGCCACGTCATCGTGGCACATGCCGCAATCGACTTCCTCCAGATGTTCCGGATGGGGAAAATCCTCGAATCCCTCCAGATCCTGGTGGCAATCCACACAGGTCAGCCCCTCGCGTCCATGCACCGATTTCAGATAGACCTCGGGGTTCACGTAGAGCGACACGACCTTGTCCCCCACGTTCTTGGTCATCTCTTCGTCCTCGTGGCAATCCAGGCAATCCTGGACCTCCTGGGCCCGCAAGGGACCGGCCATCAGGCATACGGCCCCCAGCAGAACGACCACGAACCAGCGCGAAAAACGACCTGAGGGGATGAACCGGGAGGAATTCATGGGTGGGGCGGCTCCTTGACGGGGCAGGGGAGATAGGTGCCCGGTTAAAGCACAGCAATGAACTATCATTTCTCCCCCAAAGCATTTCTCACAAAACCATATTGGTCAACTTGGTTTTATCTGGTGGGGGATAAGGACATAGCCAATTCAAGCGGAGGCAGGGATCATCCATAAATCAATTAAAATTCATCCTGTTTTAACTATCCAAAATCTAAGTAGTTAAATATTGGATTTCAATACTAAAAATGATTTCTATTTTAATTACCGTTTAAAGCTCTCATAATTTTTTTCCCCGACCGGGCTCCCTCACCTTTCCGGGAAAGGCCGCACCTTGCGGAACTAACCCGCCTTGGCCGCCATCCCCCGCAGGTGCTCCACTTCCTTGCCCGTCAGCTGGCGGAACGAACCCGGCTTGAGGTCACCCAGGGTCACGTCACCGATCCTCACCCTCTGCAACGAGACGACCTTGTGGTGCAGGGTGCTGAACACCCGCCGGACGTGGCGCCCCTTGCCCTGACCCAGGATGATGCCCAGCACGGTATCGCCGTCATCGGAGATCACCGTCACCTTCTCCGGCTTGAAGGGTCCCAGCTTGGGCAACAGCACGCCGGCCGTCAGGATCTCCAGCTGGGTTGCCGCCAGATGCCCCCGGAGCTTGACGATGAATTCCTGCCCCAGGTTCGGGTTGCCGTTGATCATACGGCACCACTGCCGGTCGTTGGAAACCAGCATCAGCCCGCTTGTCCGGTGGTCCAGGCGCCCGACCACCGACAAGCCGGGAATATCCTGGGGAAGGTAGGTCTCCACCAGGCGGCGCCCGGGCCCATCGGCGGGGTTGCAAACCGTCCCGACAGGCTTATGGAACAGGAAATAACGGGGAGGAATGTGCGCCAACGGCGCCCCGTCGAGCAGGATGGTGTTCTCGGGCCCCACCCGCTGCCCAGGGTCCAGGACCACCTGGTCATCCACCTGAACCCGGCCGTCGAGGATGAACTGGTCGGCCTGCTTGCGGCTTCCGTACCCCGCCTTCATCAAGGCCCGGCCCAGCCCCAGAGGACGCTGGGGGTGGTAGATGCGCACATGGCCTGGGGTCCGAGGATTGCTGTTCATCGCAAGGACATCTCCTTCTCCGCCCTGGTTGGAGCCGCCACGGATGATCAGATCATCCAGCTGGCCATGATGAGCCCGTACACGACCAGCAGCACCCCACCCCGCCAGCGCCCGAACCGGCCGCCGCCGGTCGAGGCCATCACCATCACCATCAGGGTGACGCCCACCACGGTCAACACCTGGAACTGGAACCGGGCCACCCCCCAGCCGAGCAGCGAAAGGGTGGGTCCCCGCATATCCGCCTGCAAGGGATGCACCAGACCCACGGGCCCGGCCACCCCCAGCAGGTTGAAGACATTGGACCCGAAGATATTGCCCAGAGCCAGGTCCCCTTCGCGGCGCACGGCCGCCATGACCGTGGTCGCCAGTTCGGGTAAGCTCGTGCCGACCGCCACCATGGTCAAGCCGATGACGGTCTCGGAAACTCCCAGGGCCTTGGCCATGACCACCGCGGAGTCGGTGATCAGCTTGCCTCCGGCGGCCAGGGCCGCGATGCCCACCACGATCTGCAGGGATCCCAGGGCGATCCCCCGCCAGTCGCGGGTGGCACCCGCCTTCTTCCCGCTCTCGATGCTGCCGGCGGCATCCGCCGGGTCCGGGTCAGCGCCGCTCCGCTTGCGCAAGAAGGTCCATGACATGAATGCCACGAACCCCGCCGCCAGAAGGGCCGCATCAGGGCGTGAGAGACCACCGTCCCAGACCAGCAGGCCGAAAACCAGCGTCGCCAGTCCCATCAACAGGATCTCCCGGCGGGCAAGGTCCCTGTCCACCACCACCGGCCTGAGCAATCCCGCCGCAGCCAGGATCAGCCCCAGATTGGCCACGTTGGACCCCATGACGTTCCCCAGGACCAGGGCCGTGCTGCCCCGCAGGGCCCCCACCAGGGACACGAAGAACTCCGGGGCGGAGGTTCCGAAGGCCACGACGGTCAGACCCACCACCACCGCAGGGATCCCCAGGATGCGCGCGACCTTGACGCCGCCTTCGACCAGGCTGTACGCGCCGAGCACCAGGGCGGCCAGCCCCCCCAGAAATCCCAGCACCGTCAGGAAATCCATGTTCAGCTCTTTTCGACCAGGGCCACCGCGCGCACCGGAGAGGCTTCGGTCCCGGCGAGTTTGAGCGGCATGGCCAGAAAGGTGAAGGCCGCAGCGGGCAGCCGGTCCAGGCCCGCCAGGTTCTCGATGTTGATCATCCCCGCGGCCGCACAGATATCATGGGCGCTCCGGCCCTGGAAATCGTCCAGGCTGGGCGTATCCAGGCCCACGCCCTTGAGCCCGCGGCCGGCCAGTTCCCGGGCCAGGTCGCCGGACAGGTAGGGCCATTCCCGGTAGTATGCCTCGGTCCCCCAGAAGCGTTGCCAGCCGGTATGGATGATGATGAAGTCGGTATCGGCATCGTCATGCCCGTCCAGGATCTCCGGGCCCAGGGGACCGGCGGCGGTCTCCCCGGGCAGCCTCACCAGGCGGGCCCGCCCGCAGAAACGCTCGACCGGCAAGGCTTCCAGACCCGGCTGGCCGGCCAGAAAATGCAGGGGCGCGTCGATGTGGGTCCCCACGTGGCACCCCATCTCCAGGGCGCTGGACATGTGCGTGCCCTGGCCGTGCTCGCTCCGGCGATGGATCGTAAGCGGCTGGTCGTCCCCCGGCCACTGGGCCATGCCGGGGACGATGGTGTGGGAAAGGTCCACAACTTGCAACGCGTTCTCCCTTGGCTGCGGGAATGACGGCAAGAGCTTCCGCCTTGCCCGGTGGCAAACTTAATCCAACGTCCGCTTGCTGTCATGGCCGGTTTTTTCTGCATACCGGTTGTTGCCACCCGGACCCAAAAAGGAGACAATGCCCGCATGATCAGGCGATTACAGAATCGACCCCCCATCGGGCGCCGCGTCCTGTCCATGGTCCTCCCCCTGGTGTTGCTGGCAGGGACCGGTTGCCAGGAACGCATCTCACCCAGCGCGGAGATCCCCGGCGTGGGCATCCCCAAGGTCCAGCACCCCCTCGTGGAGCGGGATTTTCCCGCCATACGCAAGGGTCGCGTCCTGCGCATGATCAGCAGCTACAATTCCAGCGGATATTTCATCCACAAGGGCGGCCAGGCCGGTTTCGATTTCGAGCTCATGCAGACATTCGCCAGATCCCGGGGCCTGACCCTGCAGGTCATCGTGCCGGATCCCGGAGAGGATATGATCTCCCTGCTCAACGAGGGCAAAGGCGACGTGGTTGCCGGGGGCATCCTGCAAAATGAGATCCTCGACGCCTGGGCGGCCTCCACACGCCCCATCAACTTCGTCCACAAGGTCGTGGTGTGGAGGAAGAGCCTGGACCGCCCGGCGGGCACCGAGGGATTGACCGGACTGCAGGTCGTCATCCCCTGGGATGATCCTTTCCGGCCCGGCCTGCGCCGCTTCAAACACGACTCGGGGCTCAATTTCTTCATCACCCTGGGGCCGCCCGACCAGCAGGCCGAAGACCTGCTGACCAGGGTCAGCAGCGGCGAGATCCAGGCCGTGGTGGTGAACGACGTCCTGGCCCGGGCCGCCATGGTCTACCTGCCCGACCTTGAACTGGGGCCGGTCCTGACCGACAGGCTGCCGACGGTCTGGCTCGTGCGCCAGAACAGCCCCGAGCTGAAGGCTGCCCTGAACGCCTTCCTCAAGAAACACATCCGCATGGGGGCGGACGGCAACCTGCATCGCAGCCAGACCTACGGCGTCATCTACGACCGATACTTCAGCAACCCCCGGTCCATCCGCAGGTTGCGGGCGCCGGAACACCGGCCCGAGAAGAGCGGGCGGATCTCCGCCTACGACGAACTGATCCGCAAGGAGGCCGCTCCGGTGGGCCTGGACTGGCGCATGGTCGCGGCCTTGATCTACCAGGAATCCCGCTTCGTTCCCTCGGCCCGCAGCCAGGCGGACGCGCGCGGTCTGATGCAGGTTCTGCCCCGCTTCGCGGGCGTGGGCGCGGACTCCCTGTTCGACGTGGACACCAATCTCAAGGCGGGCCTCGGGCTGCTGAACACCATCTACAACCGGTATTCCTACCTCGACTCCCTGGACCGGTGGCGGTTCACCCTGGCCGAGTACCACGCCGGCCACGGCCACCTGACCGACGCCAGACGCATTGCCATGGACCTGGGCCGCAATCCCAACCAGTGGCGGGGCAGCCTGGTCGAGACCCTCCCCCTGCTCATGCAGCGCAAGTATTACCAGGAGACCCGCTACGGCTACTACCGCGGCGGCGAAACCGTCGCCTACGTGGAGGAGATCCTCAACCGCTACCGCATGTACCGCAGGCTCGTGCCCTTGGCAGGGCAACCTCCCCCTGCCGAAGCCGCCTCGGATTCGACCGGGGCCAGGGGCTGATCAACCCGCGGCCAGGGCCTCGTCCAGCACCTCGCGCGCCCGGCGCAGATGGGGTATGACGATGGAACCGCCCACGATCAGGCCCACATCGAAGATCTCGAGGATCTCCTGTTCACCGACCCCCAGTTCGCAGCAACGGATGATGTGGTAGGTGATGCAGTCGTCGCAGCGCAGAACAAGGGAAGCGGCCAGGCCGGCCATCTCCTTGGTGGCCGCGGGCAGGGCTCCTTCCCGGTAACAGCCGGTGTCCAGGTTGAAGAACCGTTTGGTGGTCAGGGTCGCCGTGTCCAGGACCCGCTTGTTCAGGCGCTCCCGGTCCCTGCGAAACATCTCCAGTCTACCGCCCATGATCATCCTTTCTGCGCTTGTTGGGTTGGCTCCGGGGATATGCTGTGCTAGCTTGGCCGATCATAGCACGAAAGGGTGGTCCTCATCTTGCGCCGTTTGCCCCCGTTCTCTCGCGGAAATTCCCGTCTGCTCAGCGGCTGTCTACTGGTCCTGGCGCTGCTGGCGGCCGCTTCCGCATCCGCCACCAACGCCCGCATCGCCGCCCTGGGAGGCCGTGCCGATTTCTTCACCGATGACGCCGAGGTAAACCGCTGGTGCGGGGCCCTGCCCGATTACGCCGATCTGGTGACCCTGGAGGCGGGCAATTTCGATTTAGGCGGCGGCTACCACGACCAGTGGGGCGCCCTGGTTTCCGGACCCGGGGTGGGGATTCATGCGGACCTGGGCGGTTCCGGACGCTGGGGCACCGCGGGCTTCTTCCTGCACGCCCGGCAGCAGGACACCGATCCGGGCTCCCTGCACCAGGACGACTTGACCGGAGGTATCGGTCTGGTCTACGCCCGCAGGTTCGGAGGCGCCGCCGCGGCCCTCCGCTACGACCGGGCCACCAGGACCACGGACCTGGCCGGTGGGGCCCCGGCCGGTGATTTCGAAACCACCGCGACCAGCCTCGGCGGCGGCCTGCGCATGGACCTGGGCCGGAACATCATGCTGGATCTGGGCGGCGAGGTGCGGGGCATCAGCCAGAACCCGGAGGGCCCCGTGGGCGGGGGCGCTGGAAAGAACCAGGATTCCTGGCGCAGCTTCGCCCTGCGCGGCCGGGCCTTCATCCAGCTCGACCCCCGTCTGGCGGCGGTCCCGCTGGCCGAGTACATCCACGAGGACTTCCCGCTGATGCAGGCCCGTGGCGGCGTGCCCGTGGTGGCTGCCATCGACCGGGAACTGGTCCATCTGGGCCTGGGGCTGGATTTCTTCCCCGACCCGGACAACATGCTCGTCTGCTCCGGGGAATGGTTCTATGCCAGCGACAACGCCCGCACCACCCTGCCTGCCGACAGCCCCGGCGGCCAGCTCATCGACCAGGCGGTGGTCCTCAGGTTGGCTTTCGAAAGGAGGCTCAACCCCTGGCTGACCGCCCGCGCCGCCACCGGTCTGGAAACCGTGACCCGCGATTCGCCCACGGGGAACCAGGACACCGACCACGTGCCCCTGTCCCTGGGTCTGTCGCTGTACGCGCCCCGCATGGCGCTGGACGTGGCCGTCAGCGACCGACTGCCGCAAACGGTCACCCGCCTGGCGCTGGTGTCTCCCGGGGACGAGGATTCAACCTGGTTGACGATCAATTTCCGCTATGGCTTCAAACCCTAGGATGTTGCCGCCCTTGATATTTCCCGACCTAGCCACCTACCTGCTGACCTGCCTGATCCTGGCGGTGGCCCAGATGGTGTACGTCCTGTTCGGGTTCGGGGCCGGCCTGATCGCCGTGGGCAGCCTGGCCCTGGTCTATTCCAACATGCAGGACGTGGTGGTCCTGCTGCTGCTGGTCAACCTGCCGGCCGAGCTGTGGGTGGTCCTGCATTCGCGCCGGGAAATCCGCTGGCGGCCCATCCTGGGCCTGGCCTCGGGCATCGCCCTGGGCATCCCGGCCGGGACATGGTTGCTCAAGACCGGGGATCCCTCGCTGATCCTGACGATCCTGGGCGTGTTCCTGATGGTGGTGGGGTTGGTCTTCCTGCGCCTGCCGGCCGCGGGCACCGTCAAGCCCCCGGCCGCGCTGGCACCCCCTACGGGCCTGCTTTCGGGCCTGCTGACCGGGTTGTTCGGCACCGGCGGTCCCCCGCTGATCATCTGGTACCAGCTGAGCGCCTCGACCAAGGCCGCCTTCCGCGGCAATCTGATGACCATCTTCCTGATGATGACCTTCGTGCGCGTGCCCAGCTATCTGGTCGGCGGCCTCGTCACCGCCCCGCGCCTGTGGTCGTCCCTGGCGGTCATGCCGGCGGTGCTGCTGGGCGCGTGGCTGGGCAACCGTCTGCACCTGAGCATCAGCGAGCAGCGTTTCCGGTTCCTGGTGAGCATCCTGCTGGTCATCCTGGGTCTGCTGCAGGTGATCCACCGCTAGCTGCGGCTTCAGCCGCCGAACCTGTACCCCACCCCCAGGCGCCAGCTGGAAATGTTCTGCCCGGGGCCGGGCAGGGAGGAACCGTCCAGGGGATCGTCCGCCTGGCCCGACTTCGCCGCAGGCACCACCCCCTCGACCAGCAGCTGGTCCAGCAGGCCGGCGCTGTACCTGACCCCCACCAGCCAGGGGCCGCTGCGCAGGTCCAGGCCCGCCACCGCGGCCAGATCGAGATTCTCGTAGCTGTACTCGCGATCCGCCGCTCCGGCCGGTTGGTCCCACTGCTCGGACAGCTTCAGGCCCACCGCGCCGCCTCCGTACAACCTGATGCGCACCGCCCCGGTCGTGGCCGCCAACCCCAGCGTTACCGCTGGCTCCAGCACATGGAGCGTCACCTCGGCCCGGCCCAGGCGGTTGCCCTCGGTCGCATCGGAAAACAGCATGACCTGGGACCCCACCTCCTGGACGTAGGACAGGGAATAACCCAGTTCCAGCGGTCCGGCCCCCAGGGACCTGAGGCCCTGGATGCCGGCCAGGAAACCGTCGTCCTCGGAGGTCAGCCCCACATCGCTGTGGGTCCAGCCGGCCTGCAGCCACCAGCTTTCCGCCGCGGCCGGGGATGCGGCAAGGAGCAGGGCCAACGACGCCGCTACGGGCAGGAGCTTGCGCAAGGACATGGATGTTTCCTTTCGTTCAACTTCGCGGCCGGGTGGCCGCCAGTATCAGGATGATCATGACCAGCCCCAGGGCATGCTTGATGACCATGGCCAGCAGCTTGCCCGTGAACACATGGAGCCCCAGACGCAGGCTCGGTTCGAACCGGCGCAGCCGCTGGTACTCCCCCAGCACGGCGCCGCCGAACGCCCCGGTGAAGCTACCGGCCACCGCCCCGACCACCGGCACCAGGGATTGGCCCACGACCGCCCCGAGCAGCCCCCCCACGAAGGCGGCGGTGATGCCCCGGCCCGTGGCCCCCTTGCGGGCGGGGTAGAACGTGCCCACCAGGAATTCCAGGCCCTCGCCGGCGGCCGCCAGTCCCAGCAGGATCAGCAGCAAACGCCAGCCGAGGGGATCGAAACCCGTGGCCAGCGCATAAACCGCGGCCAGGGCCAGGAGGATGAAGTTCCCCCCCAACCCCAGGTACACCAGCAGGGAAACCGCCAGCAGCAACAGGGCCCAGCCGGCGAACCCGATCCAGCCGGCGATGCTTGCCAGCAGGTCCCAGTTCAATGAGCCGACCCGAAGGTCTGCTCGCCGGCCTCGACCGCGAACGGCAGCGTGTTCTCCGGCGGCGGCAGCGTGCAGTTGAACTGATCCGGGTTATAGTCGCACAGGGGGTTGTAGGCATAGTTGAAATCCAGATCCACCATGCCGTCGCCATCGACCTTCAGATCCAGGTACCGGCCCCCGGCATACGTATGCTTGCCGTTGGTCAGGTCGTAGAAGGGCAGCCAGAGGTAGTCGCCCCCGGTCGTGTCCACGGGGCCGAACACGCTGAGCTCGTGATTCTGGTCCCGGTAACGGAACCGGACCAGACCGCGGCGCAGGTAGGGCACCTGCTGCCCCTTGCGCTTGGCCAAAAGGATGGTGTCGGCCCCGGCCGCGGCGATCAGGGGCGTGCGGAAGCGCAGCCCCGGTTCGGGATAGTAATAGTTCAACCCCTGGAAATCCTGCAGGGCCTCCGGCGGCAGCGGCGTGCGGGTCGGGTCGGCGAATTCCTCGTTCTTGCCGATGCGCATCTCGACCAGGGCGATCTCCCAGTCCTCGTTTTCCTGCTGGCTCATGACCACGGCTCCGGGAGCATCGGGCAAGGCTTCCTTCTTCGGCCCGCAACCTCCGGCGACGGCCGTCAGAAAAACCACAGACAGCAGCAATGACACGGTGGAATCCCGATGGTTGCACATGGTCGCAAGCGTCCTTTCGCGGGATGATGCGGATCCGGCCCGGACCCGCCAAGAGTTCAGGTTTCCTTCCCCGGGTACATTGTATAACATATCGGCCAGGCCTGAACCCGGATATTTCACAGCCCCCAGGGAGGGACCCCGAACCATGAACCAGGTACGGCCGGAGCCAGGACAGCCGAACTTGCCCGCATACGTCCTGGAGCTCATCCTCCTGGCGGCCGCCGCGGTCGGCAGGTTGCCCGCCCTGGGCTCGTGGTGGACACTGGACGACTGGGGCCAGCTCGGTCGGGCCGCGCACGCCGCACCCGCGGTTCACGGCTGGCCTGCGCGCATCCTCAGCCAGCATTGGTGGTGGCATTGGAACTGGCCCTTGTGGCACATGAACCCCACCCCCCAGGCCGCAGCCCGCATCCTGCTGCACGCCGGCGCGGTGGTCCTGGTCGGTCGCATCGGCCGCCGTGCAGGCCTGCCGACCGGAGCCTGGTTCACCGGCGCCCTCATCTTCGCCGCCTCCCCCCTGGCCTTCACTCCCGTGTACTGGGCCTCGGGTATCCAGGAGTTGCTGGCCGTATTCTTCGCCCTGCTGACGGTCGAACGCTGGTTGCAGGGGACGCGCCGGGCCATGATCACGGCCCTGGCCGCGGCGCTGCTCTCGTTCCTGGCCAAGGAATCGGGTTTCGGCCTGCCCTTTTTCTGCCTGGCGATCCTCTGGTGGGGTGAAACCGTCAAGCCGCAGGACCGGGCCTTCGCCTGGGCCCTGATCATGCTGATGCTCGCCGCCGTGGTCGTCGAAGGCGCTCTGGTGGTGGCCCATTTCGCCACCGGCCCCGACGACCCCTACGCTCTGGGCGGCCTCCCCGTCGTGCTGGGCAACCTGGGCACCAGCGGCTGGTGGCTGCTGTCGCCCGGACCCCTTCTGGCCTCCCACATCAGCTGGCTGATGGGTCTGGCGGGAGGCGCCTTCTTCCTGCTCTGGGGCCTGTGGGCCGGTTTCCGCATGCCCGTCGGGCAGACCCTGCCGGCTGCGGGCCTGCTGGCGGTCCTGCTGATCCTGGCCCCGAGCCTTCCCCTGCGTTCACAGTTCCACCCCTACCTGGCCTACCTGGCCGCCGCGCCCCTGGCCCTGGCCCTGGTCTCCCTGATCCAGGCCCGGTGGTGGCGCTGCCGCTGGATCCCGCTGCTGGCGTTGCCGGCTGTTGCCTGGAGCCTGCTGGGCATGGAGGTCCGCCTGGACAACCGCAACGAGCTGGGCTTTCCCGCCGACCCGGTGGTGCGGGCGACCAGCCTGTCCTGGTCGGCCACGGGCCTTATCCGGTCGGTGACCACCCACGCCGCGGCGGCCGGCGCCGATTCCAGCGCCGGCCTCATCCTCTACCAGCAGCCCCTGGGCCGGCAGGATCTGGCCGACGCTGACGAATTCGGACCGGCCTGGGTCCATGCCAGCGAGCTGTACAAGGCCTGCGGCGGCCTGATCGGCCCCACCCTGGTCACACCTGCGGGCACGGCCGTAGTCTGGCGCAACGCCCTGACCAGCGACCCTGCCGGAGCACAGGTCCTGGCCGAGACCGCCACTGGATTCAAGGTCTGGGGCCCGGTGCCCAACGCCCTGTTCTATGCCGCCTTGACCGATGTCGCCCTCGGCGATTTCGAGCGCGCCCGCCGCCACCTCGTGGCCGCCGCCGCCCTCAATCCGGCCACCATCAATTTCGTCTATGACGAGGGGCAGATGATCGTCCCTCTGAAGCTCGCCCTGGACAACCTGCACCCGTTCATCGACTGGACCGTGGCCAGGCTGGACAAGGGCAGCTCGCCGCATGAGATCGGCGGTGTCCAGACCATGTTCTTCGATCTGATGAGCCGCTGCACGGGCAAACCCATGTCCGAGCTGACGGCCGGCAGCCAGGTGCTGACTCCGGGCCCGGACCGGATCACCTCCACCCCAAAGGATGAACACTGATGGCTCAGTTGAACGAATTAATGAGTATGCCCATCGGACCCTGGACGCTGGGGCAACTGATCACGGCCCTGGTCCTGCTGGTGTGCGGATTCATCCTGCGCCAGATCCTCAACGGCTTCCTGCGCGGCAAGCTGCTGGCGTTGGCGGCCCGCACCAGCACCAAGGCCGATGACCTGGCCACCGAAGCCCTCGTCAGCCCTCTGGGCCTGCTCTTGCCGGTGATCGGCGGCTATCTGGCCTTGCGCATCCTGCTGGGCGTGCATCCGGACTGGGTCCCCAGGACCGACCAGGCGTTCCGCATCGCCACCATCCTGGTCGTCGTGTGGACGGCGTTCAAGCTGGTGGACGCCCTGGCCGTGCTCATGGGGGAGATGGCCGACCGCACCGACTCCCAGCTGGACGACCAGGTGGTGCCCCTGCTGCGCAAGAGTTTCAAGGTGTTCCTGGGTGTGCTGGCCTTCATCCTCATCGCCCAGAACCTGGGGTACTCGGTCTCGGGCCTGCTCGCGGGCCTGGGCATCGGCGGCCTGGCCGTGGCCATGGCGGCCAAGGACACCCTGGCCAACTTCTTCGGCTCGTTGATGATCCTCATCGATCAGCCGTTCCACCGCGGCGACTGGGTGACCTTCCCCGGCGGGGACGGCGTGGTCGAGGAGATCGGTTTGCGCTCGACGCGCGTCCGCACCTTCGCCAAGACGGTGGTCTCGGTGCCCAACCAGGCCCTGGCCAACGCGACGGTGGAGAACCATTCGCTGATGCCCAAGCGCCGCATCAAGTTCACCCTGGGCGTGACCTACGACGCCTCGGTCGAGCAGATCGAGCAGCTGGTCGCGCGGATCGAGGACTATCTGCGCGGCAATCCGGACATCGACCAGGAGTTCATGCTCGTCAAGTTCACCGAGTTCGGCCCCAGCAGCCTCGACCTGTTCGTCTACTGCTTCACCGCCAGCACCGACTGGACCAAGCACCTGAGCGTGAAGCAGGAGGTCAACCTGACCATCATGAAGATGATCGAGGAAATGGGCATGAGCATCGCCTTCCCCACCCAGACGGTGCATCTGGTCAGGGACGAATCCGAGGCCCCGGAACATGCGGAGTGATGGCGATGGTCATGGGTTGACGACACCTTGACCGCCCCCTAGACTGCCGGTCGATATGAAAGAAATCAAACCCCTTACATCGTTGCGCGCCCTGGCCGCGCTGCTGGTTTTCATGTACCACTATGCGTGGCTGTTCTCCCCGGCCAAGCGCGGCGTGGCGTTCGCTGGGGAATGGATCCCCATGATGCCCCTGTGGCGTCAGGGCCAGGTGGGTGTATCCATCTTCTTCGTGTTATCCGGGTTCCTCATCACACGCATTTACTTCGACAAGATGGCCACCCGTGAAATCCCTCTGCGCCTGTTCTACGTCAAGCGGATCGCGCGCATCTGGCCCCTGTTCCTGGCCTTCGCCCTGATCGAGCACACCGTCCACCTGATCCAGGGCGCCCACCTGACCGGGTCCATGCTGGTGACCATGTCCATGACCCAGGGGTTTTTCGAGCAGCTGCGCTACAGCGGCCTGCCCACGGCCTGGTCCCTGACCATCGAGGAAAACTTCTACCTGCTGGCCCCCTTGATCTTCCTGGCCCTCCTGCATCTGACCGGGGAGAACGGCAGGGCCGCCGAGCCCCTGACAGCCCGGCGCCTGTTCAGGATCGTGCTCAGCGTGGGGACTCTGGTCGCCCTCCTGCTCATCACCGGGTTCGCCCTGGTCCGTGCCAGCTCAGGGCTGGGCTGGAACTGGTACGGGTTCATGGGTTCCGATCATCACATGCTGCACGCCACCCTGTTCGGACGCTTTCCCGAATTCGCCCTGGGTGTCATGGCCGCCTTCATCCACCGCGGGGTGAATCTGGAGCACCTCTTGCGAGGCCGCAGGGCCGATACGGCGGCCCTGCTGTTCTTTCTGGCCATCGGCCTGTCCATCTGGGGAAAGTCGGCGGTCGAAGCATACCCCACCCCCGCAGGGAGGATGACGACCTACCTGCTGGCGTACACGGTGGCCATCCTCTCGGCGGGGCTGGTCCTGGCCTTGACCGTCACCGGGGGGTGGGTAAGCCGCCTGCTCGGCCTACCTGTCTTCAACTTCCTGGGCAAGATCTCCTACGGTTTCTACCTCATTCAGCTGACGGTGATCATGACACCGCTGGTGGCCCTGACCGACCGGCTGGGCTGGGCCCGGCTCCCGGTGCTGCTGATCCTGACCAACGCGATCTGCGCCTTCACCTATCTGGCCCTGGAAAAGCCCGCGCGCCGGACCATCGTGGCCCGTTGGGGCCAGCGGGGTCCTTCTCCGCAACCCGGGCACCCCTGAAGCCTACAGCGGCCGCGTCGCCTTCTTGAGCCACGCCTTGTGAGCCTTGTCCAGCCGCGGCGCCAGCTCGCGGTACACCCGGGCGTGGTAGGCGTTCAGCCAGTCGCGCTGGTCGCGGCTCAGGAGCTTCTTGTCGATGAGCCTGCGGTCGATGGGACACAGGGTCACCGGCCGGAAGGTGTACCATGTGCGCCCCTCCCTGCTGAGCTTCTCGTGCACGACCACGAAGGCCAGATTCTCGATGCGGATGCCGAACTTGCCCGCCTCGTAGTGCCCCGGCTCGATGGACAGGATGTTGCCCTCGACCAGGGGCGGGGTCACGATGTTCTTCAGGCTGTGCGGCCCCTCGTGCACCCCGAGGTACTGGCCGACGCCGTGGCCGGTGCCGTGGGCGTAATCCTCGCCGATCATCCACAACGCCCTGCGGGCGAACATTTCCTGGCGCTGCCCGGTGGTGCCGGCAGGGAAGGGCGTGATGGTGCAGTCGATGGTCCCCATCAGCACCCGCGTGAAGCACTCGATCTCCCGCCGGGTGGGCTTGCCCAGGGCCACGGTGCGGGTGATGTCCGTGGTGCCTTCGGGGTACTGCCCGCCGCTGTCGACGAGATAGATGCCCCGGGGCTTGAGCTTGGTGTCGGTCTCGGGCGTGGCGCTGTAATGGATGATGGCCCCGTTGGCGGCGTACCCGCTGATCGTATCGAAGCTCAGGTCCATGAAGTTCTCGCCCTCGGCCCGGAAGGCGGCCAGCTGGTCGGCGGCCGAGATCTCGGTGACCCCGCCCTTGGGCACGGCCCTTTCCAGCCAGCGCAGGAACTTGACCATGGCCACGCCGTCGCGCCGGTGGGCCTCCACGAAACCGGCGATCTGGACCGGGTTCTTGACCGCCTTCATGGCCGTCACCGGCGAAGGCGCCAGGTGCAGCTCGGCCCGGCCCAGGCTGTCCTGGACGCGTCGATTGGTCGCGCCCGCATCCACCCAGACCTTCATTCCCTTGCGCTTGCCGAGAGCCTTCAGATCCTCCCAGATGCGGTCGTACTCCTTGATGACGGCCTTGCCCTTGAGGGCCCGCCTGACCGCGGCGGTGACCTTGCGACCGTCCACGTAGAGGGTGCAGCCGCGGCCGGTGACCAGGGCGTAGCTGACGGCCACCGGTGTGTACATGATGTCCTTGCTGCGGATGTTCAGCAGCCAGGCGATCTGGTCCAGGGCGCAAAACACATGCGCCTGGGCGCCGGCTTCCTTCATGGCCGCCCGCACCCGCTTGAGCTTGGAGGCCACGCTCTCCCCCGCATACTTCACCGGATGGACGGCCAGCGGGGCCAGACTGGGCTCGGGGCGGTCATCCCACAGCTCGGCCACCAGGTTGCGGGTCAGGAACTTCACCTTGACGCCGCGGGCCGCCAGCTTGGCCTCGAACTCGGCCGCCGCGGCCACCGACACCACGGTGGGGTCCATGCCCAGCGTCTGGCCCTTCTTCAGTTGCGAGGCGGCCCAGTCGGTCATCGCGGGGGTCTGGGGCTCGCCCATGCGCATCAGGGTGATGCCCGAACCCTCGAGCTGCATGCCCGCCTGCAGGAAGTAGCGGCCGTCGGTCCACAGGCCCGCCTTGCGCATGCCCACCAGCAGCTCCCCGGCCGAACCGGTGAACCCGCTCAGCCACGACCGGAATTTCCAGTTCTCGGGCAGGTACTCGCTCTGGTGGGGATCGGCGCTGGGGACGAAGTACATATCCAGCCCGTGTTTCTGCATGAGCCGGCGCAACGCGGTGACCTTCTGGCGGGTGTTCATGACGCCTCCGTTTCACGAAACAACACAAAGGGACGGCCCCCGCAGGGGCGGTCCTCGCAACAGACTATGGTGGAATGATAACTCCGGATGCGGAGGGCGTCAGCAGATAATCAGGGTCAGTCGGCCTCAGGCAGGGGCTTTTCCAGTTCGATCTCGTCGCGCACGGGGATTCCGTAGTAGCCGATCTTCGGCACGTTGGGCTTGAGCAGGCGGATCTTGGTCATCCCGCCCAGGCGCACCTGGCGGATGGCGAAGCCCCGTTTCTGGAAGAACCGCTGGGCATCCAGGTTGTCGTTGGTGGTGATGCACCACAAATGTGTGCAACCGGCCGCGCGGGCGGTCTCCTCGACCTTGTCCAGCAGCATGGTGCCGATGCCCATGAACTGGCACAGGGCATCGAGGGTGACGATCTCGCAAGCGGTGCCCCGGATATCGTAGGTCACCAGGCCCACGCGCTCGAAACCCTCGGTGGCGATGAAGCCAGGCAGCTGGTGCGGGTCATGGACCTCGGCCCCGGACACCACGAAGTCGCCGCCGAACAGCAGCTCGGTGCGTTCCTTGACCCATTTGCGGTCGTCGTCAGAAAGCTCGGTCACACGCATGCTGACGTCCCTGAATAAGCGGATGAGGGCTGCCGAAGACCTGGATGCCGATGCCTGGTTGTCTGCGTTCATGCTGCAATAGTCGCCGCCGGACCATCAGGGCGCAAGGTGCGGCGGCAAAAAACCGGGGCCCGGCTGAGCCGGACCCCGGAACAGGAAACCGCAGGTCCCCTACCTGAACAGCTTGCGCACGCCGGCGAAGGACTTCCCCCCGCATTCCCCGGACTGGGCCAGGGTATCGGTGGGGGTGGCGATCTGCACATCCTGCAGCGAGAAATCATCCAGCATGATCATGGGCATGTCGTTCTGACTGGACGACGGGATCGCCGCCCGCATGGTCATGGTCACGGTCTCCATCTCCAGGACGAAGATGTCCAGGGTGCCCATGACCGTGATCACCGTGGCCGGCAGGGGCACCCCGAAGCCGGTTATGAAGTTGTAGCTCCCCTCCTCCGGTGAACTCACGCCCACATCCACGGCGTCCAGCGGGTAGCTTGCTGTCACGACCGAGTTGAAGGCATCACCGCCGGCGCGGCTCAAATCGAAACCGCACTCGAACCCGCGGGTGGTGGCGATGGTGGGGTTGGTGTACAGGATGTAGGCAGGAACGTGGTCCAGGAAGGCCGCATCGGCGCAGGTCTGGGTGGCGTCCTGGTCGAAGTAGATGCCCAGGCCTTCATCCGACATCACCGCGTAGTTCGCCGCGAAGATGATGGTCGCGCCGCTGTGGAGCGTCAGGGATTCTTCTTCAGGAGTGATGTAGCCGACGACATCCCCCCATGTGAGGGTGTAGGTACCCGTAGGCATGCCCAGGAAGGTCGTGTCGCCGGTGCCATACTCGAACGCGAAATCCGGCCGGGACAGCGTCCAGGGTGCATCGATCTCGTCGGGGCTCGGGTCTACCATGACGTTCCCCATGGGCAGGGGCGTGTAGAGGCCACCGAATTTAATCTCCCCGCCGGGAGTCAGGTACAGGCTATAGGTATCCGGTTCCTCGAAGCCGGCGACGGCGCCCCAGATGATCCTGTACACGCCCGGCACCATGTCATCCAGGATCGTATCCCCGGTCCCGCTGGTCAGGAAACCGACCGGCCCGTTCAGGGTCCAGGGAGCGTTGATCTCATCCGGATCGGGATCGATGATGACCGTGCCGTGGGGCAGGGTATAGATGCCGCGGAATGTGGTCATGGTATCGGCGGCCACCGTCCGGGTCTCCGAAGCCGGCGTTACGTAGCCTTCCCAGTCGCCCCAGGTGATGGTGTAGTCCCCCGCGACCACGTTGAACAGGGAATCCGCCCCCATCCCCACCTGCATGAAACCGCCGGGGCCGGTCAGGGTCCACAGGGGGGTGAAGGTATTGGGGGTGACGGTGACGGCGATATCCCCGCGTGGAACGATCTCGGCCAGTTCTACATCCAGCACCTGGTAGTTGTTGACGGGGTTGTTGTCGATGAAGTCGTGGGTGCAATACAGGGTGTACACGCCGGGCGGGTAGGATTTGGCGAACTTGTCCATGGGCACATCGAAGTAGACGCTGCCGCTGACGGCCAGACCGACCGCCATGGAGGGCAAGGTGACCCGCTGGAATTCGAAATCCGTCCCCAGCACGCCGATCCAGACCTCGATAGGGCCCCTGGCGACGGCCGTGCCGAGGTTGGCCACGGTGGCGGTGAGAGTCAGCACATCCCCGGGCTGAACGATCGAGGGCGTGGCCTTGAACGCAGTGATGGCAACATCGGCGCCCGCGGCGGCGGTTCCGGCCGGCGGGGCCGCCTTGAGGCTCTCCAGGGTGACGATGCCATGGCCGGATCCGGTCGGCCGCCCCGGCGACGAGACGCTCTGCTCGTCCCGCGGAGCGGTGACTTCCTGGCCCGAACATCCCCATATCAACCCCAGAAACAAAATGCAGATTATGGTGATGATCCCCCGGCTTCTCATGATTCCCCCTTGAAT
>JANTFX010000033.1 GCA_024763215.1 Candidatus Krumholzibacteriia bacterium | reverse complement strand
GTGCCGGCCCGGTTGGCGATCACCGGCATCGTGCCCAACCCCTTCAACCCCAGCACGAAGATCGGCTTCGACCTGCCTGCGACCGGCCATGTCGAACTGGCGGTGTTCGATCTGCGGGGCCGGCTGGTCAGGGAACTGATCTCGGGCCCGGAGGAAGCGGGCCATCACAGCGTGGTCTGGAACGGCAGGGACGAGGACGGGCGCGGGGTGGCCAGCGGGGTGTACTTCGCCCGTCTCAAGGATCACGCTGGGCAGAGGACCACGAAGATGGTGCTCGCCAAATGATCAGCCGCGTTTGAGCCGGTTCAATCGAGCCACTTGAGCAGCTCGGCCGTCTCGACACGGCCATGGATGTCCATGTGCCCGATGCCCCGGGGCAGCACCCAGTAGAGCCCGCCCCGGGACATGTTCTTCTTGTCTCCGATCAGGGCCCGGTCCAGATCCTGCGGGTCGGGCGCCGGGCAGCGCGTGGGCAGGCCGCAGGCCTCCAGGATCTCGATCAGCATGACCGCTTCGTCCAGGGGGCAGATGTTGCGCTCGGCGGCGATCCTGAACACCACGGCCATGCCCACGGCCACCGCCTGGCCGTGGCTCAAGGGGCGCCCGGTGTCCATGCTCAGGGCCTCGAGGGCGTGGCCCAGGGTATGGCCCAGGTTCAGGCTGCGGCGCAGGCCCTGCTCCCGAAAATCCCTCTGGACGATGCGGGCCTTGACCGAGGCGGCCCTGCCGATCCACGACTTCCAGTCGATGCTGCCCAGGATTCCCGGCACCGGATGCTCGTCCGGGCCCTCGGCGAAGAGGTTGTTCAGCCGGGCCCGTGCGCCGTGGATGCTCCGGAACAGGCCGCGGTCACCCACCGCGGCGGTCTTGATGAGTTCGGCCAGGCCGTCGCGCCAGCTGCTGCGCGGCAGGGTGGTCAGGAAACCGGGGTCTGCGAGGATGCCCGCCGCGGGGTGGAAACATCCCACGGGGTTCTTCAGGCCCGCGGCGTTCAGCGCCGTCTTGCCGCCTATGGCCGCGTCGACCATGGCCAGCAGGGTGGTGGGGATGGACACGAAGTTCATGCCCCGGTGCCAGGTGGCCGCAGCGAGGCCCGCGATGTCCAGGACCGCGCCGCCGCCCGCGGCGACCAGGGTCTTGTCGCGGTGCATGCCCGTCGTGGCCAGCCAGAGGTAGATCTCTTCCAGCTTCGCCATGGTCTTGGCTTGTTCGCCTCCGGCAAGGACCAGGACGGGCGGGGCCTGCTGGGCGCAGGCCGCCTGCATCTGTTCCAGCCAGGGCTGGTGCAGGGCCTCGACCGCGTCGTCGACCAGGAACACCGGCGGTGGATGGGGGACGAAGCGGGCCAGCTCCAGGCCGGCCAAGGGGCCCAGGACATAGGTGCTGGACCGGCCGTCCAGGGTCATGGCTAGCTGGAAGCTGGATTCACTCAATGGTTCGTCCTTCATGGCTCGGCGTCCGGTTACGGGCTGATTTTACGCCAATTCCAATTGATAGTCCCCATCAATATCGCCCTGGAAAAAACAAGCGGGGGTTTCCCTTGTTTCCCCTATCCCCGGACACTACTTTTGACCCGCCGGAAGTGTGAATCTACGTTCCGGCGGCCTGGATTTCCACCAAAGGAGTGATTTCCATGACTTCACCAAAAGCCGCAGCCACAACCGACCGTATGGTCGAAATCCGTTGGCACGCGCGGGGCGGACAGGGCGCCAAGACGGCGGCCATGTTCCTCGCCGAAGCGGTGCTGGATAACGGATTGTACGGCCAGGGATTTCCCGAATACGGCCCCGAGCGCCGAGGCGCTCCCATGCGCGGGTACACCCGTATCTCCGCCGAGCCCATTCGCCGGCACTGCATGATCGAGAAGCCCGGCATCGTCATCGTCCTGGACCCGACCCTGCTGGATTCGGCCGCGGCGGGCGTGGCCGCCGGGACCGACAAGGACACGGTGTTCATCGTCAACACCACCGAGACGCCCGACTCCATCAAGAAGAAGCTGGGCGTCAAGGGGGCCACCGTCCACACGGTCGACGCCACCGGCATCGCCCTGGACACCATCGGTCGCCCCATCCCCAACATGCCGATGATCGGGGCCCTGTTGGCGGTCAACGACGTCATGACCGTGGATGACCTCAAGCACGCGCTGGTGGACCGCCTGAGCAGCAAGTTCTCCCAGGTGATCATCGACGGCAACCTGGCCGCGGTCGACCGCGCCAACAAGGAGCTGGTGTCCGCATGAGTTTCCTGAAGAATTCCGAGTTGCACACCGGCGGGATCATCCGTGAGGCGGGCAACGCCCATGATTACAAGACGGGCGACTGGCGCACCTTCATCCCCCAGTTCATCGAGGACAACTGCATCCAGTGCATGTTCTGCTGGATCTACTGCCCCGACGACGCCATCGAGATCGACACCAGCGGATCCAAACCCGTCATGAAGGGGATCATCGCCGACCATTGCAAGGGCTGCGGCATCTGCGCCCACGAATGCCCGCCGGCCAAGAAGGGCAAGTCCGCCCTGGTCATGGTCCGTGAAGAGAAGTAGCGCCCGGCGCAGGAAAGGATAGAGTCATGGAACAGAAACTCGTGGCGCTGTCGGGAAACGAAGCTGTGGCCTACGCGTTCAAGCAGGCCCATCCCCATGTGGCTTCGGCATTCCCCATCACGCCCCAGACGGAAATGATGCACAAGTACGCCGAGTTCGTGGCCAACGGCGAAACCGATACCGAGATCATCCTGGTCGAGAGCGAACACTCGGCCATGAGCGCGGCGGTGGGCTCGGCGGCCGCGGGCGCGCGGACCTTCACCGCCACCAGCAGCGCCGGCTTCGCCCTGATGTGGGAAATCGTCTACATCACCGCCTCCCTGCGGTTGCCCATCTGCATGGCCCTGGTCAACCGGGCCCTGAGCGGCAACATCAACATCCACTGCGACCACAGCGACAGCATGGGCGGCCGCGATGCCGGCTGGATCCAGCTGTTCAGCGAGAACGCCCAGGAGGCGTACGACAACGCGGTCATGGCCTGGCGTATCGGCGAGCACAAGGACGTCAGGCTGCCGGTGATGGTCACCTACGACGGGTTCATCATCAGCCACACCGCGGACGCCCTGCGCATGCTGCCCGATGACGTGGCCTACAAGTTCATCGGTGATTACAAGCCCGGCTACGCGCTGCTGGATGTGGAAAATCCCATCACGGTGGGCCCCCTGGACCTGACGGACTACTACTTCGAACACAAGGCCGACCAGATCGCCGCCTACGCCAAGGCGGCCGAGGTAGTCCAGTCGGTCAGCGAGGAGTACGGCGCCCTGACGGGTCGTACCTACGAATTCTGCGAAGAGTACAAGCTGGACGACGCCGAAATGGTGATGGTCATCCTGGGTTCGAGCGCCGGCACGGCCAAGGATGTCATCGACGAATACCGCGCCAAGGGCGTGAAGGTCGGCCTGCTCAAGGTGCGCATGTTCCGGCCCTTCCCCGCCGCCTACATCGCGGAGAAGCTCGCCGGCCGCAAGGCCGTGGCCGTGCTCGACCGCTCGGCCAGCTTCGGCGGCTTCGGCGGGCCGGTGTTCACGGAGGTCCGCTCGGCCATGTACGGCCGGCAGGTTCCGGTGCGGGGGTACATCTACGGCCTCGGCGGCCGGGATTTCGACCTGGGCCAGGTGGCCAAGGTCATCGAGGATCTGCAGAAGGTCGCAGCCGGCGGCAAGGTCGAGGACGTGAATCTGCTGGGCGTAAGGTCCTAGGAAAGGAGGCAAGAACATGGCAGTCAATCTCAAGACATTGACCCACAATGAAGACCTCCTTTCGGGGGGGCATCGCGCGTGCGCCGGATGCACCGGCGCCAATATCCTGCGCCAGGTCATGCTGACCGCAGGCCCGGACACCGTGGTCGGCAGCGCCACCGGTTGCATGGAAGTGGTCACCACCATCTTCCCCTACACAGCGTGGAAGACCTCGTTCATCCACAGCGCGTTCGAGAACGCCGCGGCCACCATCAGCGGGGCCGAGACCGCCTACCGCGCCCTCAAGAAGCGCGGTGAACTGCCGGTCGAGCGCGAGAAGATCAACTTCATCGCCTTCGGCGGCGACGGCGGAACCTATGACATCGGCCTGCAGTCGTTGTCCGGGGCCATGGAGCGCGGGCACAACATGCTGTATGTGTGCTACGACAACGAGGCCTACATGAACACCGGCATCCAGCGTTCGGGCGCGACCCCTCTGGGGGCCCACACCTCGACCGCCCCGGCCGGGACGGTCAAGCAGGGCAAGGAGCAGAACCGCAAGGATCTGACCTCCATCATGGTCGCCCACAACATCCCCTACGTGGCCCAGACCACGCCGTTCCACTGGAAGGATCTGGCCACCAAGGTGGAAAAGGCCCTGGCGGTGGACGGCCCGGCGTTCCTCAACGTCCTGATGCCCTGCCCGGTGGGCTGGCACTTCGATACCGCCATCGGCCAGGACCTGGCCCGCGAGGCGGTCGAGTGCAACTTCTGGCCCTTGTTCGAGGTGGAAAACGGGGTTTACACCATCAACAAGAAGCCCAAGGAGCCCACTCCGGTGGCCGACTGGATGAAGAAGCAGGGCCGCTTCAAGCACGTGTTCAAGCCGGGCAACGAGCACCTGCTCGAGGCCAGTCAGCAGTTCGTCGACGCGCAGTGGGAGAAACTGCTCAAGCTGGAAGCGATGACCAACAGCTGACCCGGCAGGGTGCCTGTCATGTCGAGAAAAAAGGCCCGGGATCGCTCCCGGGCCTTTTGCCGTCGGTGACGGTGGGATCTACCTGAACAAGGCCTTGAGGGATCCCCAGCTGGGCTGCTCGTCGGCCACGGGGTGCGAGCAGCACTGGATCTTGGTCTTCATCTTCAGCTCGCCGGGAGCGTTGAAGGCGGACTGGATGTCAACCCAACCGCTGCCGTCGTCCATCCAGCTGGTTCCGCCCACGGGCTGGGAGTCGACGATCAGGTCGGGCTTGTTCTCGAAGGTGTTCAGGAAGTTGATGGTCACGGCGTAATCGTAACCCCAGGAGGCGCACAGGCAGTTGACCTGGCGCAGGGGCACCTCTACGATGTAGAGTCCTTCCGTGGAAATGGTGCCGCTGAAGGTGGGGGAAGTGCAGATGGGCGGGCCGGGGATCAGGTGGTCCCCGGTCGGATCGAACTGGGTCTCCTCGAAGCTGGCGTTGACATCCAGGGTCACCGGCACGTCCTCAGGGCCGAAGTGCATCAGGATCTGGATCTTCTCGGAGTAGAAACCCGTTTCGCAACCGCAGGAAGGTTCGGCGAAGAACTGATAGCTGAACTTCTGGTTGCCGCTGACGAAATCCTCCAGGGCGTACATGGCGGTGTTGTCGTTGCCCAGCTTGCAGCAGAAGCCATCGCCGTCGAAGCCGATGCCGGTGCTGCTGGTCGAGACCGAGTCCAGGTTCAGGATCTCTCCTGAGACCTTCGTGATGATGAGTCCTTCATCAGCCAGCACGGATCCGGCAGACAGGACAAGACACATCATGGCCAAAAGCAAGATCATTCGTTTCATTCTATTCCTCCCCATTCCCCACGGTGTATGCCAAGGCGGAGTTGTTCCGAACCAAGTTCAGGCAATCAACATCAATTAGTTGGATGCGTCAAGCCCCGCCCGTTTTGTTTTGGTAATTATACAGCAAAAAATAGTACATGTACAGGTGTTTTTTACCGAAACTTGGTTGACGCTTGGCCTCGACGGGTGCAAGTCTGAAGACTTTGAGGTGTTGATAATAGGTTAACGTGTGATGGTCCACGATGAGAAGGGGACATGGGTAGAATTTGCGGATTCGCCGGTGGCATCACCTCCCTCCATGGGGAGGCGGATTTGTCCCTTTTCCTGACGCGTTGCCATCGCACGGGCCGGGGGCCTGCCCCTGAGGCCATGCTGTTCACCGGCCCGGATTTCGGCCTTGCAGCCCCGGGTGGCCAGGGTTGCCGAAGTGCCGATGGGCGCTACGCGTGTGTTCTCGACGCCAGCCTGGCGGCGGCCGGACCCCTCGCGGACCATCTGGCGGCCAGGGGTTTCCCCGTCCAGGGCCGCACGCGGGCCGAGGTCTTTCTGGACGCCTTCCAGCGTTACGGGGTGTTTCCCCTGAAGCACATGCGCGGCAGCTTCGCCGCGGCCATCCACGATGCCCGTGACCAGAGCCTGATCCTGGCGGTGGATCCCTATGGCTTGAAGCACCTCTACGTGGCGGAGACGGACGACGGGCTGGTCTTCGCTTCGGATTTGACCGGGTTGGCGCGCTCGGGCCTGGTGCCTCTGGCCCTCGATGAGCAGGGTGTGCGTGAATATTTTTCCATGGGCTTCATCAGCCCGCCCTGGACGATCTATGCGGGGATTTCGAGTCTGGAGGTGGGTGAGTACCTGGTCCGGAAAAGCAGCGGGGTTTCACGGGAGCATTACCACAAGGTCATCGGTGACGGCTGGGCCTTCAGCGATGTCCGTGGTCTGAGCGAGAAGGATCTGGTCGACAGGTTGGAGGAACTGGTGACCCGGGCGGTGGGCGCCCGTCTGCCGACCGACGGTGCCCCGGTGGCGACCTACCTGAGCGGCGGCCTGGACACCGGCATGCTGGCCGCCGTCCTGCAGGGCCAGGGGGAGCATCCGGTCACGGCCTTCACCCTCGGGTCGGCCAATCCCCGCCACGACGAGGTGCCCAGGGCGAGGCAACTGGCGCGCCGGCTGGGGATCCGGGACCACCGCTGCTTCTACCTGCAAGAGGAGGACTGCTTCGGGGCCCTGGAGGATCTTGCGGAGGTCTTCGGCCAGCCCATGGCCGACATTTCGGCCATCCCCAACCTGGTGATCACCCGTGAGGTGGCGCGCGGTTTTTCGCAGGTTTTCGCGGGGGACGGTCCGGACGGCTTGTTCGGAAACTGGGATCTGCGCCCCTGGTACTATTACTACAAGCTGGTGCCGCGCCCGCTGCGCCGGCCGCTGGCGGCCCTGGCCGCGGCGGTGGACGACAAGTTGCGGCTCGGCCTGAGCACACCCACCAGAAGCCTGTTCGCCCTCCTGAGCCAGGACGAATTTTCCTGGATATACCACAAGAAATTCAAGGGCGACGAGCTGGCCGCCCTGCTGGGGCGGCCCGTGGCGGCCACCGAATTCGAGGTGGGCCGCTACCTGCGCGACCGCAGGGACATCCCATTGTATGAACGTCTGCGCATGGGCTTCGCCAAGTACTTCGTCATGCACGGGGTCCTGTTGAAATCCGGGGTCATCCACGATGGGCTGCAGGTGGATCAGATATGCCCCTACTACGACCGTGATCTCGTGGACTTCATCTGCGCCCTGCCGACCCGCTTCAAGACCCGGGGCCGGGGCTACGGCAAGTACCTGCACATGAAGCTCCTGCAGCGTTATGTGCCCAGAAGCATCTGGCATGGCCCCAAGAAGGGCTTCATCTTCGACATCGACGATTTCGCCCCCGCCAGGATGCGGTCGCTGCTGGAGCGGTATCTGTCCGCAGAGCGGGTGCGCCAGACGGGCTTGCTGGATGGGGGCGAGGTCGACCGTTTGCGGACCTCCTACCTGGCCGGCGACCGGCGAAGGAGCTCCCTGGTGATGACCCTGTTGATCTTCGAAATGTGGCGGGAGAAATTCCTGGGTTAAGGAGCATCATCAACGTGGAAAGACTCAGGAATCTTCTCCGGGGTGGATGTCTGGCGGCCGTGATCGCGGCGGTGGCAGCCGGTGCCGCCGGCGCCCAGGAGGCCTCCATCATCCCAGGCAGCACCTTGACCGGAGTCAACGCGGGCGTGCCCACCGGCTGCCCCGGCCAGGGGTGGCCTGCGGCTCAGGGGCTGGACCTGGCCGTGGAATCGGCGGTGGTGTTCAAGAACCTGGAGCTGTTTTCCCTGCCCGGCATCCTGGGGCGGACCTACTTCCTGTACCTGGCCGCACCGCGCCTGCGTTACCGGGCCGCGGGCAACCTGGTCGTCGAGGGGGGCATGCTGCTGGGGCGCAACCTGGGCGACGATGAGGCCCTGGACATCCACCGCCCCCTGCTGCGGTTGGTCCACCGCGCCTTGCCCGGGGTCCAGGTCATCGCCGGCACTCTCTATCCCACCCACTGGATACACGACGGCATCCTGGATGATGTGCGGAAGTACAAGACCGAGGTGGAGGAGGGGTTCCAGCTGCGCTCGGACCGGGTGCATTACCAGACCGACACCTGGTTGAACTGGCGGGTTCGCGAAGGCGTGGTCAGGGCCGAGGAATTCGAGATCGCCAGTTGCCACCGCTTGCGCCTGCTGCGGGGGATCCTGCATCTGGAGGGGCAATTCATGTGGTCCCATGCCGGGGGGCAGATCAGCAGCAGCGGTCTGGTCAGCCAGAACCTGATGTACCTGGCGGGAGCCTCGCTGGGGCTGCCCGGACCGGGCAGCGTGACTGGAAGGATCGGATTCAACCATCTCTATTCCCGCGACGATTCGGACACCAAACCCCTGACCACCGGCGGCGGCAAGGAGCTGTGGGGCCACCTGGACCTGATCCTGCGCCGGGGGGTGCTGGCCAGGCTGGGCGGTTCGCGCTACTGGGGCGACGGCCTCGAGTCGGGCCTGGGGGATCCGCTGTACGGGCTGGACGACTACTCCCAGCTCGGGGTCAACCTCCTGCTGCGGCCTGCCGGCTCGGGATTGGCCATCGAGGCGGGGTTCGTCAAGCAGTTCACCGACGACCATCGCAACCTGACCTACCAGCTGAGCATGACCTGGGGGCGGTCCTTCAGCCTCGGCCGGCCACGGCTTTCAGCACCTGCAGAAACTGGGTCGTAGCGGCCACGTCGTGCACCCGGACGGCGGTGGCGCCGCCCTGGAAGGCAGCGGCGGCAGCGGCCAGGCTGCCCGGCAGGCGGCCTTCTACCGGCGCCCCGGTGATCTCGCCGATGAAGCGCTTGCGGCTGGCCCCCAGCAGCAGGGGACGCCCGCGGGGGATTTCACGCAGGGAGGCCAGCAGGGCCAGGTTGTGCGCCAACCTCTTGCCGAAACCGATGCCCGGATCCACCACGATGCGGGCCGGGGCGATGCCGACGGCCTCGGCCGCCGCCGCGCGTTCGGACAGGTAAGCGGAGACCTCGGCCACTGCGTCCGCGTAGGAGGGGTCGTCCTGCATGGTGCGCGGGGTGCCCCGCATGTGCATCAGGACCAGGCCGCAACCGGAGGCGGCCACGGCGCCCAGCATGTCCGGATCCTGGGTGCAGGCGCTGATGTCGTTGATGGCGTCGGCGCCCGCGGCCAGGGCCTGCCTGGCCGTGGCCGAGCGCACGGTGTCGACCGAGACGGGAATATCGGAATCTGCGCGCAAGGCCTCCAGGACCGGCAGCAGGCGCGCCTGCTCCTCGGCCGCAGTCACCGGCTGGGCCCCCGGCCGGGAGGATTCGGCCCCCAGGTCCAGGATGTCGGCGCCGGCGGCGATCATGGCCCGGGCCGTGGCCAGGGCCTGCTCGGTGGCGGGCACGCGGGAGGCGGCATGGAAGCTATCCGGGGTCAGGTTGAGGATGCCCATGACGAGGGGCCGGCCG
The DNA here is from genome assembly GCA_024763215.1 of Candidatus Krumholzibacteriia bacterium. Classification (GTDB taxonomy): domain Bacteria; phylum Krumholzibacteriota; class Krumholzibacteriia; order LZORAL124-64-63; family LZORAL124-64-63; genus JAHJTW01. Next base: position 20,055 of record JANTFX010000033.1, on the reverse strand, counting down.
TCCGGGTGCAAAAGCACGCGCCCCAGATCCCAGTCCGGGGCGGCGTGAGGGTGCAGGGCAGGCTGGATCCCGCTGCGGAACATGGCCTCAGTCGATCTGATCGTCACCCGGCGAGGCGGCGTCCCCCGGGGCTGTAGGAGGTGTGTCTTCGCCGGCGGGATCCGAAAGATCTTCCCCGGCACCGGGGGCCGTGGGGGAGGCCTCGTCCTGCTCTCCGGTGGAGTGGTCCACCTCGAGCTCGACCTCCGGCAGCTCCTTGCCCTCCATGAGCAGGTTGAACTCCTCGGCGTCGATGGTCTCGCGTTCCAGCAGGGCGGCGGTCAGGGTCTCCACGGCGTCGCGGTTATCCCCGAGGATCCGCCGGGCCCGTTCCAGCTGTTCCTCGACGATGCGGCGGATCTCCGCGTCGATCTCCTGCAGGGTCTTCTCGCTGTGGGATGTGTGCTGGGCGAAGTCGCGGCCCAGGAACACCTGCTGGGAACCCTCCTCGAAGGAGATCGGCCCCAGCTTGGGGCTCATGCCCAGCCGGGTGACCATGGTGCGCGCGTTGCCGGTGACCATCTTGATGTCCGCGTAGGCGCCCGAACCGATCTTGCCCAGGAAGATCTCCTCGGCCACGCGGCCGCCCAGGCCGACGCATATCTCGTCCAGGTACTTCTGCTGGTCCTTGGTGTACTGGTCCTCGGTCGGCAGCATGTGGGTCAGGCCCAGGGCCTGGCCGCGGGGGATGATGGTCACCTTGTGCACGGGGTCGGCTTCGGGGCAGTGGTAGGCGACCACCGCATGGCCGGCTTCGTGGTAGGCCGTCTCGCGCTTGACCTTCTCGGTGAAGACGCGGCTGCGGCGTTCGGGGCCGAGCATGACCTTCTCCTTGGCGTCCTCGAAATCCTCGGTGGTCACGAAGTCGTGGTTCTTGCGGGCGGCCAGCAGGGCGGCCTCGTTGACGAGGTTCTCCAGATCGGCTCCGGCCATGCCGGGGGTGCCGGCGGCGATCTTCTGGGCCGAGACATCGGGGGAGATCCGCACCTTCTTCATGTGGACCTTCAGGATGGCCTCGCGGCCCGTGAGGTCGGGCATGTCCACCACGATCTGCCTGTCGAAGCGGCCGGGCCGCAGAAGGGCCGGATCCAGCACGTCGGGCCGGTTGGTGGCCGCGACCAGGATCACGCCCTCGTTGGATTCGAAGCCGTCCATCTCCACCAGCAGCTGGTTGAGGGTCTGCTCGCGCTCGTCGTGGCCGCCGCCCAGGCCGGCGCCGCGGTGGCGGCCCACCGCGTCGATCTCGTCGATGAAGATGATGCAGGGGGCGTTCTTCTTGCCCTGTTCGAACAGGTCGCGCACGCGGCTGGCGCCCACGCCCACGAACATCTCCACGAAGTCCGAACCGCTCATGCTGAAGAAAGGCACGCCGGCCTCTCCGGCGACCGCCCGGGCCAGCAGGGTCTTGCCCGTGCCCGGCGAGCCCACCAGCAGGGCGCCCTTGGGGATGCGGCCGCCGAGCCGCTGGAACTTCTGCGGCGCGCGCAGGAAATCGATGATCTCCTGCAGCTCGTACTTGGCCTCATCGCAGCCGGCCACGTCCTCGAAGGTCACCTCGGGCTGGTCCACGTTGAACATCTTGGCCTTGGATTTGCCGAAGCTGAAGGCCTTGTTGCCTCCGCCCTGCATCTGCCGCAGGAAAAAGAGCCACAATACCAGGATCAGCAGGAAGGGGATGTAATAGCTGACGTACGCCCACCAATCCTTCTTGGGCGCTTCGCCGATCAGGGTCACGTCGGGGTTGGTGGCCTGGACCCACTCGGGGAAGTCTTCGCGTTCGTTGAGCAGGCGGGTGTGGAAGCGGTCCACCTCTTCCAGGGCCCCGCTCAGAACCGTCAAGGTCGTCTTTTCCTTCAGCTCGCCGTTGACGTCCAGTCCCGTCTTGGAGATGGAGGCGATGTTCCCGTCGGACACCTGTTCCTTGAAGGCTGAATAGGACAGCTCGTGGACCGGCGAGCGGTCGATGTAGATCATCTGGTAGACCAGGAAGACCAGGAACACCAGCAGGACCCAGAACCCGGCTGTCTTGCCGGGAAACTGCGGCGTGCGCGGTCCCGGGTTGCGCGGCGGCTTGGGAGGGCCTGGTTGACGGGGGCCGGGGTTGTTGCTCATGGGATTCAGTTCCCTCGCTAAAGGTCAGGATGACGTTCAATGACGCTGATAGTAACGATCTTGTCCGTGCTCGGCAACAACCGCGTGCGTTCATCGCGGGCCAGACCGACCACCCACAGGGGGCCCAGATCGTCCCTCACCACCAGGACGCGGCTGCGAGCGGGGGCGGGGATGCGTTTTTCCCGCAGAAGATCGCTCAATTTCTTGGAACCTTCCAGCCCCAGGGGCCGGATCCTGTCCCCGGGCCGCGGATGAGAGACCCTGAGGTTCCCCTGCAGGGCCGCGGCCGGGCAATGGAGCCGCCGGCGGTCGGGCAAGTTCTCCCCGGCGCCCTCGGCGCGCCCGAGGGCCACCGGGTAGGCAGGGAGATCAGCCGCCTGCACCAGGACCCGGAAATCCGCCGCATCCTGGCCGGTAGGATGCAGCTCGCCGCCTCCGGTCAGGGTGATCCGCGTGAATATGCGCTCCAGGCGCAAGCCCCCCGGCAGGTCGAGCCCGGTTCCCGACTGGCCCGTCTCGATCCAGGCCAGGGCGTTGTTGATGTGCTCCAGGCCGCAGCCGTCGGGGGTCCCCCCCTCGCCGGCCGGGGTCGGGGAACGTTGCTGCAGCCAGGCGCGCAGAACCCTGCGGGCCAGCGCCGGCTCCAGGGCCAGCAGCCGGTCCCGGTCGAGGTCCCGGGGGTGGTCCGGGTCCCCGGCCGCCTCCAGGGCCCGTTCGGTGATCCCGGCCAGCAGTTCCAGGTCGTCGGCCAGCAACGCGGCGGTGCGCACCGGCCGCAGGTGGGCTTCCGGTCCGAACACCTCGTTCAGGACGGGGATCACCTGGCGCCTCAACCTGGCGCGCAGGTTGTCGCCGGCCAGGTTGGTGGCGTCCGTCCGCCACGCCTCGCCCGCATCCTGCAGGCCGGCCAGGATTTCCGGGCGGCTGATTTCCAGCAGGGGATGGAGGATATTGCCACGGACCGGCAGGATGCCGCGCAGGCCGTCGGGACCGGTGCCGCGCAGCAGCCGCATGAGGATGGTTTCGGCCTGGTCGTCGCGGTGGTGGCCCAGGGCCACGCAATGGAGGCGGGGATCGTTCCGGACCACCTGTTGCAGGAAGGTGTGCCGCAGCTTGCGGGCCGCCTCTTCCAGGCCCAGGCCCCGCCGGTTGGCCTCGGGTCGGGGATCCCTGTGGAATTCATGCAGCTCGATGCCCAGTTCCTTGCAGCGCCGGCGGCAGAATTCCCGGTCCGCATCGGCAGGGCCGGGCCGCAGCTGGTGATGCATGTGGGCGGCCGCCACGAACCCGCCTTCCTGCTCGGTCCACAGATGGGCGCCCAGGAGCAGGGCCAGGGAGTCCGGCCCACCCGAGAACCCCACCAGGATGCCCGGTTCCGTTGTCCGGGAGCTGCAGCGGGGCACCAGTTCAGCCAGGCGGGAGGCGATGCGCTGAAATAGGGGGTGGCCGGTCACGGTATCTCCCAGGATGGCGGGTCAGGCAGCCGGCGTCGGGAGTTCCAAATGCAGGAAAAGGAGCGATGCAGGTCGGCGAAAAAAAATGGTAGCGGCTCAGGGACTCGAACCCCGGACACTCGGATTATGATTCCGATGCTCTAACCAACTGAGCTAAGCCGCCACCACATGTTCGGTTCCGGAACCGGCCCCAGGGGGCCTCCACCGGGCAGGGAGGCAATTTATCCCCTGAGGGGATTCTTGTCAAGAATGCCCGCCTCGCCTATTGTGCGGGCATGAACGCCCACTTTTTCCCCGATTACCCGCCCCGGCGGGGCACCATCCTCGAGCCGGAGGCCGTGACCCTCGCCCCCCTGGCCGGCTGCACGGTGGCGATCGTCGGTTACGGCACCATGGGCCGGGCCCAGGCGCTCAATCTGCGCCGCAGCGGGGTCGACGTGGTGGTTGGCGCCCGCCCGGGATCCCCGCGCGGGGCCCTGGCGTCGCGGGAGGGTTTCACGGTTCTGGATCCGGCCGCGGCGGTCACCGCCGGCGATCCTGTCATGCTCATGTTGCCGGACGAGGCCATGGCCCCGGTATTTTCCGAGGTGGTCGCACCCAACCTGAAGTCCGGAGCCGCCCTGGGCTTCGCCCACGGCTTCGCCATCGCCTTCGCGGGAGTGGACCCGCCCACGGAACATCCCTGTTTCCTGGTCGCGCCCAAGGGCCAGGGCGACATGTTGCTGGCCGCCCATGCCGCCGGCGGGGGCGTGCCGGGGTTGCTGGCGGTGGCTCCGGAAACATCCATTGCAACCTGGGACCTCGCCGCGGCGTATGCCAAGGCCATCGGGTGTCTGGCCGGCGGAGGCTTCGTCACCACCTTCAGGGACGAATGCGTCAGCGACCAGTTCGGGGAACAGGCCGTGCTGTGCGGCGGGGTCATCGAGCTGCTCAAGGCCGCCTTCGAGATCATGGTCGAGGCCGGTTACGGCCGTGAGAACGCCTACTTCGAATGCGTGCACGAGCTGAAACTGATCACCGACCTGGTCCACGCCCGGGGGATCGACGGCATGCGCCAACGGATCAGCGGGACCGCGGCCTACGGCGGTCTGACGGCCGGACCGGCGATCATCGATGAAAAGGTCAGGGAGCGGATGCGCCGTGTCCTGGCCAGGATAGAGAGCGGGGAGTTCGCCCGGGAATTCCTGGCCCGCCATGACGACCCGCTGCGCGGCACCGGGGCCCTGGCCGCACGGGAGGCCGCAGGGCCCCTGGCGGCCGCGGGCAGGGAACTGCAGCAGCGCCTGCAGCGCTTCCGTCTGCGGCAGGAAGCCGATCCCCGGGGTCACAGCTCCGGGCCGAAAGACGAAAGTTGAGGAACCATGAGTGATTCCCTGTGGCAACGTTTGAAGGACCTTTTCGTCGCCCCGGCGCGTCTGATGGACAGGGTGGCCGAGGCGCCCCGTTACCTGATCCCGGGCCTGATCGTCCTGGTGGTCGTGGGGGTGTTCAACTACCTGACCATGCCGATCACCGGTCCGGAGCAGATGGAACTCATGCGGGACACCAAGCTCATGCAAATGATGCCCCAGGATGCCTGGCAGCAGCAGTACGAACAGGCCATGAACCCCACACCCCTCAAGCGGGCTCTGCAGACGGTGGGCTCGGCGTTCTCCGTCTGGATCTCGATGTTGCTGCTGGGCTTCATCCTGGGCTTCTTCGCCCGCATGTCCGGGGGGCAGGGGGGCTTCCGGCAGGCCCTGGGCATCGTGTCGTGGGCGTCGCTGATCCCGTTCGGCCTGGGCATGGTCATCAAGTTGCCGATCGTGCTGATGACCGAGTCCATGTACCGGGTCACCCTGGGCCTGGCGGCCTTCGCCCCCGGCGACGACCCTCTGGCGCCCCTCCACCAGATCCTCATGGCCTACGGCGATTTCTTCACCTGGTGGGGGCTGGCGGTGCTGGTCATCGGGTTCCAGCGGGTGTACAAGCTCGGCCGCGGCGCGGCGGTGCTGGCGGTGATCCTGCCCTGGGTGCTGGTTTCGGCCATCCCCCTGGGCATCAGCCTGATCATGATGTAGCTGAAGGAACGAGGTCGGCGTGAAGAAAATCATCCTGATCCTGGGGACCCTGCTCGTGATCGCCGCCGTCGTGGTGTCGGTCAGGCGCTCAGGAGACAAGGCCGAGGCCCGGGTCGAGACGGGCAGGGTGATCCGCAAGGATCTGGTGGCCAAGGTCAACTGCTCGGGCACCATTCAGCCCCAGCGCAAGGTGGACGTGAGCGCCAACGCCATGGGCACCATCGTCAACCTGGCCGTCAAGGAAGGGCAGGCGGTCCGGGAAGGCGACCTGCTGCTGGAGATCGACCCTTCGGAGTACCGGGCGGCCGTGCAGGCCCTCGAGGCCACCCTGCGTTCGTCGCAGGCCGATCTGGAGCTGGCCCAGGCGAATCTCGACAAGGCGGTCCAGGATCGTGACCGCGCCCGCAAGCTCTTTGCCGAGGGGTTGTCCTCGCAGGAAAATCTGGACGCCGCCGAGACCAGTGCGCGCATTGAACAGGCCCGGCTGGACGCGGCCGCCAACCGCATCGCCCAGTACCGCGCCAACCTGGAGAAGGCCCGCCATGACCTGGAGAAGGTGACCATCACCGCCCCCATGAGCGGGGTGATCACGCGGCTGAACGTCGAAGAGGGCGAGAACGCCATCATGGGCACCCTGAACAATCCGGGGACCGTGCTGCTGGTGATCTCGGATCTGGGCACCATGGAGGCCTGGGTGGACGTGGACGAGACCGAGGTCGTGGATCTGCGCGCGGGGCAGCGGGCCGAGGTGACTATCGACGCCTTCCCCGATTCGACCTTCGCAGGTACGGTGACCGAGATCGACCACAGTCCTTTGCGCGTCAACACCGGCGGCGCCACCGAGGCGGTGGAGTTCCAGGTCAAGATCACCCTGGATAAGGCGCCCGCCAACATCCGGCCGGGTTTGACCGCGAAGGCGGAGATCACCGTGGCCGAGCGCGCCGGCGCCCTCGCGGTGCCCCTGGGCGCGGTGACCGTGCGGGAATGGCCCCTCAAGGATGAGGACATACGCCGTTACCGCGGACGTCGGGCCCACAGGCAGGAAAAGGCGCTGGCTGATTTCGGCTTCGCCGCCCACCTGGAAGTCGCCGATTCCCTCGCGCATGCCGACCGTGACCTGAAACGCAAGGAAACCGAGGGGGTCTTCATCCTTCACGACGGGTTCGTGGTGTTCGAACCGGTGACCTTGGGCATCACCGGCGAGGATGATTTCGAGGTTCTGAGCGGGGTCCAGGAAGGCCAGGTCGTGGTGGCCGGGCCGTTCCGCATCCTGCGCGAGCTCAAGGACGGGGCCATGGTGACCCTCCAGAAGAAGGACGGCCGGGGCAAGGGCCGCGGCCACAAGTCGCGATGAACATCCTCTCGGGTGTCTTCATCGCCCTGGCCAGTCTGCGCGGCCACAAGTTGCGCACCTTCCTGACCCTGCTGGGCAACATCGTGGGCACCATGTCGGTGATCGCCGTGGTCTCGCTGATCTACGGCGCCGATCACTACGTCTCGGAGGTCGTGCTGGACGAGGGCACCGACGTCTTCACCATTTCCCGCATCAACGAGCTCCAGTTCCTGACCGATTTCGACGCTTTCCTGGAATCCCTCAAGAATCCCCGGCTGACCCTGGAGGACCGCGATTTCCTGCAGGAGCGGATGACCACGGCCAGGGCGGTCGCGGCCATGGCCTCGACCAGCGCCGATCTGCGGGCCCGGGGGCACGATTTCGACGGGGTGGCTGTGCGGGGGGTGACCGCGGAAGTCTCCTCCATGGAGGATCTGCCCCTGGAGTCGGGGCGCCACCTGGTGGACGAGGACCTGCGGGCGGCGCGGCAGGTGGTGGTCCTGGGCCATGAAGTGGCCACGGAGCTCTTCCCGCGCCGGGCCGATCCGGTGGGCCAGGAAGTCCGGCTGGGCGGGCGTCACTTCAGGATCGTGGGCGTGGTCGCCAAGCGCGGCACCGTGGGCGGGGAGAACCGGGACCAGTTCGCGCTGGTGCCCCTGACGGCCTGGCAGAAGGTGTTCGGGTCCCGGTCGTCCCTGGATATCAAGGTGCAGGCCATGGACCTGGACCGGTTGCAGGAAGCCCAGGACGAGGCGACGTTCCTGATGCGCATGCGCCACCGCTTGCGGCCTCTGGCCAGGGATGACTTCGTGGTCAAGACCTCGGACCAGATGCTGGATATCTGGGGGGGGATCAGCTCGGCCATCTACCAGGCGCTGGTGCCTCTGGTGGGCATCAGCCTGATCGTGGGCGGCATCGTCCTGATGAACATCATGCTGGTCTCGGTGACCGAGCGGACCCGTGAGGTCGGCGTGCGCAAGGCCCTGGGCGCCCGCAGGTCCGGCATCATGTGGCAGTTCCTCATCGAGGCGGTGACGCTTTCGGTGGTCGGCGGCCTGGTGGGCATCCTCACGGGCTTCCTGCTGGCCTGGGGGATCTCCCTGGCCTCGCCCCTGCCGTTCGCCCTGGCCGGCTGGTCGGTTTTGCTGGGTCTGGGCACCACCTTCCTGATCGGGGCCGTTTTCGGCACCTACCCCGCCTGGAAGGCGGCGGGGCTGGACCCGGTGGAGGCCCTGCGTCATGAGTGAGGGGACCGGCTACCGGTGGCGGGACGGGGTGCGCGAGGCCATGCAGTCCATCGGCGGGCACCGCATGCGCAGCGCCCTGCTCATCCTGGGCGTGACCATCGGGGTGACCACCTTGCTGGCCATCTTCACCATCGTCTCGGGTCTGAGCGGGAGGATCCGCAACGACATCGTCTCGGCCAACCGCCCTTACATCTACGTGAGCCGGTTCAGCGGCCTGAGCGGCGAGGATCCGGCGGAGCTGGCGCGCCGACCCCAGCTGATGCCGGAACTGATCGGGCCCCTGGAACGGACCCCGGGCGTGGCCATGGTGGACTACCAGGTGGGCAACGGGCGCGGGATGGTGCTCAGGTACGGGCAGGAAAAGACGAATTTCGTGCAGCCGGTGGGCACCAGCAGCAACTTCCCCTTCCTGTTTTCCATCCCCGTGGCCGACGGCCGCTTCTTCACGCCCCAGGAGGTCGCCGCCCGCTCGCGGGTCGTGGTCCTGGGCTACGGCCCGCGGCAGGACCTGTTCCCCCGCACCGACCCCATCGGCAAGACCCTGAACATCTACGGCAAGCCCTTCTTGATCGTCGGGACCATGGCCGCCCGGCATCACATCATCGGCTCCATGGGCGACAACTACGTGTGCGTGCCCTGGTCGACCTTCGAGAAGGACTGCCTGCATGTGGGCAGGGCGGACCGGAACATCGCGGTCATGGTCGCCGAGGGCGCCGACACCGACGAGGTCATGTCCAACCTGGTGGGCACCCTCCGGCGGGAGCGCCGGCTGCGGCCGGCCGCGGCCAACGATTTCGACGTCGTCTCGTCGGAAACGTACGGCGAGATGGTGGACAAGATCACCGGCGGGATCGCCCTGGTCCTGGTGGTCCTCTCGTCCATCGGGTTGCTCGTCGGCGGCATCGGGGTGATGAACATCATGCTCATCTCGGTCGCCGAACGGACCCGTGAGATCGGGGTGCGCATGGCGGTGGGCGCCCGACGCCGGGATGTGCTGTTGCAGGTCCTGGTCGAAGCGGGTACGTTGACCGGACTCGGCGGCCTGCTGGGGATCGCATGCGGGTATTTCGCATCGTGGGGCATGACCCATATCCTGCGCTTCCCCTTCGCGATCTCGCCCGTGGTCACCGTGGGGGCGGCCCTGTTCTCGGTGGCCATCGGGATTTTCTTCGGCCTGTATCCGGCCAACAAGGCCGCGCGGATGGACCCCATCGTGGCCCTGGGCCGGGAATGACCGATCGGATGTGAAGGAGTGGACTTGGAACGGTACGAACTCTGCGTGATCGGCAGCGGACCGGGGGGGCAGAAGGCCGCCATCCAGGCGGCCAAGCTCGGGCGCAAGGTGTGCGTCGTCGAGAAGATGGAGCAGGTCGGCGGCGTCGCCATCCACACCGGCACCATCCCCTCCAAGGCCCTGCGCGAGGCCATCATCCAGACCACCCAGGGCCGTGACCATCTGACCGTGCGCGGGGAGGTGAAGTCCGGGCGCATCAACATCGCCCGCCTGTTGCGCAGCTGCCAGCGGATCATCGCCACCGAGATGGAGATCGTCCAGGGGCAGTTGCGGCGCAACGGGGTGGAGATCTTCTCCGGCGAGGCCTCGTTCAACGGCGATCATTCCCTGCGCATCAAGGGGATCCAGTCCGAAACCACCCTGGCCGCGGACAAGTTCGTCATCGCCGTGGGCACCGAGCCCGCCCGGCCCGAGGGCATCCCCTTCGACCGTGAATCCGTCCTGACCTCGGACGATCTGCTGCACCTGCCGTCCCTGCCCGAGACCATCATCGTCGTGGGGGCCGGGGTGATCGGCACCGAGTTCGCCTCGATGTTCGCGCGGCTGGGAATCCGGGTGACCCTGGTGGACAAGGCCCCGCGGGTGCTGGGGTTTCTGGACCAGCAGATCGGCGAGGCCCTGCAGTACCACCTGCGCAACAGGGGCATGGTCCTGCGTCTGGGCGAGGAGGTGTCCTCGATCACCAAGGAGGATCACGGCGGGCGCTCCCAGGTGACGGTCGATCTGAAAAGCGGCAAGAAGTTGACCGCCGACACCGTGCTCTATTGCCGCGGCCGCCAGGGGGCCACCGGACCCCTCAACCTCCAGGCCGTGGGGCTAGAGGCGGACCGCCGCGGGCGCCTGCAGGTCGACGAGGGTTTCAGGACGGCCAATCCGGATATCTACGCGGTGGGGGACGTCATCGGCTTCCCCGCCCTGGCCTCCACGTCCATGAACCAGGGCCGCCGGGCCGCCTGCCACATCTTCGGCCAGATCTACGTGGATGCCGGCGGGCTGTTCCCCTTCGGCATCTATTCGATCCCCGAGATCAGCATGGTGGGCGACACCGAGGAACAGCTCACCGAGAAGGGCATCCCCTACGAGACGGGCACAGCCAGCTACCGTGAGATCGCCCGCGGGCAGCTCATCGGCGACGAGGTCGGGATGCTGAAGCTGCTGTTCAGCCCCCGGGACAGGCACGTGCTGGGGGTGCACATCATCGGCACCGGGGCCACCGAGCTGATCCACATCGGCCAGGCGGTGATGGCCCTGGGCGGGTTCATCGACTACTTCGTGGAGAACGCCTTCAACTACCCCACCCTGGCCGAGTGCTACCGGGTGGCGGCCCTCAACGGCATCAACAAGCTGCGGAGCTGATTCCGGAAAAACATCCGCCCCCGGCAATCGCCGGGGGCGGTGTCCTGTCCTGCACCAGGGCCTACTTGCGTGGCCAGGTGGGGATCCGGTCCGGAGTGAAGGGCGCCCCTGCCGCTTCCAGCTCATCTTCCAGGCTCTTGAGGTCCTGGGTGACCAGCCCCTGCAGATCCTGCAGCAACGGGGCGAACAGCTGCCCTGCGACGCGCAGGTTGTCGCGCATGGTCTGGGTGGGGGCCGAGGTCACATCCCGCAGACCCCAGCGCACGCGGCTGACCCGGGCCACGATGCCCGGGGGCGTGGGTTCGCTGCGGCTGCTGACGGTGCGGTCGCCGCGCATGGCCGTCTTCATGTCCTGCAGCCTGGCATCCAGCACATCGACCTGGTCCAGAAGGCCGCGGTCCAGGGCGGGGGTTTCCTCCACGGCCTTGCGGACGTGATCCAGCCGCTCCTGGGCCTCGTTCAGGGTGCGGTTGGCCCCCTGCACGGCGCGGTACAGCTCGCCGGCCTGCCGCTGGAAGGCGGCCAGATCCCCGTAATCGGCCGCCAGGGTGGTGTTGTTGCCCAGCAGGCGGGTGTGGAATTCGACCGGCCCGGCCAGCTGCGTCTCCTGCCCTCGCACCCGTTTGCTGAGGGTGACCGAGTACGTGCCCGGGCCCAGCAGGGGGCCGGCGGGGATGTTGTCCCAGGGGGTGTCGGGCCCCTTCTTCCTGAGCACGATCGGGCCCACGTCCGGTCCGCGCAGATCCCACGCCACACGGTGGAAACCCTGGCTCACCGGACCGTTGAGACGGCGCACGACCTCGCCTGAGGCATCCCGGATGGTCAGGATGATCTCGGGATCGTGCTCGCGGTCCTCGGCCCTCAGGTCATCCCAGGGCGGGTAGTAAACCGGCTCGCCATCCTTGACCTTCTGCTTTTCCTTCTTCTGCCGTTGCTCCTTCAGCGTCTGCAGGCCCTCGTCGAGGTGGTAGGTGACCACGGCGCCGAAAGGCGGGTTCTTGAGGGTGAAGAAGGCGTCGCCCTGGCTGCCCTTGTTGTTGTCGCCCAGGGGCTTGGCCGGGACGTAGATCAGGGCGTCCTTGACCGGGAACAGGACGGCTTCCTCGTTCAGGGCCGCCGGTTTCAGGTTCCTCAGCGGGGTGTAGTCGTCCAGGATGTAGAATCCCCGGCCGAAGGTCGCGACCACCAGGTCGTTCTCCCGCCGCTGGATCTCCAGGTCCCGGCACGCGATGGGCGGCAGGCCGGCCTTGAGTCGGGTCCAGAACTTGCCGCCGTCGCGGGTGAAGAACACGCCGTACTCGGTACCGACGAACAGCAGGTCCGGGTCCACGTGGTCCTGGGCGATGGAATAGACCACCCCGTTGTCGGGCAGGTTGCCGGCGATGGAGCGCCAGTGCAGGCCCCCGTCGGTGCTCTTGAGGATGTAGGGCGTGAAGTCGTCGCGTTTGTGGTTGTCGAAGCTGGCGAAGACCACCTTGGCGTCGAACCGGGACGGTTCCACGTCGCTGACGTAGCTCTGGTCGGGGACCCCCTTGAAGTGGGCGACCTTGGTCCAGGAACCGCCCGCGTCGGCGGTGATCTGGATCAGGCCGTCGTCGGTGCCTGCGAACAGCAGATCCTCCTGCACGGGGGATTCGGCCAGGGAGATCACGCTGCCCCAGAACGAGGTGGACATGTTCTTGGCCACGGCGTCCACGCTCCATACGCGGCCCATGACCTCCAGCTTGTTGCGGTCGATGCCTGCCGAAAGATCGCCGCTGATGCGGCGCCAGCTGCTTCCCATGTCGTCGCTGCGGAACACGAACTGGCAGGCGTAGTACAGCCGCTTGTGGTCGAAGGGGCTGATGATCACCGGGGAGTTCCAGTTCCACTTGTACGGAGGGTCGTCGGCCCCGGGCTGGGGCTGGATGTCCAGGGTCTCGCCGCTCTTGCGGTCGTAGCGGTTCAGTGCCCCGTACTGCCACTGGCAGTAGACGATGTCGGGATTCTCGGGGTCGGCCGCGGGCTCGAAGCCGTCGCCGCCCAGCAGGAAGAACCACTCGCGGTTGCCGGCGCCGTGGCCGTAGAGGGTGCGCGAGGGCCCGCCGATGGTGTTGTTGTCCTGGGTGCCGCCGTACACGTTGTAGAACGGCTCGTCGTAGTCCACCGAGACGCGGTAGAACTGGGTCACCGGCAGGTTCGCCGCAAAGCGCCAGGTTTCCCCACGGTTGAAGCTCTCGTAGATGCCGCCGTCGCAGCCGTCCAGCAGATGCTCCGGACGCTCGGGATCGACCCACAGGGCGTGGTTGTCCACGTGCTTGGTGAACTTGCTGATGCGTTGCCAGGTCTTGCCGCCGTCTGCGGTGACCTGCAGGAAGGTGTCCATCTTGTACACGCGGTCCGGATCGACCGGGTCGGCCACGATCTCGTTGTAGTACTGGGGGCTGCTGGTCACCCCGTCGCTCCGCTTTTCCCACGAGGCGCCGCGGTCGTCCGAGCGGAAGAACCCGCCCTTGTCGTCCTGGGCCTCGACGATGGCGTAAACGGTGTCGGGCGCCTTGGGAGGGATGGCCAGGCCGATGCGGCCCATGTCCACCGCAGGCAGGCCCTCCTTCAACTCGGTCCAGCTTGCCCCGCCGTCGGTGGTCTTGTAGATGCCCGAGCCAGGCCCGCCGTCGATCAGCACCCACAGGTGCCGCCGGCGCTGGTAGGCCGCGGCGTAGATCACGTCCGGGTCGCGGGGGTCCATGACCAGGTCCACGACCCCGGTGTCCTGGTCGATGTCCAGGACCTTGTCCCAGGTCTTACCGCCGTCGGTGGTCTTGAACACGCCCCGATCGCCGCCCGGGCCCCACAGGGGGCCTTCGGCGGCCACGTAGACGATGTTCTCGTCCTCGGGATGGACCAGGATGCGCCCGATGTGCAGGGAACGCTTCAGACCCATGTTATCCCAGGATTTGCCGCCGTCCAGGGAGCGGTAGATCCCGTCGCCGTACGAGACGCTGCGCTGGCTGTTGCTCTCGCCGGTGCCCACCCAGAGGATGTCGGGATTGGAGGGCGCCAGGGCCAGGCAGCCGATGGAATAGCTGCCCTGGTCGTCGAAGATGGGCGAGAAGGTCGTGCCCCCGTCGGTCGTTTCCCACACGCCGCCCGAGCAGACGCCCACGTAGTAATGGAAGGGGTTGCGGGGGTCGACGGCAAAGTCGCCGATCCTGCCCGAGGCGATGGCCGGGCCGATGGCGCGCCAGGACAGCCCGGAGAAATCATCGCTGGTCCACGGCCCCGGATTCTTGTCGGCGGCCCCCGCACTCATGGCAGCCAGCGCGGCGATCAGGAGGATCAGGGTGCGCAGCCATGCGGCGCCCCGTGAGGGTGATGCTGGGAATTTCATGGTGGCGGTCCTTCTGTCGGGGAAAGACAAGCGAAACCCGCCATGGGGCGGGACTTGAAGATCCCTGTACTTATAACAGAAGGCGGCCACCGGCTCAAGTCCGGGGTTGCTCCCGGGGTTGAGCCCCGTTGGCGTGGCCGGAATCGACCAGGAGGGGACCGGGACGGGGCCGAGGGGCCGGTCAGCCGATGAGCCCCTCTTGCTTGTCGGCGCCCAGGGGCAGATAGATGCGGAAGGTCGTGCCCTTGCCCACCTCGCTGTCCACCTCGATCCGACCGCCGTGGTCCTGGATGATGCCGTGGCTGATGGATAGCCCCAGGCCCGTGCCCTTGCCCACGTCCTTGGTGGTGAAGAAGGGGTCGAAGATGCGGTTGCGGATCTCCTCGGGGATTCCGCTGCCCGTATCGCTGATGCGGATCTCGACCTCGTTTCCGGTCGCCCGCGTGCCGACGGTGATGGTGCCGCCTTCGGAGCCCATGGCGTGGGAGGCGTTGACCAGCATGTTCATGACCACCTGGTTGATCTGGCCGGGGTGGCACTGCACCAGTGGCACTTCGCCGAAGTCCCGCTCGACTTCGCAGGTGTATTTCAACTCGTTCCAGACCATCTTGATCATGGACTCGATGCCCTCGTTGATGTCGAGGGGTCGGCGTTCCTGGGAATCCTGGCGGGCGAAGCTCTTGAGGTTCTGCACGATTTCCGTGACCCGCTTGACCCCGTCCATGGATTCCTCCAGGACGTTCCCCAGGTCGTCCAGGATGAACTCCAGATCCTCCTCCTCCTTGACCGCGCGGATCTTCTCCTGGAGGGCTTCCCGCTGGTCGGATGCGGAAGGATCGGTCTGCTCCAGCTCGTCGTAGAGCTTCAGGATCGAGCCCATGGTCGTGACGTATTCCTGGATGGTGCCGAGGTTGCTCGTCACGAAGCCCACGGGGTTGTTGATCTCATGGGCCACTCCGGCGGCCAGCTGGCCGATGGAGGCCAGCTTCTCCGACTGGACGATCAGATCCTTGTGGGTCTTCAGCTCCTCGTTGGCCCGTTTGAGCTCCTCGCGGGACCGCAGCAGCTCAAGTTCGGCTTCCTTGCGGGTTGTGATATCAATAAAGCTCAACAAGGCCATGTTGGAAGCAGGTCCACCGATTCGGGTGACGGACAGGATGATGGGCACTTTATGGCCGTCGCTGTGGATCAATTCGATCTCCTGATCCCTGACCAGCCCGGTGGCCAGAAAGGCCTGGCGCACTCCTTCATTGGCCGGGGGGATGAAGTCGTTGATCATCGCCCCGACCAGGTCGTCCTTGTCCAGGCCGAGGATCTGGCCGCTGATGGTGTTGGCTTCCATGATCTGGTGCAAATCGGTGTTGACCACGACCATCCCCGCCTGGGAGGCGTCGAACATGGCCTGGGCAAACTCCTGGCCCTCCCTCAGGTCGGATTCGACCCGCTGCAGCTTCTCGATGGTCGCCTGCTGGCTTGCTATCGAAACGGGGTTTTCCACTCCAACTGCCATGATCAACTCCTGGGTTTTCCGTCCTCTGATTCGCTTCCGTAACCGATACGTTCCGGGCGCCCCCGGTCTTTTATCGTCCGCGCAGGGGACATCCTGAAGAAAATCCTGAAGAAAATGCGTAAGTGGCCGAACTGGGAAGGAGAAGAACGACCGACCGGAAAAAAGGAGAGCGCTTCATGAGTGACCTGCCCCGCATCCTGTGCGTGGACGACGAGGCCAATATCCTCAAGGCGATCCAGCGCAGCCTGCGCAAGAAATTCGCCATCAGCACCGCGGGCAGCGGCAAGGAAGGCCTCGAGGTCCTGCAACGGGAAGGCCCCTTCGAGGTCGTGGTATCGGACATGAAGATGCCCGAGATGAACGGGGCGCTGTTCCTCAAGCACGTCCGCAAGCTGAGCCCGCATACGGTGAGGCTGTTGCTGACGGGGTTCGCGGATATCGATTCGGTGGTCAGCGCCGTCAACCAGGGCAACATCTACCGCTTTCTGAGCAAGCCCTGCCCGGCCCAGGTCCTGGCCGCGGCCATCGACGACGCCGTGGCCCAGCACCGCCTGCTCACGTCCCAGAAGGTGCTGCTGGAACAGACCCTCAAGGGCAGCATCAAGGCCCTGACCGATATCCTGTCCATGGCCAACCCGGCGGCCTTCGGGCGCGCTTCGCGCATCCGGAACCTGGCCGTGGCCCTGGCCGGGGACCTGGGTATGGAAGAGCTGTGGGAGGTTGAAGTCGCCGCCATGTTCTGCATGGTCGGCAGCATCACCCTGCCTGCGGAAACCGCCATGAAACTGTACCGCAACGAGCCGCTGGACCAGGCGGAAAAAGCCATGGTGGCGCGCATCCCCGAGATGAGCCGCAGCATCCTGGCCAACATCCCCCGGCTGGAACCGGTCCTGAACATCCTGCTCTACATGGAAAAGAATTTCGACGGCACCGGGCAGCCGACCGACAGCGTGGCAGCGGATGAGATCCCCCTGGGGGCCAGGATCCTCAAGCTGGCCGAAGCGGCGGAAAAACGCCAATCCATGGGGGACACGCCGGGGCGTGTCCTGGACTACCTGCACGCCCAGGAAGGTGTCTTCGACCCGACCGTATTGCAATCCTTCAGCAAACTATCCGATGCCGGCGATATCGTGGAGGAGGTCCGGGGCGTCAGCGTGCACGAGCTGCGCACGGGCATGGTCCTGACCGAGGAGGTCCGTTCCAGGGCCGGGGTCCTCCTGGTGGCCGCAGGACAGGAGGTCTCGGTCAGCCTGCTGGAAAGGATCCAGAACTACCACGACACCATCGGGCTGGAGCTGCCCCTGTGGGTCCGTAATCCGGAACTGATCGAGGATGAGGCCGCAGAACAGCCCGCCCCGGAGGGGATCACCGTCTGAACCCCAAAGCGCAAGTAGGGGGGAGAGTGGCCGCGGCGGCTAGCGTTCCTAGCCTGCGATCAGGCCCTCGATTTCGAAGCGGGAAAACGCCACGGGCAGGACGGGCAGGTCGTAGCCCAGCTCGGCGACGGGAATCCGGTCCTTCACGTCACCGAAGGCCGCCAGCTTGCCGCGATGAAGGTCGAGCACCGGCTTCATCTTCAACAATTGCTCCGGAGTGACGCTTCCCTGGTCCAGAATGATCAGATCGACCTCGGCGTTGCCCTTGCCGGCTGCGCCGAAGAAGTCCTTCATGGGCACCATGGTGTGGCCGAAATACTCGAGCACCTGCCGGCTCCATTCCGCCTGCAGGGGATCGGTGCACAGCATCACGATCCGGCGCGCCGGCGGCAGGGGGGCCGGGGCGCCCGCGGGGTCCCCGTCGGAGGCGATCTTCAAGAACAGCCGCGTTTCCTCGACCTTGGCGTTGATCTCCTCGAGGACGGTGCGGGTTGCGGACACGTCCAGGCCGGTGGCCTGGAATAGTCTGGCGAAGCCCTCCCGATCCAGGGATCGTTCATAGACCTGGCCGTGAACCCCGGCCAGGGCATCGGCCAGGGCCACCAGGGGCGTCAGGGAATCCTCGCCGTTGGTGGCGACTTTCACGTTGTGGTGGAAGCGGACCGCCCGCCCCAGCTTCTCGGGCAGCTTCCAGTGCCTCAGCAGCTTTTGCCCCACCTTGGTGTGGACGGCGCCGAGGACCTCCTGCTCCCGGGCCAGAAGGTCGGACGGGCACTCGTCCATGACCGCGGCGAAGGGCTTCGGCATGGCGGTGGCCAGGATCAGATGGCCGATATCATGGAGCAGGCCCGCGATGAACGCTTCCTCGGGATCCTCGTAACCGGTGTGGACGGCCAGGACCTGGGCCGACGAGGCGGCCGCGATGGCGTGGGCCCAGAACAGTTCCTGCCGCGTCCCCTTGCCGGCCTGGGCCATGATGCCGGCGACCCCCAGACCCGTGGCCAGGTTGCGTATGGCCGCGAACCCGAGCACGACCACGGCCCTGGAGATGGTGGAGATCTCCCCGGACATGCCGTAGAAGGACGAGTTGACCAGCTTGAGGACCTTGCCGGCCAGGGCCTGGTCTCCGGACAGCACACGCTGGACGTCCTCGGCGTTGCTGCGGTCGTCGTCGGTGGTCTGGATGAGCTTGCGCACCACCAGGGGCAACGGGGGCAGTTCCTTGATCTTCTTGGTGATCAGGGCGGTGTTGTCGGTGGCCACGGTCATGGGGAAACTTCCTCCAGGAGCAGCAGGCAGCCACGGGTTTCTTCCCGCGTTCCCAGCAACTCGGGGTGGGCCTTCAGGTTGCGGTCTTGCCACTGGAAGGTGAATTCCTCCACCTGGGTGCTGGTCAAGCAGGACCTGATGGACGCCACCGCTTCGGGAGGCAGCAGGTCCTCGATTTCCGTACCCAGCAGGGCATCCTGGAGGGGCTCGATGCCGTTGCGGGCGGCGCCGTTGGTCAGGACCAGCTCTTCTTCGCGGCTGATCCCCAGGACCATCAGGGGCAACTTCTCGATGATCTCCTGGGACAGCTCCAGGGATTTGGTCCGGACCTCGACCGAGGCCTCCAGCAGCTGGTTCAAGCTCTTGAGCTGCTCCAGCTGCTGCCGGGTCTGCTTTTCCAGCTGCCTGTTCTCCAGGAGGATCCGGTGGTGTTCGAAGCATTGCCTGATGGTGGCCTTGAGGGATTCATCCTTCCAGGGCTTGGCCACGAACCGGAAGATCTCACCCTGGTTGATTGACTCCACGATGACGTCCGCCTCGGCGAACCCGGACAGGATCACCCGGATGGTGTCGGGCCACTGCTCCTTGACCTTCTGCAGGAACTGGGTGCCGGTCATGCCGGGCATGCGCTGGTCGCTGACCACGACCTGGATCCGGTGCCGGGCCATGACCTCGAGGCCGGCCTGGCCGCCGACGGCGGTGTAGACCTTGAACGGTTCCTTGCGCAGCAGGCGCTTGAGGGCGCTGAGGATGCTGGGTTCGTCATCCACGCATAACAGGGCCAGTTCTTCAGTGCTCATATTGGTTTCCCCGGGGCTGCAGGTATTGCCTCACTCATGCCCGGTCATGATCGGCAGCGATGAAGGGTTCTTTAAAATATTTTACGGGTTAGCGGAACCCCTTGAAGTGTCCTCCATGCAGGACACAAGGTGCCCCCGGCAGTGCGGACGAAAGTGGATCATGAGGCCAGGGTTCAAAAGCGAGGCACCATATCCGGTGTTGTAATATATTGGAAAACAACAAATTATATTTATCGAGAACCATTGGCGCGAGGTTCTCCATCTTCGGCACCATATGTGCAACCTTCCGGGTGAGACGGCGAACACGCAAGGTGAAGGAGGATGTCATGAAGACCGCGCGAGCAAGGCAATCGATCCTCAAGGCAGCAGTCCTGGTCCTGGTGCTTGGTTTCATGGTGACAGGCGCCACCCAGGCCGCAGCTTCGGTGGTGGTGCGGGCGAAGGTCGGTCCAGTGTCGGTCAGGGTCGGCAACCAGGGGCGCAGTTGCTGCGGTCCGGTGTATGTCCACAAGACATACCGTCATCGGCGTAGCTGCCGCAGGACGGTGGTCGTGGCCAGGCCGGCGTATTGCGGGGCCGAGGCGGTCTGGGTTCCCGGCCACTACAAGGTCAAGTGGAACGGCCGCCGCAAGTGGGTCCCCGGCCACTGGCGATTGATCTGATCCGTCCCGGTTGTTGCTTCCTGATTTCCCCCCGCCCCCGCCGCCAGGCGGGGGCTTTTTTAACCCGCATTATTCGTGAAAGAGCTACTGCGGATGGTTAACAGCGCGCCAGGAAAGGCGTTCTCGGATTTGCTCGGTCAACGTACCGCACCGGGTACGCCTCCCTCGCAAAT
>JANTFX010000032.1 GCA_024763215.1 Candidatus Krumholzibacteriia bacterium | reverse complement strand
CCCCCGCAGGCTTATAGGACGGAACCCCGGAGGGAGGTTGAGCGTATTAATGCCTTGTGCTACGGAGATGGTGGCTGCTGTCGATGATCGGAGTTCTGGTGAAGATCCGGTACATCACAAGGGCTTGCCAGATGGCGTCCTGGAGGCCCGGGAGCCACGAATCCCGTGGTACGAGGAATGAAGACGACCTGTTTTTCGAACCGGAGGAACCTCATGCCCGCCGCATCCCTCGTGCACCGGATCACCCACCACTGGTTGTTCTCCCTGGCCCTGCTCGCGCTCGGGGTGTTCTCGTTCCGTTCGGCGGTGGCCGACTGGAACGACGTGCCCAGCGGCAGCATGGAGCCGAGCATCCTGATCGGCGACCGGATCGCCGTGAACAAGCTGGCCTACGACCTCCACTTCCCCTTCACACGCATCGCCCTGGCCCGCTGGGAGGGGCCCCGGCGCGGCGACATCGTCACGTTCTGGTCCCCTGCCGACGGCACCCGGCTGGTCAAGCGCGTGATCGGCTTGCCGGGCGATGAGATCGCCATGAAGGAGGGGAGGCTGGTCATCAACGGGACGCCCGTGGCCTATGCCGACAATCCGGCGGCCGCCTTGCGCAATGACCTGGGCACCGAAGCCGGAACCAAGGTCTTTTTCACGGAGATGTTGCCGGGGCGGCCCCACCTGGTGGCCTACGAACCTGCCGGTGGTCCCCGCCGCGACTTCGGTCCCGTCACGGTGCCCGAGGGGCAGTACCTCATGCTGGGGGACAACCGGGACCACAGCGGCGATTCGCGCTGGTTCGGTTTCGTGCCGCGCAGGAACATCTGCGGCCGGGCCTACGGCGTGGCCTTCTCCCTGGACCACCAGCGGCACTACCTTCCGCGTGCCGACCGCTGGTTGCGGCGGTTGCTCTGATTCGCGCCAAGAGCAGACAGATAACCCCTGGCCGGTCCGGTAATCCGCAGGCCGTAGGCCGAGGACATCCGGGCCGGCCAGGGGTTATCTGTCTGTCCGCAGGTCTTTGCGCTGGAACATGTTCAGGTACTTGCCGCCGCCGATGGGCATGGCGATCCGCACGTAGTTCCGCTTGAAATCGGGGTGGTTGAATATATCCATCTCCCGGTCCAGGACCACGGTCGGACCCCGGCGCGGCCCCGTGCTCACGTCCACGTTGCCCAGCAGGATGTAGTCGGGACGGCGCGCCAGCACCAGACCGGCATCGAGCTTCTCGTGCCCTGCGTAGTGGTGGGTGAAGTCCACCTTCTGGTGGGCGATGCGGGGATCGACCAGGCCGTAGAAATCGTGGCAGACGAAACCCGTGCGCCAGGGGATGTAGCCGGCCGGGCCCAGGGCCAGGGTGGTGGCCGGAGGGAAACTTGTGGCCAGGGCGTCGCCGGCCAGGATCCAGCCGCCGAGGTTGGCCTCGCTCATGTGGGCGGTGACCAGACGGCGTTCGTGCCCGGAGAACGAGGCCGGCAGCAGGGCGGCGGCCATGACCGCGGTGAACACCGCCGTGCCCAGCTTGCGGTCGAACCAGCCGCAGGGGACGGCCAGGCCGACCAGCCAGGTGACGACCAGCGGCAGCACCGGGGCGAAGAAGCGGTACATGCCCAGCATGTCGCCGCCGATGATCACCACGTAGCCCCACCAGAACACGACCACACCCAGCCCCGCCAGGACGTCCAGATCGCGCAGCCGCCGCCATCCGCAGCGGGCCAGCACGCCGACGGCCACCAGGGTCGGGACGACCAGGTAGGCGCGTGCGAACGCCAGGCCGTAGGGCAGGCCGGTGGCGAGTTGGCCCCCGAGGTCGCCGGTCTTGGCGTAATAGGTGTTGGGCAGCCACCAGCCGTAATAATGATGACGCCACAGGAAAAAGGCGGCGGTGCCTACGAGGAGCAAACCCGGTCCGGTCCAGGTGGCGAGCTTGCGCAGGGGCGAGGCGGCGGGGTTCAGGCCGGGCCGCGGCAACAGGGACCAGGCCAGGAAGATCAGCGCCAGGGCGGGCCCCTCGGGCCTGGTCAACACCATCAGCAGACCGGCCAGGCTCGTCTGCAGGGGCGAGCGGGCCAGGGCGGATCGCCAGCACCAGATGATCAACAGGCCGAACAGGGGCGTTTCGAGGCCCGCCAGGGACCAGCAGGCCACCGCTCCGGTGGCCGCGGTCAAGAGCTGGGCTACGCGGCCGGCCCAGGGGGAACGCGCCTCGTGGTCCGG
Source organism: Candidatus Krumholzibacteriia bacterium (assembly GCA_024763215.1). Taxonomy (GTDB): domain Bacteria; phylum Krumholzibacteriota; class Krumholzibacteriia; order LZORAL124-64-63; family LZORAL124-64-63; genus JAHJTW01. The sequence continues at coordinate 27,756 of JANTFX010000032.1, read as the reverse complement.
ATCCATGCGGTGGACGATGCCCGGCAACAGCACCAGGATGCCCAGGGCGCACAGGCCACCCAGGATGCGGGCCCACAGCAGGGGGGGCAGGCCGGCCTTGAGGCCCACCGAGATCAGCAGCACCCACAGCAGGTTGCTGTAGCCCTCGACCCGCTCCCCGGGGTTGAAGACCAGACCGTGGCCGGCGACCAGGTTGTGGGCGTAGCGGAAGGAGATGAAGGCGTCGTCGACCATGAAGTGGAAGCTCAGCCCGTGCAGCAGGAGCAGGGCACAGGCCAGCAGGCCCCACGGCAGGGCCGCCCGCAGGCTCGGTGTGGGTGTGCTGGTGGTCATCACGCCGGGGCCGCTCCTTCTGTGCGCGACTGCTCGACGGCGACGCCGCGCTCGGTGAGGGCCGTGATCATGTCCGCCGCGGGTACGACTTCCTCCTGGCGGCAGGTTCCGCGCGCGGTGATCCGCCCGCTGGCCAGCATATGGGCGATGATGGCCGCCGGGAAACCCGTCATGCGCATCATGGCGGTGATGCCGTGCTCTGTGTCCTCGTGGTCGATGATGCGGATGGTGTCGGTCACGCCTTGCCCGCCGGCGTCGATCCCTTCAGCCTGGGCGAGCAGCAACACCACGTCCGGTCCGGGCAGGCTGAGCTTTGCGGTGAGCAGGGCTGCCAGAAGATCCCGCGGGACCACCGGCTGACCGGCGATGTCCACCGGATCGCCGCCGCACAGCCCCAGGTCCTGTAGCAGCCGGATCCGGGCGCAATGCCCCCGGTAACGGATGGTCTTGTAATCCAGGTTGCGCACCTTGCCCAGCAGGGATGTGGGCAGGGTGGAGGTGCCGCCGCTGGTCTGGAAGGCTTCCAGCTCGCCGAAAGGAGCGGGGAAGGCCAGCGTTTCCAGCTCGGTCAGCGAGGGCACGGTCCTTATCTCGCCCTCGCGGATGACCACGGCCGGTTCGATGTACTCGTTGATCAGGCCCTGCACCGAGAACACCAGCTTGTAGTTCAACGGCGGCTGGGGTTTGGCCGGCAGGCCGCCCACCCGCAGGCGCAGGTTCTCGCACCGCGCCAGGCCGCCGGCCAGATGGTAGCCCAGGATGCCCGCCAGACCTGGCGCCAGGCCGCAATCGGGGATGACCGCCACGTCCGACGCGGCGGCGCGGTCGCTCAGGTCGAATTCCCTGGCCACCACGTCGTTGTTGCCGCCCAGGTCCAGGAAATGGCAGCCGCCGCCCACCGCAGCTGCGGCCAGAAAATCGTTGTACCAGTAGTTGACGGCGCTGATGGCGACCTGCGCCTGCTGCATCAAGGGGCCGATGAGCTCCTCGTCCCGGACATCGCCCTGTACCGTCTGCAGGCGGTCATCGGGCAGGAACGTGCGCAGGCCGGCCAGGGCCGCCTCGTTGCCGTCGATGACGGTCAGATGCGTGGTGCCGGGCGCTTGCCGCAACAGGTCCCAGGCGATGGCCCGGCCCTGGAGCCCGGCTCCGAACAGGAGGTATTTCATGGCTTCTTCCTTTCGTACCGGTCAGCCCGCGTACCCGCGCCAGCATAGCGGGAATTTTGGGCGCGGTCACCCATCATCCTTTGACCTTGCCTGCGGCGGGGGCTAATATCCCCAGGTTCATGCGTTTTCACTCCACAAGCCAAGGAGCTGTCATGGATGCCAAGTTGCTGCAGCAGAACCTCCTCGAGCTGATCCGCCGGACCTCGACGGATCTGCCCGCGGATGTGGTGCAGGCCATCGACAAGGGATGGCGCAGAGAGCAGAAGGATTCCTCGGGAAAATACGCACTCGAGGTCGTCAGGGACAACATCGACATGGCGCGCCGGATCTCCCAGCCCATCTGCCAGGACACCGGGACCATCATCGTCTACGCCGACCTGCCGGCCTGGTGCGACGAGCCCACCTTCATCAAGGCCTTCGAGAAGGCGACGGTGCAGGCGACGAAGAAAGGCTACCTGCGCCAGAACTCGGTGGATTCGATCACCGGCAAGAACTCGGGCACCAACCTCGGTCCGGGCAGCCCCTCGTTCCACGTCCATCCCACCCGCGGCAAGACCATGAAGGTGCGCATGATGCTCAAGGGCGGCGGTTGCGAGAACGTCAGCTGCCAGTACAGCCTGCCCGACACGCGCCTGGGCGCCGGCCGCGACCTCGAGGGTGTCTACAAGTGCCTGATGGACGCCACCTACCAGGCCCAGGGCAAGGGCTGCGGCCCCGGCATCCTGGGCGTGTGCGTCGGCGGCGACCGCGGCACCGGCTACGTGGCCGCCAAGGAGGCCCTGTTCCGCAAGCTGGACGACGTCAACCCGGACAAGACCCTGGCCAAGCTCGAAAAGCGCGTCATGACCGACGGCAACAGCCTGGGCATCGGGCCCATGGGCTTCGGCGGCAAGACCACCTTGCTGGGCGTGAAGATCACCCACCGCAACCGGGTCCCGGCCTGCTACTTCGTGTCCATCGCCTACATGTGCTGGGCGTTCCGGCGCAACGGCGTCACCATGTCCGAGACCGGAAAAATCACCCGCTGGCTTTACTAAGGAGGCTGGATCATGCTGCTGGAAGCACCGTTTACCGAGAAGAAGATCCGCGCCCTGAAGGTGGGTGACCGGGTCGAGATCACCGGTCTGATCTATACCGGGCGCGACGCCGCCCACAAGTACCTGCACGACGGCGGCACCCCGCCGGTGGACCTGACCGACAGCATCGTCTACCACTGCGGCCCGGTGGTGGTCAAGGAGAAGGGCAAGTGGGTGGTCAAGGCCGCCGGCCCCACCACCAGCATCCGCGAGGAGCCGTACCAGGGGCCCCTGATGGAGAAGTTCAAGATCCGCGGGGTGATCGGCAAGGGGGGCATGGGCCCCAAGACCCTGGCCTATTGCAAGAAGGTCGGGGCGGTCTATTTCCACGCCATCGGCGGCGCCGCCCAGGTGCTGGCCAAATGCGTGGTGGACGTCCCCGGTGTGCACATGGCCGAAGAGTTCGGTTCGCCCGAGGCCATCTGGGAGTTCCAGGTGGTGCGCTTCCCCGTGGTGGTGACCATGGATTCCCACGGGCGTTCCCTGCACGATGCCGTGCAGGCCCAGTCGGAGAAGAAGCTCAAGGCCTTGCTGTGATCCCGGGGACAAGCGCGGAACAAACTGGAGGTCCGGATTGACGAACCAACCGCAGGACAGGGAGCAGGTCATCGACCTGGCCGCCGTCTTGAACATCCTGTGGCGGCGGCGCGTGCTGGTGCTGGCCTTGCCCCTGCTGGGGCTGGTCGCCGGCGCCCTGTACGGCATCTTCGGCACCCGGCGCTGGGAGGCCTACGCCACCATCCGGCCGGGCATCACCGCGTATGATCCCAGCGGCGGTCCGGTGAGGCAGTGGCAGCTCAAGGACATCACGCGCTGGTACGAGCAGGAGCTGTACCGCAAGCCCCTGGTGACCAGGCTGGGCCTGCCATCCGATGCCCATCCCATGATCAAGGCGGAGTTCATCGCCCAGGGGTTGACCAACCTGTCCGGCGGCGAAGTGATCACCCTGTGGACCACCGCGACGAGTCCGGAGCTGGCCGCGGCCATCCTGGATACCTCCCTGGCCGTGTTCGACGAATACGCCGAGGCCGATTCGGTTTCCAGCCAGATCAAGATGACCCGGGACGGGCTGGAATTCCAGGTGCGGAAGATCGCGAACAAGGTCCTGGCCATCGACAAGAGCCAGGAAAGCCTGGGGCAGCGGTTGCAGGCGGCGCGGGCCGAGTCGGTCATGGTCGCGGGCAAGACCCGCGAGCTGGGCATCGACCTGGATCTGTTGCGACGCAAGGAGGACTACTGCCGGGGGAGGATCACGACCCTGGCCGAGCAGCGCCCCCGCCTCGAGGCGGATCTGGCGCAGCTGGATCAGGTGGTCCGGAAGGTCGCCGCCGGAGCCGTCCTCGACACCATGGCCATCCCCGCCTGGGTGCGGCGTGACGCGGTGCTCGACGGCGGCGATATCCTCGAGGGCCTGGCCAGGGCCCGGCTGGAGATCCGCTCGGCCCTGGCGCACAACCGGGCCGTCAGCGACAGCCTGGGCTATGCGGCGGACCAGGCGGCCATGGAACATTCCCGGTTGGAGCTCAAGCAGGTGGCGGCCATCAAGGCCCAGCTGCGGGAGGTGCAGCAGAAGATCAATGATCTGGTGCTGGAGGGGAAGTTCGACCTGCCTTCCCAGCGGAAGGATCTGGCGCTGCAAAAGGATATCTCCCTGAGCAAGCTGAGCCTGCTGTCGCCCCTGCAACAGGTCGGCAATACCATCGTCTCGGACAAGCCGGTCCGGCCGCGGCCCCTGCGTGCGATCCTGATCCTGGTCTTCCTGGGGCTGGTGGGCGGGTGCGTGCTGGGGTTCGCCTGGGATTACATCGCGCTCAACCGGGAGCGGATCTTCCGCCCCTGATGCCTCCCTGCAGGGCCAGGGCCACCAGCCAGAGGGTCAGGATGATGAAGGTCGGGTTGTTCAGGTGTTCCTCGAACATGAACAGCCCGGCCATGTGGAAGGCGAGCAGGCCCGGCAAGAAGAGCACCCCCCGGCCCTGGCCCGACCCCCTGATGATCATCGCGGTCACCCCGGCCGCCAGCAGCAGGCCGAACGGCAGCCCCCAGATCAGCGCCGCCTGCAGGAAGGCGTCGTGCGTCGAGGGCAGGCCGGTCTTCTCGGCCAGCAGTTCGTGCCCCCTGACCTCACCCATCCCCAGAGGATGATCCAGACTCAGCTCCAGCGCGCCCCAGTTGCTGTCCTCGCGTTCGGTGGCGTTGCTCGTCATGGCCTGGGTGTCCTTCCAGCGGGACCAGCCGCCCGGGGGGCCGTAGACCAGGACCAACGGGCCGATGACCCCGAGCAGGAAAACCCCCAGGGCGATGCTCAGCTTGAAGCGGCGCGCCCGGACCGACGCGAATCCGATGGTGGCGACGGTGACCACCAGGGGGCTGCGCGTGCTGGTCAGGTTCAGGGCGATCAGCAGGGCCAGGATGCAGCCGAGCAGCCAGGCGATGCCCATGCGGCGCCGGAAATAGAGGAAGAACCCGGTGGGGATCATCAGGCTGGTGACGGCGCTGGAGGCGTTGTGTTGGCCGTGGAGGCCGGGGATCCGCAGCTGGTGGGAAACGAACTCGGTGTAGTTGGCGCCGCTGGAGGACAGCCCGATCATCTGCAGCTGGGCCTGCATCCCCAGCTGCTGGAGCACGATCACCAGGGTGTTGACCAGCCCCCCGATCAGCAGGCCGCGGGCGAAGCCGTACTGGCGGTTCTCGTGGTCGGGGATCAACAGCAGGGCCAGGGCCCAGGGCACAGCCAGCAGCCACCGGGCCGTCAGAACCGCGGTGGGAAGCTGACCGTTCAGCAGGCTGAAGAAGAGCCACAGGATGGGGATCAGGGCGACCGCCGCCACACCGGCCAGGTGGCGCATCGATTGCCGGCCGCGGACCAGCCTCGCCAGGATCCACAGGCCAAGCAGGACTCCGCCCAGGTCGGTGGCGCGGGGGGAGCTGGCCAGCCCGGGCATCAGGTACAGGTTGACCGACAGGAAGAATCCCGCGAGGAAGGGCCACGCCTGGCCGGAGCGATCAGTCATGGCGGCCCCTCCTTGCAGACAGGTCGTCGTAGAGGGACAGGAAGGCGTCGGCCTGCCGGCCCAGGGTGAAGTCGGCGGCCCTGCGCCGCGCCGCGGCTCCCATCCGCAGGCGCAGGTCGTGATCCACGGCAAGCTCCCTGATGGCCGCGGCCCAGGCTTCGGGTTCGGGCGGAATGACCCGGCCCTCGGCGCCGTCGGTGATGACCTCGGGGATGCCGCCGCGGTCGCTGCCGAGCACGGGCACCCCCCAGCTGAAACCGTCGATGATGCTGCGGCCGAATGGCTCGGACCACAGCGAAGGCACGGCGACGAACGCGGCCCCGGCCAGCAGGTCCTGCTTGGCGCGGCCGGCCACCTGGCCGTGGCAGCGCGCCCGGCCGGGATGGGAGGCGCAGAAGGCCGCGACCGCATCGGCCAGGGGCCCCTGACCCGCGAAATCGAATTGCAGATCGGCGCACGCAGGGTCGGCGAAGAGCCGGGGCAGGACCTCCAGCAGCAGGGCGACGCCCTTGTGGGCGGAGATCTGGCCCAGGAACAGGCCGCGGACCGGACCGCCCGCTGCGCGGGTCGGGACCTCCGGCGGCCACTCCTCCAGGGCGTTGGGCACCACCAGGGCCCGGGCTCCGGCGAATCCACCGCTTTGCCGATGCCGGTCCAGAACGAAGCGGCTGGGTCCGGTGACGGCATCGACCTTGTCGGTCTGGCCCAGCTTCAGACCGGCCAGCAGGCGGCAGGGCAAGGGGGGGCGCCGGCAGTCGGTTCCATCCGAACGCAACAGGGTGGTGCGCGGGCACAGCAGGTGGTAATCGCGCAGGGTGTGGACCACCGGGATCCCGCGGTCGGCGGCGGCTGCCCAGATGGCGGGGGTCATGCCGACCAGGGTGTTGGTGTGCACGATGTCGGGCCGGGAGCGGTCCAGGACTTCCTTGAAGATGTCGTGCCAGCGCAGGGAGTAGATCCCTGCGAAGTGGTTCAGCCCCCGCAGGAGCACACCCGGGCGCCTGGGGCTCGCGCCGGTCACGAAGGGGTCGATGAGGCCGTGGGAGGCCGCTTCGTAGACGGTGCCCAGACCGTCTGCGGTGGGCCGGGTGGACAGGGTGCGGCCGCGGCCCCGCAGGCCTGTGCCGGCCACGGCGTCGACCTCGTGGCCCCGGCGCCGCAGCTCGGCGCCCAGCAGGTGGCAGGAGATCTCGGCGCCCCCGATGATGCGGGGGTAGAACAGGGAGTTCTGGATCAGGATCTTCATGGTGCCCAAGCTAGGCCAATCCGGGGGGGTGTTCAAGATTTCCCGGGGCGCCGGCCGCCGCCAGCAGCCGCCGGCGGAAGCGGCGCAGGGGCCAGGCTACCGGCAGCGCGTAGACCAGCGCCCCGGCCCCGATCCGCAGCAGGACATGCTGGCCGGACAGGACGGAGATCACCAGGATCATGGCTGCGAGGGCGGGCACAACCCCCGCCAGGAGCCCGAGCAGGTCGCGCCGGAACAGCCGGGCGTTGATCACCAGCAGGATCGCCAGCAGCAGGCCGTGGGCGGTGAACATGGCCCAGGCCGCGCCCAGGCCCATGTGGCCGGGCACCAGCCAGACGACCCCGGTGATCGCAGTGAGGGACCCTGCGACCAGGGGCAGCAGGTAGGACCGCTGCCGGTCACAGGCCAGCAGGGTGTTGCCCAGGAACATGCCCGCAGCGAGCATGGAGTAGGCGACCGCCAGGATGCGGAACACCGGCCCCGCCGCGGGGAACTTCCCGTGGTAGAGGAAATCGATCAGACCGTTGCCGGTCAGGACTCCCCCCACGGCGATGGGCAACAGCACGGCCAGCACGTAGCCGAAGTACAGGTTGAAGGCGGCCCTGAAGGCCGTGCGGGATTGCTTGGCCAGACGGGACAGGCGCGGCAGCAGGGCGGCCCACAGCAGCTCAACCGCGACCACGAGCTGGAAGATGATCCGGGAGGCGGCCGCGTAGTTGCCGGCCACGTCCGGGCTGGCCAGCACGCCGAGCATGAGGATGTCGATGTTGTACAGCACGCGCAGGACGAGGATGTTGGCACCGATGGAACCGGTCTCCCGCCAGCGCCGGACCGCTTCACGCCTGGAGATCCGGCCCGGGTGCAGGAAGCGCCCGAACCAGCGGGCCACCGGCACGTTGACCGTAAGGTTGGCGCAGGCCATGGCGACCAGGAAGAACACCGGGATCCAGTAGGCCGCCGGGCGGCCCCCGAACCCGCCGATCCGGGACAGGACCACCAGGACGAAGAAGGCGTAGACCAGGCTGCGGACCATGCGCGATACGCCCACCCAGGTCATCTTCTCCAGGCCCACGGCCACCCAGTTCTGGGTGTAGACCTGCACCACGACCGTGGCCAGGTACAGGGTGAAGATCAGGGGGGCGTGGCCGTAGAACGGCAACCGGGGCAGCAGCAGCAGACCGACCCCGACCGTGGCGGCCGCCTGGATCGCCAGCAGTGTCATGTGCTGGGAGACATAGGCGGCGATCGCCGGGGGGGCTTCCAGCCGGGAGACCTCCCGGATGCCCAGGGACATCATGCCCCATTCGGCGGTGATCAGGGCGTAGCTCATGAAGGCCACGCCCACCTGGATGATCCCGAACCAGTGGGCGCCCAAGTAGTCGGCCAGGAAGATCAGGGCCGCCATGTTGGCCAGCTGCGCGACGACCTGCCCCACCGTCAGGATGCTCAGGTTGTACAGGACGCCGTTGGTGCTGCGCAGTTGTGAGCTCATGGGGCCCTAGTCGTGTGTGGGCATGCGCCCGGATGGTATTGCTTGGCAAGCCGTGGATAGTCGTGCAAGATTAGGCCAATTCCTGGTCAATTCAATGAATTTCCACGGTCGGACAGGGGCCGCAGGTGGGGAGATGCTGAAGCTCATCAAGGACTTCGTACGCCGGCGGCCGGCCCTTTATGACCGGGTCCGCAACCTGAAACGCAGTGTGCTCGGGGCGCAGGATCCCGCGTACGGCAGGTTGCGGGAGTTCTCGCACTCCCACCGGGACCAGGTGAACTTCATCCAGATCGGGGCCAACGACGGCCTGCGCAACGACCCCTTGCGCCCGTTCATCGTCCGGCACGACTGGCAGGGCGTCCTGGTCGAGCCCCTGCCCACGGTCTTCCCCCTCCTGCAGCGAAACTACGCCTACCTCCAGCGTCCGCAGCTGGTGTTCCTCAACGCCGCGGTGACCGTGGAGGGGGAGGGGAACCTGGAATTCTGGTCGGTCAAGCAGTCGCACCTGGATGCGCTGCCTTTGGAACAGAGGCTGGACTTCCAGCGCAAGGCCTCCTTCAACCGTGGCCATGTGGCTGGGTTTTTGCCCGCGCACTGGAATCCCGACCAGGCCCTCGAACCGGTTCCGGTGCCTTGCCTCGGCCTGGAACAGATCATCGCCACGCATCTGCCGCGCAAGCCCCTGCATCTGCTGGTGATCGATGTCGAGGGCTATGAGAGCACCCTGATCCCGGGCCTCGACTTTTCCCGGATCAGGCCCGAAGCGGTGTTTTTCGAGACCGAGCATCTGGGCGCGGACAAGCAGCGGGTTTTCGACCATCTGGGGCGGTACGGTTACCGGATCGACGAGGTGGGCCTGGATGCCATGGCCGTGCGGGAAGGTTCCTGACACTGGGCGCGGGCCCGGCCGGGCCGAAAGTCAGACAGACAAGTCCGACAGACAATCGTTGAATTCCGCCGCCGGTTATGCCAGATTAGCCGGACTTGCGCACGGCTTTGCCGCGCGCTCAATCTTCCAATCATTCCAGGGGGCTTTCATGTCCAGAACCCTTTCGGCGCTCGCCGCCATCGCCTTGCTGGCCCTGCTCGCGGCGGCCGGATGCCAGCAGCAGAATACCGCCCAGAACACCCCGGCCTTTCAGGAGCTCATGCCCGGCCTGAGCTATGTCGACTCGGTCCTGGGTGACGGACCGGAGGTCCAGCCCGATGATTGGGTTTCGGTCCATTACACCGGCTGGTTGTACGTGGACGGCCAGAAGGGCGACAAGTTCGACAGCTCGGTTGACCGGGGCGAGCCCATCACCTTCCCCCTGGGCCACAGCTACGTGATCCCCGGCTGGGAAAAGGGCATCCCCGGCATGCATGTGGGCGGCAAGCGGACCCTGCTGATCAGCCCGGAACTGGCCTATGGCGAGCGGGGCCATCCGCCGGTCATCCCGGCCAACTCCACCCTGATGTTCGACGTGCAGGTCGTGGGCTTGCCCATGGTCGACGTTCAGATCCAGAAGGAGGGCGACGGCCCCACGGCCGAGCTGGGCGACCAGGTCTCGGTGCATTATTCGGGTTACCTGTGGGAGAACGGGGCCAAGGGCAAGCTGTTCGACAGCTCGATTTCCCGGGGCCAGCCCTACAACTTCACCCTGGGCGCCGGGATGGTCATCCCCGGCTGGGAAAAGGGCATCGAAGGGCTGAAGAAGGGCACCAAGGCGCGCCTGATCATCCCGCCCGAGCTGGGTTACGGCAGCCGGGGCCACGGGGATGTTATTCCGCCCAATTCGACGCTTTGCTTCGATATCGAGCTGGTGGATATCGCCGGGAAATAGCGTCGCGGTGATTGCTGCTTGCAACTGAGGCCGGGCCGGGGAATACCTTGCGCCCGGCCTCCTGTTTTGCTAGTGTTGCTTCGTTTTCACAGGGGACGCCCCGGCGCAGGCGTCTACCTTTTTATGGATTCATGTGCCGCAACCACCCATTTCCAGGAGGAATCCCGCGTGATCTACCTCATCCCCGCCGCCGGCGTGCTGGCCCTGCTCTTTGCGGCCTTCAAGACCAGCTGGGTCAAGAAACAGGACGCCGGTGATGAGAAAATGCAGACCATCGCCGGTCATATCCACGATGGGGCCATGGCTTTCCTGAACCGGGAATACCGTGTTCTGGCCATCTTCGTGGTCGTGGTGGCCGTCCTGCTGGCCGTGGGCAACGCCAAGCTGCCGAATTCCCACGCCCTGATCGGCCTATCCTTCATATTGGGGGCCATTTGCTCCGCGGGGGCCGGTTTCTTCGGCATGAAGATCGCCACCCAGGCCAACGTGCGGACCACCAGCGCCGCGCGCACCAGCCTGAACAAGGCCCTGGGCGTCGCCTTCAGCGGCGGCACGGTCATGGGCATGGTCGTGGTTGGTCTGGGCGTGCTGGGCCTGAGCCTGCTGTACATCATCTACGGCAAGGTGTTCGGCACGGTCTGGGACACCGATCGTCTGCTGCAGGTCATCTCCGGGTTCTCCCTGGGGGCCAGCTCCATCGCACTGTTCGCACGTGTGGGCGGCGGCATCTACACCAAGGCCGCCGACGTGGGCGCCGACCTGGTGGGCAAGGTCGAGGCGGGCATCCCCGAGGACGACCCGCGCAACCCCGCGGTGATCGCCGACAACGTGGGCGATAACGTGGGGGATGTGGCCGGCATGGGCGCCGACCTCTTCGAGTCCTACGTGGGGTCCATCGTGGGCTCGATGATCCTGGGCGTGACCTTCCTGCCCGAGGGTAATCTGAGCGCCGTGTTGCTGCCGCTGGTGCTGGCCGCGGCGGGCATCGTGGTCTCGATCATCGGCACGTTCTTCGTCAGGACCAGGGAGGGGGGCAACCCCCAGGCGGCCCTGAACATAGGCACCTTCGGCGCCGGCATCATCATGGCCGTGTTCACCGGCGTGATCGCCAACATGATGCTGCCCGGTGACAAGTGGCTGGGCGTGTTCATCGCCACCATCGCCGGCCTGGCCGGCGGCATCGCCATCGGGATCATCACCGAGTACTTCACCGCCGAGGACAAGAAACCGGCCCAGGGCATCGCCCGCCAGAGCGAGACCGGGGCGGCCACGAACATCATCGCCGGCCTGGGGCTGGGCATGAAGTCCACGGCCATGCCGATCATCGTGCTGGGCATCGTGATCCTGGTTGCTTACCACTTCGCCGGCCTGTACGGCATCGCCATCGCCGCCCTGGGCATGCTCTCGACCACGGGCATCCAGCTGGCGGTCGACGCCTACGGACCCATCGCCGACAACGCCGGCGGCATCAGCGAGATGGCCGGCCTGGGCAGCGAGGTCCGCGCCCGCACCGACAAGCTGGACGCCGTGGGCAACACCACTGCGGCCATCGGCAAGGGCTTCGCCATCGGGTCGGCGGCCCTGACGGCCCTGGCCATGTTCAGCGCCTACCAGCATCTGGTCGGCCTGACGTCCATCAACCTGCTGGTGCCGGTGGTGCTGGTGGGCCTGTTCCTGGGCGCCATGCTGCCGTTCCTGTTCAGCAGCTTTGCCATGGAAGCGGTCGGCCGCGCCGCATTCTCGATGATCGAGGAGGTGCGCCGCCAGTTCAAGGAGATCCCCGGCCTGATGGAAGGCAAGGCGACGGCCGACTTCCGCCGCTGCGTCGACATCTCCACCGCCGCGGCCATCAAGGAGATGATCATGCCCGGCCTGCTGGCGGTCCTGACCCCGGTGCTGGTCGGCTTCCTGGGTGGCACCGAGATGCTGGGCGGCCTGCTGGCGGGCGTGACCGCCAGCGGTGTGCTGATGGCCCTGTTCCAGTCCAACGCCGGCGGCGCCTGGGACAACGCCAAGAAGCACATCGAGGGCGGCAACTTCGGCGGCAAGGGCAGCGAGGCTCACAAGGCCGCCGTGGTGGGCGATACCGTGGGCGATCCGTTCAAGGACACCAGCGGCCCCAGCCTCAACATCCTGATCAAGCTGATGAGCGTCATCAGCGTGGTCATCGCGCCGCTGCTGATCAAGTAACCCGCGGCAGCGCGGCAGCGCGCTTTCTCGACCCCAGCGCCCGGCCCCTTCAACAGGGCCGGGCGCGCTTTTTTTCGCATCGTGGTTCCGACCAATTCCCAACGGGTGGTCCGATTTCTGCAACGGGGGAAATCCCCGGCAGGGAAGGACGCCGCGTTGCGCGGCGTGTGGACCATTGACATAATAAATAAAGTATAGGATAATTATTGTATGTGGGAGATCCTGGAACATCGGCGAATTGCCCGGGTGCTGCCTGGGCTTCCAGTCGAGGTGCTGAAACGCTACGAGGTCTGGAAGGATATCGTGAGGATTTCCGGGCCCCAGGGGTTGTCGGTCATCAGGGGCTTTCGTGACGAGGCCCTGCGGGGCCGGTGGCAAGGGTGCCGGTCATCCCGCTTGGGATTGCAGTATCGTGTCATCTACAAGGTGATCGCCCAGGAGATCCAGGTGCAGGTCTTGAAGCTGACCGCCCATGACTACCGGAGGAAATGAGCCATGGCCCGCAATGAATTCCACAAGGCGCGTAAAAACATCGAGGTCTCGGTGGGCGAAGCGGTGCGCATCGTGCGCCAATTGCAAGGGCTGAGCCAGAACCAGCTGGCCGAACTGTGCGGCATTCCCCAGCCGACCATCTCTGCCCTGGAGAATGATCGTATCAAGCTGGGTGCCGAGCGGGCCAGGATCCTGGCGCGGGCGTTGCAGTGTCATCCCGCCGTATTGTTGTTCCCGGGGTGGGAGCCAGAAGGTGACACCGTGGGAACCGCACAGGAAGCCATTCTGAACCAAGGCCGTTGAATCAATTCTTCAAAAATCACGTATTGTATGAGATTTTGACCGAGAGACCCAAAACACCCGCATATGTGTATGTTTGCCACCCGGACTTGCCGGGCTGCTTCTTGTTTCGCCCCTTGCGTGAACCCGTCTCACCGGTGATTTTTGAGACAAAGACGCATTCGGGATTCCCAACAGGAGCAGTGCCCATGAGCCAACCCGTCCTCTCCGCCCATTTCGCTTCCCGCAAACCTTCGGTGATCCGCGCCGCCCAGTTCGAGTACAAGCGCCGCACCGACGGGGTCGAGGCCGTGAACGTGGCCATCGGCAACGTCTCGCTGCCCATGCACCCGGCCATGCGGGAGCGCCTGCGTGTTCTGGGGACTCCCGAGGGGCCCCTGGCCGACGGGGTGGTCAAGTACAGCTTCACCGCGGGTCTGGACGAGACCAACGCGGCCTTCCTGCACGTGATCGCCGCCAGCGGTTTCGACACCGCCGGCCTGTTCAGCCAGGTCTCCGACGGCGGCAGCCAGGCGATGGAACTGGTCCTGCTGGGTTGCTGCGGCCCGGCCGGATCCGACGAGCGCCCCCTGTTGATGATCGATGCGGCGTATACCAACTACAATGCCTTCGCCCAGCGCCTGGGCCGGCGCACGGTGTCGGTCACGCGCACCCTCGGCGAGGACGGTAAGTTCGAGTTGCCGTCCATTGAGGCGATCGAGAAGGTTATCTTGGACGAGAAGCCCGGCGGGCTTCTCGTCATTCCCTACGATAACCCCACCGGCCAGCTCTACGACCACCGGACCCTGGTCGCCCTGGCCGGTCTGTGCGTGAAGCACGGCCTGTGGCTGATCAGCGACGAGGCTTATCGGGAGCTTTATTACAAGGGCGACAAGCCCGTGAGTGTGTGGGGGATATCAGAGCAAGAAGTGCCCGGCATAGCCGGGCGCAGGATCGGCATCGAGACCGCGAGCAAGGTGTGGAACGCCTGCGGCCTGCGCATCGGCGCCCTGGTCACCGACAACGAGGAATTCCACCGCAAGGCGGTGGCCGAGAACACCGCCGCCCTGTGCAGCAGCGTCCTGGGGCAGCACGTCTTCGCCGCCCTGGGGGAGGTGCCGCACAACGAGCTGCACCAGTGGTTCGCCCGCCAGCGCGAGTACTACGGCGGGATGCTGCAGTCCCTGAGCTCGCGCCTGCGCGAGCTCATCCCCGGGGTCATCGTCTCGAGCCCCGACGCGAGCATCTACTCGGTGATCGACGTGCGCAACCTGGTGGACGACGGCTTCGACGCCCTGGACTTCGTCATGTTCTGCGCGCGCGAGGGCCATGTGGACAGGGAGGGCCGGGCGCTGACCCTGCTGACTGCGCCCATGGCCGGGTTCTACAGCGCGCCGCAGGGCGCGCCCAACCCCGGACGCACCCAGATGCGCGTCTCCTACGTGGAAACGCCCGAGCGCATGGCCCTGGTGCCGGGGTTGTTCGCGGAGTTGCTGGAGCAGTATCTGGCTCGCGTCTGATTCCGGGGTCAGTCCTCTTTAGCGCCTCCAGCGGCGCGGTCGAAATCCGCCGCCGCCCGGAGCGTCAACTCATCGGCCAGCAGCTGCGCCAGGATCGTGGGCGCCACGGTGAAGGTGTCCAGCCCCGCGGCCGCCAGCTCCACAACCTGCGCCGGGCTGCGCAGGCTGGCCGTCAGCAGGCGCGTCGGGGAGGCTGTCCGGTGCAGGATCTCCTGCATGGAGCGCACCATTGCCATGCCGTCCCTCCCGTCATCGATCATCCGCCCCAGGTACGGCGCCGCATAATCGGCGCCCAGAGCGGCCGCGGCCATGACCTGCCCCTGGTTGAACACCGCGGTCAGGGTCAAGGCGCAGCCCCGGTCCCGCAGGGTGCGGGCGGCCCGCAAACCGGCCTCGGTCACCGGCACCTTGACCAGCACGCGCATGCCGCCCTGGGCCAGGGCGGCCAGCTTGCGCCCCCGTTCGATCATGGCTGCGGCATCTGCGCCCCAGGTCTGCAGGTGGATCTCCCCGGCCCCGAGGTGGGCCGCCTTTTCGGCGAGCCGGGCCAGGGTCGCGAACGAGCAGGCCAGCCCCGCCCTTTCCAGCAGCAGGGGGTTGGTCGTGACCCCTTGGATGAGGCCGGTGGGCAGCCAGCGTTCCCACTGGCCGGCATCGGCGGTATCGAGCAGCAGACGCAGCGGACGCGGTGCGGTGTCAGTCATCGTTATCCTTTCGGGATGCGAAGAGGTCCAGCTGGCCCTCGCGGCCGGGCCGCCAGGGCTCCAGGCAGGCCGGCTCGTCGAAGTCCGGGCTGCCGACGCGGGGATCCACCGCATGGGCGATCAGATCCCCGGTGACCGGCCTCAGCAGCGGCTCGCAACTTGTGGCCTGCGCGGGCGGGGTCTCCAGCCATTTTTGCCGCTGCCCGGGTGCGATGACCACCGGCATGCGGTGGTGGATATCCCGCATGAAGTCGGCGGCTTCGGTGGTGATGATGGCGCAGGCGTCCAGGACCCTGGCGCCGGGGTATTCCCACCGGCTCCAGATGCCGGCCAGGGTGAACAGGCCGCCCGTGGGTCGGCGGATCAGAAAGGGCCGGGCGCGGCGGCCGGTCCGTTTCCATTCGTAGAAGCCGTTGACGGGGATCAGGCAGCGCCGCCGGGCGAAGGCTTCGGCGAAGGTCGTCTTGTGTGCGATGGTCTCGGCGCGGGCGTTGATCATGCGCAAGGAGCCGCCGCCGCGGCCGGGGCCGGGCGTCTGGATGCCCCACTGCAGAAAGCGCAGAACCCGGTCGGGCCCCTCGGCCAGGATCGCCGCGACAGGGCCTGCGGGCGGGATGTTGTAGCGGGGGGGGATCCGGGGCGGATCCGCCAGGCCGAACTCCCGCGTCATATCCTGTGCCGAGGCGATCAATACGATACGGCCGCACATGACGCTTCCTACCTCGCAATCCTACCAATCCTGCCAAACAGACCAATGACTTGACCCTGCCGCCTGGGGGCATGATAATCATTCCTTCCCTTTTTACCCAGGCCGATTCGGCCTGCCGCCCGGCGAAAGAGATGGCCCCTTGGGAGTGGAAATCGAGCGCAAGTTCCTGGTGATCAGCGACCTGTGGCAGGATCAGGCAACAGCGCAAAGCGAGATCGTCCAGGGCTATCTGGCGGTGGCCCCCGACGGCATCACGGTGCGCGTGAGGCTGCGGGATGATCAGGCCACCTTGACCGTCAAGGCCGCCGGCGACGGCCTGACGCGCCCCGAATTCGAGTACCCGGTGCCCGTGGCCGACGCGGAGCAGCTGCTGGTCCTGTGCGCGGATAGGGTGGTCCGCAAGACGCGCCACCTGGTGCCCCGGGGCGGGGTCACCTGGGAGGTCGATGTCTTCGCCGGGGCCAACGAGGGCCTCGTGCTCGCCGAGTGCGAGCTGGACCGGCCCGATGAGCAACTCGAGCTTCCGCCCTGGGTGGGGCGGGAAGTCACGCGGGAAATCCGCTACAGCAACGCCCAGCTCAGCCTGCGGCCCTACCGCCGGTGGGCGGAAGACAACCGGGAGTGAAGTCATGACCCTGTTCAAGTCCACACGGGAGATCGAGACCAAGATCGACGGCTTCCTGGACAAGGTGGCCGAGGGCGCCCTCTTCTTCCAGGAAGGGGTGGCGGCCTATCTGGCCGGCCGCCAGGAGGAATTCGCCGAGAAGATCGCGGCCATCAATCGCTTCGAATCCGAGGCGGACACGCTGAGCCGCGAAGTGGAGACCAACCTCTACAGCAACTCCCTGATCCCCGAGCATCGCGGGGACGTCCTGGGGCTGCTGGAGAACACGGACAACATCATCGACCGCGCCAAGATCAGCCTCTACCAGTTCGTGGTGGAGGAACCGGTCATCCCCGCCCAGTTCCACGGCGGCTTCAACCAGCTGGCCGAGGCGAGCTGCCGGGCGGGCGAGACGGCGGTCAAGGCCGTGCGCGCGTTCTTCCGGGACATCCAGGCGGTCCAGGATCATCTGTTCAAGGTCCACCATTACGAGAGCGAGGCCGACCAGCTGAGCGATGCCTTGAAGCGGGAGATCTTCCGCACCCGGGACCTGGATCTGGCCCACAAGACCCAGCTGCGGTACTTCGCCCACAACGTCGAGCGCATCTCGGACGAGGCCGAGGCCGTGGCCAACAGGCTGGCCATCTACACCATCAAGCGGACCATCTGACATGGCCCTGATCGTATTCCTTTCCAGCGGGTTGTTCCTGGGCTGGTCGCTGGGCGCCAACGACGCGGCCAACGTCTTCGGCACGGCGGTCGGCTCGCGCATGGTGAAGTTCCGCACCGCGGCGATGGTGTGCTCGATCTTCATCATCCTGGGCGCGGTGATCAGCGGCGCGGGCGCGGCCCACACCCTGGGCAGCCTGGGGGCGGTCAACGCCCTGCCCGGCGCCTTTACCGTGGCCCTGGCCGCGGCCCTGGCGACCTTCTGGATGACCCGCCTGAACCTGCCGGTTTCCACCTCCCAGGCCATCGTCGGCGCGATCCTGGGCTGGAACATCTACGCTTCGGCCGTCACGGACACCAACTCCCTGAGGCGCATCGTGATGACCTGGGTGGCCTGCCCGCTGCTCAGCGGGGTGATCGCCATCCTGATGTACTGGCTGGTGCGGGGTGTGATCCGCAAGTCCAAACCCCACCTGCTGGAGCTGGATGCCTGGACGCGCTACGGCTTGCTGGCCGTGGGCGCCTTCGGGTCCTACAGCCTGGGCGCGAACAACATCGCCAACGTCATGGGTGTGTTCCTGCCCGAGAACCCCTTCTCCGACCTGACGGTGCTGGGGATGACGTTCACCGGCGCCCAGCAGCTCTTCCTGCTGGGCGGGGTGGCCATCAGCGTCGGGGTGATGACCTACTCCCGGCGCGTGATGGGCACCGTCGGCGGCGGCATCGTGAAGATTTCGCCGGTGGCAGCCCTGGTGGTGGTGCTGGCCCAGTCCATCACCCTGTTCCTGTTCGCCTCCCAGCGCCTGGAGTTCTTCCTGGCCTCGCATCACCTGCCCACGTTCCCCCTGGTTCCGGTCAGCAGCAGCCAGGCCGTGATCGGGGCCATCGTCGGCCTGGGAATCCTCAAGGGCGGCAAGGGCATCCGCTACCGGG
The DNA here is from genome assembly GCA_024763215.1 of Candidatus Krumholzibacteriia bacterium. Taxonomy (GTDB): domain Bacteria; phylum Krumholzibacteriota; class Krumholzibacteriia; order LZORAL124-64-63; family LZORAL124-64-63; genus JAHJTW01. The sequence goes on along the minus strand of JANTFX010000032.1, from coordinate 9,503 downwards.
TGCTGGGCGAGATCTCCCTGGGCTGGGTCGCCACGCCCGTGGTGGCGGGATTGGTGTCGTTCCTGCTGCTGTTCTTCGTCAACAACGTCTTCAACCAGCAGGTCTTCCGGGAAACCCATTTCCGCATCGACGCCCAGGTGGTCGCCGAGGTCCAGCGGCGCGGCATCCCCACCGCGGGTCTGGACGAGCTGCGCGGCCAGGACATCACCAACCCCGTGCGGCTGGTGAAGACCCTCACCTCCTCCGGAGGCTACAGCGAGGACCAGGCCAAGCAGGTGGTCGACCTGGCCCGTGTGACCCGGCTGCGGGTCGATCCGGCCCTGCTGGCCATGGCGGGGGACCGCGACTGGCTGACCCCGGGGCAGTGGCAGGCCATCGAGGCCCTGGCCGGCAGGAGTTTCATCCGCACCTGGGCCTTCCACCGGGCCCTGGCCGAGGCCTCACCCGACTGGTCCCTGCGCCCGGCGGCCAAGGTGAACGAGCTGTGGAACAAGGACCTTGCCCGGCGGCTGGCCTACCTGGACCGGAAGTTCGCGGTTCGCGACGAGGATTGACCCGTGTCCGACGGCCCGCATCCGCCCACGCTTCCGCAGGCCGGCCCGGACGAGGATCTGGCCTGGCCCCGGTCCATCATCCACGTGGACATGGACGCCTTCTACGCCTCGGTTGAAGTCCTGGACCGGCCGGAGCTGGCCGGCCGCCCGGTGATCGTCGGCGGGACCCCCGCGGGGCGGGGCGTGGTGGCCGCGGCCAGCTACGAGGCCCGGAAGTTCGGTGTCCACAGCGCCATGAGCGCCGCCCGCGCCCGCGCCCTGTGCCCGCAGGCGGTGTTCCTCAAGCCCCGCATGGAGCGTTACAGCGAGATCTCCCGGGCCGTGTTCGCCGTGTTTGCGGATTTCACCCCCCTGGTCGAGCCCCTGTCCATCGACGAGGCCTTCCTGGACGTGACCGGTTGCCGGCTGCTGCACGGGCCGGCCGTGGCCATCGGCCACGCCATCAAGGACCGCATCGCCGAACGGATCGGGCTGACCGCTTCGGTCGGGATAGCGGCCAACAAGTTCCTGGCCAAGCTGGCCAGCGACCTGGACAAGCCCGACGGGTTCGTGGTCATCTCGCCGCGGCGCGCGCAGGACCTGCTGCGGGGATTGCCCATCGAGCGCATGTGGGGGGTGGGCAAGGCCGCCGCCGGCCAGCTGCGCCTGCTCGGGGTCAAGACCATCGGCGATCTGCTGGTCATCCCCGAGCCGGTGCTCGCGGCCAGGTTCGGCGTCCAGGCCGGTCGCTGGCTGGCTCTGGGCCGCGGCGAGGACGACCGGCCGGTGGTGCCGGCCCGCGAGGCCAAATCCATCGGCAACGAGCTGACCTTTCCCGAGGACATCACCGACGCCGGGCAGCTGCGGGGGATCTGCGACCTGCTGGCGGACAAGGTCGGCTACCGGCTGCGCGCCCAGGGCCTGCAGGCCGGGACCATCACCCTCAAGGTGCGGTTCGCGGATTTTTCCACCCGCACCCGCGCCGTGAGCCCGCCCCGGCCGACCGATTCCTCGGTGGAGATCCGCACCCTCGCCCACGAGCTGCTGGCAAAGCGGACCGACCGCCGGGGCCGGGCGCTGCGCCTGCTCGGGGTCAGCGCCTCGCACCTGCAGCCGCCCGCGGCGGTCCAGGCCGACCTGTTCGGGGACGACGAGGCGGACGAGCGCCAGCGGCGGCTGGACCGCATCCTGGACCGGGTGCAGGAGCGCTACGGTCCCAAGCTGCGCCGGGGAGCGGCTTCCGACCCGGAAAAGGGGCCCGGGAAAACGGGTTAAAGCCGGCGCGCGTATTGCCGATACGGGGCAAAGGAATGCAATCGTGACGGAGCCTGCGGCCCGAAGCAGCCCCCGGGAGCTAATTACATGTCGGTTGAATTGATCCAGGCGCGCATCAAGTCGGTCATGCGCAATCTGCCCCCCCTGCCCCAGGTGACCAGGCAGTTGTTGCTGGTCATCGCGGACGAGGACGCCTCGGCCCAGGATGTCTCCAAGGTGCTGTCCAGCGACCAGGCCCTGGCGGGGAAGGTCCTCAAGCTGGTCAATTCCTCCTTTTACGGGGTGCAGCAGGAGGTGACCACCATCAGCCGCGCGGTGGTCCTGCTGGGGTTCACCGGGGTGCGCAACCTGGCCCTGGGGTTCGGCTCGGTCTCGGCCTTGCAGAAGCTGGGCGGCGACATCGACATGAAGGGCTTCTGGGCCCATGCCCTGGCCAACGGTTCGGCCACCCAGGTGCTGGCGCCTCTGGTCAAGCGCCGCACCGACCCGGAAGAGGCCTTCCTGGCCGGGCTGATGCACGATATAGGGGCCTATGTCCTGGCCGCGGCGGTCCCGGATATCTACGGCCCCATCCTGGAAGACCCGGGCCGCAACCGGCTGGAGGCCGAACAGCAGATGTGCGGCCTGACCCACGCCCAGGTGGGCCAGGGCCTGCTGAAATTCTGGGAGCTGCCCGTGGATTTCAGCAACGCCGCGCGCTACCACCACGACATCGACCGCGCCTGCGACGGGACGCAACCGTTGACCAACCTGGTGGCGATCGCCGACGTGCTGGCCTGCATCCACGGGGGCTCCTTCGAGACGCCCGCTTCGGAAAAGGACATCGATAAGCTGCTGGCGGCCGCCGGCCTGACCATGGACCACATCCAGGCGGCGTTGACGGGCATGGACGCCAAGATCGCCGATATGTCCACGTTCCTGCATATCTCCGGTGCCAACACCGGGGTGGCCGGTGCGAAGGGAGAGGGGCGGTCCGGCACCTGCGTGATCGTGACCACGGACGAGCAGCGCCGCGAGTGGACCTCGACCCTGCTGAAGTCCATGGGCCAGACCCTGTACCCCATGGAGGGGCTTTTCAACAACGCTCCGGGCAGCGAGGAAGTCGATCTGATCCTGGTCGACCCCCAGTGCATGACCGCGGGCAAGTTCGACCAGTTGATGACCTTCATCTCCTCCCTGGCCGCGGACGTGTGCCTGCTCATGGAACCGGGCGCGGCCCCGCCCCGTGGCGCCGAGGATCTGCCCCGCCTGCCCCTGGTCTTCTCCCGTGAAAACCTGCAGGAAGTCCTGACCGCGCTGGCCGTTTGACCCCGCGGTGGCCGCCTGCGGTTCCCACCTTGCTGAAAACCGTTTCCTTTGCCATGCTGTCCCCTTGATCCGGCCCCGCGTGGGCGCCGGCCACAGGAGGTTCAAAGTGAACGATGCCCTGATCGGGTTCGGCGGCGGCGTGGTTGCGGTTCTCGTCGCCTGGTCGACCTGGAAGATCGCCCGCCGCGGGCGCGGCGGCCGGCCGGCCGGAGCGCAGGTGGCCAGCCGCGAGAGCTTCATCACCAGCATGCGGGCCGTGGGCGAGCTGAGCGTCTTCAGGGTGATGACCAAGGAGGTCATCACCGCCAGCGACCACTGGTTCGGCGAGTTCGGCCGCAAGTACCTCAACTGGCTGCTCTCGTCCCAGCGCATGACCCTGGTCATCGAGTTCGATGTGGATTTCCGCTACGATCTGACCGACAAGCGCTTCACCATCGCGCAGGAGCCCGGCGACACCTACCGGCTGGTGCTGCCCCCGGTCCGCCACGAGGTCCTGATCCGGGACATGCGGATCCACAGCGAGGACAAGACCGAGCTGCTTCCCTGGCTCATGCCTGATCTGCTGGGTCGCTTCATCACCGGCGGTTTCAGCGTCGAGGCCAAGAACAAGCTCATCAGCGAGACGCGCCAGCAGGCCCGCGGCCTGGCCGGCGAGCTGGTGCGCAAGGCGGGCGCCGAGGCACAGAGATCGGCTTCGCGGACCCTGACCATGCTGGCCCAGGGCCTGGGCGCCGGACGGGTTGAGATCGAGTTCCTGGGCGGCGAGGACTTCGCGCCCGAGGTGGACACCTCCCGCATCGAGGGCATGCTGACCGACAGCGGGGACGAAAGCACAGGGAAGGGGCGGCCATGAGCAGAACGGTGATCGGGGTCATGGGCGGTTCCCGGGCCGACGAGAAGACCCTGGCCGCAGCCCGCGAGCTGGGGCGCCTGATCGCCCGGCGGGGCTGGGTGCTGCTCTCGGGCGGCAGGCCCACCGGGGTGATGCAGGCCTCGGTGACGGGCGCCCACGAGGAGGGAGGCCTGACGGTGGGGGTGTTGTTCGACGACGACCCCCAACAGGCGGCCCGCGGCCTGGACATCATCATCCCCACGGGCATGGGTGCGGCCCGCAACGTGGTCAACATCCTGGCCAGCAAGGTGGTGGTCGCCTGCCGGGGCAATGGGGGCACCCTGAGCGAGATCGCCCTGGCCCTGCGCTTCGGACGGCCTGTGGTGTTGCTGGATTTCGATCCCGGACGGGCCTTCCTCGACGGTTGCCCCGCTGAGGGCACGGCCCGCTGGAAGATCGTGCCCGATGCGGCCGCCGCGGTGGAGCAGGTGGCGGCCTACCTGGCCGCGGACGGTCAGCGGCCGTGAGCGGGAACTTCGATTTCGACCGGGTGATCGAGCGCCGCGGCACCGACAGCGAGAAATGGCACCGGTACGCCGGCCGGGACATCATCCCCCTGTGGGTGGCCGACATGGATTTCGCCTCGCCGCCGGTGGTTCGGCAGGCCCTGCAGGAGCGCGTGGCCCACGGCGTCTTCGGTTACGGCCACCCTACCGAACAACAGGTCCAGGCGGTCTGCGACTACCTGGAGCGATCGTTCTCCTGGCGCGTCGATCCCCGGTGGCTGGTCTGGCTGCCGGGGCTGGTCAGCGGCCTGAGCGTCTGCTGCCGCGCCGTGGGCCGTAGCGGGGACGGGGTCGGCGTGCTGACGCCGGTCTATCCGCCTTTTTTGAAGGTGCCCACCCTCATGGACCGCACCCTGGAAACCGTGCCCCTGGCCGGGGACAACAGCGAAGGTTGGCGGCTGGACGCCGGGCGGCTGGAGCGCTGCCTGTCGCCCAGGGCCAGGCTGCTGCTGCTGTGCCACCCCCACAACCCGGTGGGCCGGCTGTGGACCGAGGAGGAGCTGCGGGCGGTGGCCGATGTGTGCCTGGAACGCAAGCTGGTGGTCTGCAGCGACGAGATCCACGGCCGCCTGATCCTGGAGCCGGGCCGGCGCCACGTGCCCCTGGCGAGCCTGGGCCCGGAAGTCGCCGCCCGCACCATCACCCTGCTGGCGCCCAGCAAGACCTACAACATCGCCGGCCTGGGCTGTTCCGTGGCGGTGATCAGCGATGACGACCTGCGCCGTCGCTTCGTCAAGGCCGCCGCGGGCATCGTGCCCCATCCCAACATCCTGGGCATGGCCGCCGCCGAGGCGGCGTTTGCGGGCGGCCAGGCTTGGCTGGATGAATTGCTGGCCTACCTGCGGGCCAACCGGGACTACCTCGCCGGGCGCATCGCCGCGCTGCCGGGGGTAAGCATGGCCCCGGTGGAGGCCACCTACCTGGCCTGGCTGGATGTCCGCGAGCTGGGCCTGGCCCATCCCCACGGGCATTTCCTGGCGCACGGGGTGGGCCTGTCCGACGGGCGGGAATTCGCGGGGGAGGGGTATCTGCGCCTGAACTTCGGCTGCCCCCGCGCGTTGCTGGCGACCGCCTGCGACCGGCTGGAAGAGGCCGTCCGCACCGCCGGATGAGAAAGCGGGGCGGGAGGTCCCGCCCCGTCGCCATGGCCGTTCCCAGACCGCTTCCCTACTCGGCTTCTGCCGCCTTGTCCTTGCCCAGCAGATAGCGATCGAACCAGGCCAGGTCCCACTTGATCTTGGCCAGGCGGTTCTCGTGGGTGGTCAGCCCGTGGGGTTCGCCGGGGTAGACCACGAGCTGGCAGGGCACGTTCAGGTACCTGTGCAGGGCCCGGTACAGGGCGCGGCTGTTGGTCGGGGGTACCCGGGGGTCGTCGCCGCCGACGTGGATCAGGGTGGGGGTGCGGACCTTGTCCAGCCCGAACAGGGGGGAGGCGGCCCGGTAGTGCTCCGGCTGCTGCCACGGCAGCCCCTGGTTGAAGTTGATCACGTGGCCGGGGGTGTCCTCGGCGCCCCACTGGATGACCATGTCCAGCACGCCGGCCCCGCTGCTGGCCGCCGCGTACAGCTCGGGCTGGGCGGCGATCATGCAGTTGGTCAGGTAGCCGCCGTTGCTCCAGCCCATGACCCCGATGCGCGCGGGATCGGCGTAGCCCTGGTCGATGAGCCAACGCGTGCCGGCGGTGATGTCGGCGACCTCGATCTCGTTCTCGCGGCCAATGAGCTTGGCCAGGAACTCGTCCCCGTAGCCGGTGGAGCCGTGGTAGTTGGGGCTGAGCAGGGCGTAGCCGCGCGCGGCCATGACCGATCGCCCGTAGATCCAAAGGCGCAGGCGGTACTTGGTGCTGGAGGTGGGGCCGCCGTGCAGCTCGATGACCGCGGGCAGGGGGCCGTCTGCGGCCTTGTACCCGGGGGGCAGCTCGAGGATGCCCCAGCAGGTGTCCCCGTCGGCGCCGGCCCAGGCGACGTGGCTGATCTGCGGCAGCTTCCAGGTCGCGACCTGGGGATTGACGTCGGTGATCGGCTCCATCTTCCCTGACCCGGAGACCGTGTAGATGTCGTTCATGCGGTTGGTGGTTTCGGCGATGACCGCCGTCGAGCGGCCCCGGCGGTCGAAGGCGAACCCGGCGGCCACCCAGTCGCCGGGGGTCAGGACCCGGGTCTTGCCCTGGGTGCCGGAGGTCACCTTTTCCACGGCCAGCACCCTGATGCGGGCCATCTGCTCGCCCAGGTAGCAAAGGGTGCGCCCCTGGCCGCGCCACTTCAACCCGCCGGCGTAGGAGACCTTGCCCGGCCGCGTTACCTCGTGCAGGGACCAGCTTCGGTCCGCCCGCTCGGCCGTCCAGATCCGCGACGCATACCCGTCGTAGGAGATGACGAAGGCCAGGGCCTTGCCGTCGGGCGCCCAGGCCAGATCCTCCAGCCAGCCGTACGGCGAGGGGTGGTCCCGGCGCCATTGCCGGCTGGTGACCGAATCGATCCGGGAGGTGGCCAGGTCCAGGACATCGACCCTCGACCAGCCTTCGCGGTTGATCAACGGGCGGTCAACGGTGGTGATCATGGCCAGCCGTTTGCCGTCGGGCGAGAGCTTCATGTCCCAGATGTACCGCGAGGCCGGATGCACGGTTTCAGTGCGCCAGGAGTCCAGGTCCAGGCGGTGGACGGCGGTCGTGGTGCGGGTACCGTGGCCGTACTCCAGATCAGGGAAGCGCTTGCGCAGGCCGGACCAGTCGTCCTCGTCGGATTCCTCGGTCGTGGTGTAATAGAGCGCATGGTTGTCGGGGCTCAGACAGAAGGATCCGACCCCGTCGGGAACGCGGGTGACGGCCGTCGGCCCCTGACCCAGGGGGGTGATCCGCCAGACCTGGCGGGAACCGTCATGGGGCGGTTTGTCCTGCCCGGCCCTGTCCTGGCCCAGGAAGTAGATGAACTGGCCGTCGGCACTCCAGACCGCCCCCGCGCCCCCGAAACCACCGAAGGTAAGGCGGGTCCGCTTGCCGCCCTTGCGGGCCACGACCCACAGATCCATGCTGCGGCCCTCCTTGCCCTGGCCCCAGCGGCTTTCGGTGTAGGCCAGCAGCGAGCCGTCAGGGGAGGCGGCCAGGTTCCCGAGGCTGACCAGGTCGAAGTAGTCCTCGGGCACGATGTCGTGGTCGCGGGCGGCGACCGCGGCCCCGGCCACGATCACCGCCAGCAAGGGGCCCAGAACCAGGGTAACCAGGATGCGGCTATGAAATCTCACGAAAGACCTCCAGAGCTTGAAAATGGGGTGCATGGCCAGCTCAGGGTGGGCCAGCCTGCGGCAGGAGGCAAGCAAATCCTGAGACCGATCCTGCTGCCTGACACCCCTTGGCCCGAAAAAAAAATGAAAAATCAGGAATTTTTTGGTGAAAACCGGGAAAATTTCTGATAGGATCCCGCTTGGGACACCGAATGATTCCCAAATTACATCTTTGGACCACATCTTTAGCTAAATGTTCTCTCCCGGAGGTTCCTCATGAAGTTCTTGTTCATGCTTGCCGTGCTGACGCTCCTGTGTGCTTCGCTGGCGGGGGCCCAGACCTGGCCCTACAACAACGATGACATCGGCATGTACTTCGATGAAGCGGCCACCAACTACTGCTGCGGCAGCGCACCGGGCACCTTCGTGAACGTCTACCTCGTTCTGACCAATGCCAGCTGCGCCACCGTGGGTGGCTGGGAGGCGGCCATCACCTTCGAGAGCGCCGGCGGCGCCCTGCCGACCGCCATGGTGCCTCGTTACGACAATGTCGATGCCGCCACCAGGGAACATGAGTTCATCGTCGGGTTCGGCACTCCTCAGCCGACGGACAACGGGCGGCTGGTCCTGATGGACATCACCCTGTACGTGCTGGATGGGATGATCCCGTGTTACGGCTATGTCGGTCCCATCTATTTCCACTCGGCCCCCGAGGCCTTGCCGGCCTACCTGGACGGTGCGGATCTCGGCAACATCAAGGTGATGTATCCGATCACCGGTAGTGTCGATGACTGGGTGATCAGCCTGAACAACGGTTGCGTCGTGGACAACGAGGCAGCTTCCTTCGGGTCGGTCAAGTCCCTGTTCAGGTAGGGTCGATATTTTTTCATAGCCCCCCCTGTTCCCAGCCCCGCGCTGGAAATCAAGGGGGGGTTTGTGCATATGGTTGATATTTAACAAGTTAATACCAAATAAATCTGCTCATGAATTTTCACAAGTTCCGCCTGTTGATTTAAAAAAATCATTTGGAGATATTTTTTTGTTCAAATCAGCAGGTTCTGTGCTATAATAATTCCGAGAGTCGACCCAGAGTTCGCCGGGGATCGCCCCAAACCAAACACCCTACTTCATAGGAGCGACAACCATGAAGAAGTTGCTTTTTGCTCTCGCACTGATGGCGCTGCTGGTCAGCACCTCCGCATTCGCCCAGCTCAACTGGGAAGACAACATCGGGGTCTACCTCGATGAGGCCGCCACGACTTCCTGCGATGTTCTGCCCGCGGTTGCCATCTACCCCGCCTACCTCACGCTCACGCACGTGACCAGTGCCAGCGTCGGCGGCTGGGAAGTCAAGATCACCAGTGATGGTGGCGGCCAGATCACCGTCGTCAACCCCCGCGGTGATTCCGTCAATGCGGCTACCCGCCAGTACGAGTACATCATCGGCCTGGGCAGCCCCCTGCTCCCGGTCAACGGCACCCTGGTCATCGCCGATATCCAGTTCGTGATCAGCGATGACACCGTGCCGTTCTTCATCTACCTGGACCACATCTACTTCGACAGCATGGGCAACGACCTGCCGGCCTACCTGGACGGTGCCGATGCCAACATCATCAAGCGCCTGCTGCCCGCCCGTGGCAGCCTCTCGGATCCGCAGATGGTGATCAACAATGGGCAATGTGTCGTGGACAACGAGGACGCCAGCTTCGGCGCCGTCAAGGCCCTGTTCCGGTAGTCCGACTCCGCTACCGGGTTCGCCCTATGAAGAAG
>JANTFX010000031.1 GCA_024763215.1 Candidatus Krumholzibacteriia bacterium | reverse complement strand
CCGCGGCGCCTGGGCCCGCTGGCGCGTCGGGAGCCAATCCAGGTCCCCGGCCAAACGGGACCACTGCTTCGGGGTGCTCATGGGCGACTTCGCCTCCAGAACCTCGGACCAGATCGGCGTCTCCGGCCAGGGGGCCGGCGCCTGCTCCAGCGGATCCAGCCCCAGCGCGCACGCCGGGGCCAACCGCCCCTGGCCGTCGCGCAGGATCAGGACCGCAACCGGAGATGCGGTGAGCTCGGCCAGCAGGCGCAGGAGGTTCACCACCAGGGTCTGCAACTGCCCGCGGTCCCCGTGGCGGGTCAGGTACGAGGGCAGGGATCCCGACAGGGAGGCGGCCTTGGGCAACAGGAAGGTGAACTCGGTGCCCCCGCCCGGTGCCGGCATCACCGTGATGTGCCCCCCGTGCAGATTCACGATGTGGCGTGCGATGGAAAGGCCCAGGCCGGTGCCTTCCTGGCCGCTGTCGGCCCGGTAGAATTCGTTGAAGATCCGTTTCATGTCCGCGTCGCTGATCCCCGGGCCGTCATCGCGCACCGCGACCGCGACCGTGGAGGCGCGTTCGGAGAGATCCAGCTCTATGGCTCCTCCTGCGGGCGTGTACTTGACGGCGTTGCCCACCAGGTTCACCAGCACCTGGCGGATGAGATCCGCGTCGATCTCGACCCGGGGCAGATCGCGCGGCGCCGAGATTGTCACCCGCTGGCGCTTCTCGTTGATGCCGGGCATCAGCGAGCGCACCGTCTCCCGTACCAGGGGCTCCAGGTCCAGCAATTTCTGATCCAGCAGGCGGGATCCGAATTCCAGGCGGCTGAAATCGAGGATGCGGTTGATCATGCGCAGCAGGCGGTCCGCCTCCTGCTTGATGACGCCCAGAAACTCGGTGGCCTGGGGAAACTGCTCGTCCGTGACCCGTCCCAGCAGGACATCGGCGTAGGCGGTGATGGAAGTCAGCGGGGTCTTGAACTCGTGGCTGGCCATGGCCACGAAGCGCCCCTGCAGCTCGTTGATGCGCGCCAGGGCGCGCCGTTCGGCGCCCACCTGGCGCAGTCGGGTCCTCAGAACGGCGGCCTCCGCCCATACCGACAGGACCGGCTCCATGACCAGGGCCATCCGGCGCAGCTGGGCCGCGCATTCCGGACCCTGATCCACCCCGGCATCAGGAGCCAGGACCACCAGCATGGCCAGCCACTGCTCACCCCGGACCCGCATCCCCTGGACCCACCAGGGGCCCTGCGGCAAACCGTCCAGCCCGGCCGCGCCGCTACCCTCTTGGGGCAGGGACGGGCCGGCGCCACCAACCAGACCCCAGATCTTCTCTTCCTGCGCCCCGGATACCTTGACCCAGCTCACGCCCTGCCCCGCGGCGCCGCTCACGGCGCAACGGGTGCCGCTGCGGCTCCAGTCCCCAGCGGGAATCCCGCTCACCTCTCCGTTGACCAGCACCGCCGCCCCGGCCACGCCCGGCAATCCGGCCAGACCGGCCACCGTGCCGGCGACCAGTTCGCCCAGGGTCGGCAAACGGTCGAGGTGCCGGCAGCCCTCCAGGGCGACGGCCACCGGATCGGCCTTGCCGAGCGGGGATTCGGCGATCAGATCATGGCTGGACATGGAAACCCTTCCCTCATGAATCCTCATGCTGCGTCGAGGCCGCGACCACCAGTTCGCCTGCATCCTTGCCGTCGGAAACCCGACGTTCGCGCACCACCACGCTGAAAGGCTTGGATTTCCCGTAGCGCTTGAGTTCGGCCAGGGCGTCGCTCAATTCCGCCGGATGGTGATACCGGCCCTCCATGCGGTCCACCAGGGCCACCGTCAGGGTGATCAAGGGGAAGCGCATGGCCATGCCGTTGCGCCCCTTGACCGTCAGGTAGCCGCGCTCGAGGTCCTCCGGCTCGTGCAGATCCCCCACCCCGTGGTCGAACTCCTCGATGATGCGCTGGGCCAGATCCTGGGCGCTTGCGGCCGTGGTGACGACCACGAAATCGTCGCCGCCCACATGGCCCACGAAATCCTGCTTGGAGCCGAATTTCTGGGTGCAGCCCACCAGGACCCCGGCCAGGAAGGAAATGGCCCGGTCCCCCCGGGAATAGCCGTAGTAGTCGTTGAAGCTCTTGAAGCGGTCGATGTCCAGGTACATCAACCCGAAATCCACGCCCGCGTCGAGCCTGCGTTTGATCTCCCGCTCGATGGCCCGGTTGCCCGGCAGTCCGGTCAGGGGGTTGGCCTCGCGCTCGCGGCGGGTGGTCTCCAGCAGGTTGGTCACCCTCAGCAGCAGCTCGTCCTGCTGGAAGGGCTTGATGATGTAGTCGTTGGCCCCACCCCGCAGGCCCTTGACGCGGTCCTGGATCTCCCCCTTGGCGGTCAGGAGGATCACGGGCAGGCGGGCGGTCTCGAACCCGGCACGGATGATCTCCAGGACGGCAAAACCATCCATACCCGGCATCATCACGTCCAGCAGGACAAGGTCCGGCTGAAAACCAGCCACCGCCTTCCAGGCCTCCTCGCCGTCGACGGCCGTCTGGACCTCGAAGCCCTCCTGTTCCAGCAGAAACCGCAATATCTTGCGGATGTGCGGATCGTCGTCCGCAACCAGGATGCGCGCGTTCCCTGTCATTTCTTTCCTTTTCGTAGGGCGAAATGCGCCATGCGGCCCCCCGCGGAACCGCAGCTACGGGAAAATCACGCAAACTTTATGCCATGAATCATCAAAGCCAGGAGGCCAGGGGGGCGCGGGCGAAGCTGTCGATATCCAGGGAGTCCCGGCGGCCTGCGGCCAGGTGGTGGTAACCCGCCATGGCGATCATGGCCGCGTTGTCGGTGCAGTACAGGGGCCGGGGCGGGACGAAGTGCAGGCCGCGCCGGACGGCCCCGGCCTGGACGCGTTCGCGCAGCCAGCCGTTGGCCGCCACACCCCCGGCCAGATAGACCGCAGGCACCTGCAACCGCTCGGCCTGGGCGAACAGCTTGCCGGCCAGGACGTCCACGATGGCGTCCTGCAGGTCGCGGCAGACGTCGCTGATATCCCGATCGGCCAGGGGCCGGGGCAAATCCTCGATGACCAGCCGAACCGCGGTCTTCAGGCCGCTGAAGCTGAAGGCCGGCCGGGGGTCCTTGAGCAGGGGCCGGGGCAGCTTGAACCGGCCCGGGGCGCCCTGGTGCGCCAGGCGGTCGATGTGCGGGCCGCCCGGGTAGGGCAACCCCATGAGCTTGGCCGTCTTGTCGAAGGCCTCGCCCGCGGCGTCGTCCAGGGTGCCGCCCAGGCGTTCGTAGCGGCCGATTGCGGGCATGTGGATCAACTCCGTGTGCCCCCCCGAGACCACCAGCACCACCGCCGGCAACACCATTTCGGCGGTCAGGGCGTTGGCCAGGATGTGCCCCTCGATGTGATGGATCCCCGCCAGGGGCAGATCGGCCGCCAGGGCCAGGGCCTTGGCCGTGGACAGGCCCACCAGCAGGGCGCCGATCAGGCCCGGGCCGGCGGTAACCGCCACGCCGTCCAGGTCCTCCAGCGCCAGCTTCTCCCGGCGAAGCAGCACATCGACCAGGGGCAGCAGGTTGACCAGGTGGGCGCGCGAGGCCAGCTCGGGCACCACCCCGCCGAAATGATCGTGCAGATCGACCTGGGAGGAGATCAGGTTCGCCGCCCGGCCAGTCGCGCTGTCGTAGACGGCCACGCTGGTGTCGTCACAGGAGGTTTCGATGCCCAGGACCTTCACCGGCCACCGCCCTGGTCGCCGGATGGCAGCATGACCGGCCAGATCCGCTCGCGCAGGACCGCATCCGAGCTGGCCAGCTTTTCCAACTCCTCGAACACGGGGCCGATGGCCTCGGCCACCTCGCGCACCAGCACCGAGCGGGTGCTTTGCCCGTCGGCGGCCAGACTGCCCGCCTTGCCGTGCACGTAAGCGCCCAGCAGGGCCGCGCCCAGAGCACCCATGCCCTGGGCCAGCAAGCCCCCGACCAGGCCGGTCAGGACATCGCCCGCACCGCCGCGGGCCAGGGCGTCGTCCCCGGACGGGTTGATGAACACGCGGCCATCGGGCACGGCGATCAACGACGGGCTGCCCTTGAGCATGACCACGGCGTTCCAGGCGGCGGCCGCACCCCGGGCGGCGGCCAGGCGGTCCCGCTCCACCTCGGCGGTCGGGATGCCCAGCAGGCGGCCCATCTCTCCCGGATGAGGGGTCAGCACGATCTCCTTGTGGGCAAAGTGCGGGGCCTGCTCCTGGCGGGCCCAGGCGTTCAGGGCGTCGGCATCGACCACCAGCGGCAGCGCGCAATCGGACTGCATGCGGATCACCCAGGCGTCGGTGGCGCTGTCGGCGTCCAGGCCCGGGCCCACGGCCACGGCGTGCTTGCCGGCCACCAGTTCCTTCCAGACCGGGGCGGCCGGGGGCAGAATGGTGCCGGCGGCGGTCTCTTCCAGCGGGCGCACGATGACTTCGGGCCAGGCCGCGCGCACCGGCGTTTCCAGGGCCGCCGGAGCCGCCAAGGTCACCAGCCCGGCGCCCGAGCGCAGCGCGCCCATGGCCGCCAGCTGGGCCGCGCCGCCGAACCGCCGCGAGCCGGCCGCAACCAGCACCTTGCCGTTGCGGTACTTGTGGGTGAACGAGGGGCGCGGCGGCAACAGGGCCGCGTAGTCCATCTCGTCCAGCCAGTGGAGATCCGGCGCGTGCCGGTCGCAGATCTCGGGCGGGAAGCCGATGCCCACCACGGCGATCTCGCCTGTGAAATCCCTGCCCGGGGCCAGCAGCAGACCCAGCTTGGGCATCTGCACGGTGATGGTCAGGTCCGCGGCGATGGCCACCGGATCGACCGCCCCCGTGTCGCCGTCGACTCCCGAGGGAACATCCAGGGCCACGCACGGCAGGCCCAGATCGTTGACGGCGCGGAACAGGTCGGCGTAGCCCTGCCGCAGGGGCGGGGTGATGCCCGTGCCGAAAACAGCGTCGATGATCACGGCGGCCTCGGCGGCCTGCTCGTCCAGGAGGTCCACCCAGGCGCCGGGGTCGGCGGCCACCGTGACCGGCACCCCTGCAGGCAACAGGTCGAACTTGCCGCGGGCGGTCTCGGCCAGGGATTCCGGCTCGGCCAGGAGCATGACCGCCACCGGCACGCCCGCCTGGTGGAGCTTACGCGCGGTGACCAGGCCGTCGCCGCCGTTGTTCCCCTTGCCGCAGAGGGCCAGGACCCCGCCCCGGGCTTCCTCGTGCTCCAGGAACTCCTGCAGGATCTCGCTCATGGCCGTGCCGGCGCGCTCCATGAGTTCACTGCCGGGAGTGCCGCCGGCGATGGTGTCGCGGTCGATGAGCGCCATCTGCTTCGCCGTACAGACCCTCACGCCCGGCCTCCTTCCGGCTTACCTGCGTTAAGCTTGTCCAGGATCTCCAGCAACTGCATCATATCCTCGGCCACGAAGTCGGGTTCGGGCGTGGGCTCGTCGGACTTGGTCGCGTACTTGGAGTACTGGTCGCCGTAGCGGGCGTAGACCGTGTGCAGCCCTGCGTTGCGGCCGCCCAGGATGTCACGCTCGCGCCAGTCCCCCATGATCACCGCGCGCTCTGGCGGCACGCCCATCTGTTCCAGGGCCATGCGAAAGGGCTTGGGGTCGGGCTTGTGGGCGCCGGTATCGTCGAAGGTCAGCACCAGGTCGAAGGTGTGCTGCAGGCCCAGCGCCGTCAGGCGCAACCAGGCCTCGAAGCGCGGCGCGTCGCTGACCACGGCCAGCTTGTAACCCTGCTTGAGCAGGCGGTTCAAAACGAGCTGGCAGTGGGGGTACAGCACCAGGGAGCTGTCGCGGGCGCGGCGGTAGGCCACCACCGCGGCGGCCAGGATGCGGTCGTCCATGCGCCCGATGGTCTGCTCCAGGAAGATGTTGAACACCTTCTGGTACTCGATGCCCCGGTCCTTGTAGATGGCGAACAGGCCGTCGACCGCCTCGCCGCGGCCCATGGGCAGGCCGGCGTCGATCATGGCGTCGACCGCCTCGGTGATGCTGCGCTCCTTGGCGCGCATGAAATCGGTCAGCGTGTTGTCCAAATCGAAGATCACCGCGTCGATCAAACGTCCAGCCACGATCCACCATCCTTTGACAGGGCCTACCGGCAATATTAACCTCAACGGGTTCCGATTGCACAACCGATCTGACCTGTCCCCGGCGAAGCGGCGGCCCCATGGACCAAGACCCCCTTTACCATCCGCCCGCTGCCGACCTCTGGTCGGCCTGGAGCCGGCCGCGCATCCTGGGGCTGATCCTGCTGCTGGGCGCAGGCAATTTCTTTTTCCAGAGCCTGGTCTTCCTGGTCGCCGGCGGGATGTTCCTGCCCGTGCTGGCCGGGGCCATCGGTGGGGTGCTGGTGCCCCTGGGGATCATCTTCAAGCGGGGCGGGTTCACCCCGCAGCGCGACCTGCTGCTGGGGCCGGTTTCACCGGCGGTGCTGACCGCCTCGTTGCTCATGGCCGCAGCCGCCATCGCGCCGACCTCCCTGCTGGCCGAGCTTTCCCTGCGCCTGCATCCGCCCGACCCCCGCTGGATCAAGTTCTTCAGCGACAACCTGGAGAACTCGCCGGTCCAGATCGCCCTGGCCGCGGTCGGCGGGGTGATCTTCGCCCCCCTGGTCGAGGAGATCATCTTCCGCGGCCTCCTGCAGCGCCTGGTGAGCCGCACCTGGGGCCCCTGGCCGGGCATCATCGTCTCGGCCCTGATCTTCGGCCTGGTGCACGGCGAGCCGTGGTTCCTGTTCGGCCTGATCGGCGTGGGTCTGGTGCTGGGTTACCTGTTCGAGGCCACTGGTTCCTTGAGCGCCTGCTGGGCCGCCCACGCCCTGCACAACGCGGTCTCCCTGGTGATCCTGTTCGCCCGCCAGGACACCGGGCTGCAGCCGTCGCCGCTGCACCTTGGTGACTGGCTGCTGGCCACCGGTTCGCTGGCCGCGCTGGTGGGGCTGGGGTGGTGGATGGGGAAACTGCGGCGATAGAACTGGCGGGGTTCCCGTCGCGGCGTTTTGTACGCGAAGTTTTTGAGGGATGACATCGCCCAGGAGATCTGGATCCCCTGGGGGGTATCATCTGTAATAGCGGTGGTGTAGGATTCTCCACAAGCATCATCAGCACCAGGAGCATACATACCATTACCAGTCACCCGCACTTTGTCCTGGTCAAGTGGGAGACGGAATCATGAGTTGGTGTGCGTGATGAGCCCCTTCGATCGCAAGGCCCGCATTCGAGAATACAAGGAATCATCTCTGCCTGCGGGCATATTTCGAGTGCGAAACACAGCCACGGGGAAATCCCTGGTCGGATCGAGCGTCAATCTCCCCGGGATGTTGAATCGCCAGCGATTCCAGCTTGAAAGCGGCTCGCACCCTGATGCCGCGCTGCAAGCGGACTGGAATGAGCTCGGGCCTGATGCCTTCGGGTTCGAGGTACTGGATCGTCTGAAACCCCAAGAGGATCCGGCATACGATCCGGCAGATGAGCTTGATGTGCTGCTGGCGATGTGGATCGAGAAACTGACGGCTTCCGGGGAAACCCTCTACCCCCGATCCAGGCCAGGCAAGCGACAATGAAACGTGTAACAGGCATCGGCTAGCGGGTCTTTTCCTGACCCCTGCCTCCCGGAATCGGCCGGTTGGCAGGCGGCAGGCCTCCAGCGGACGAGGGAACTTCATGTTTGCTGACGGGTTCCCCGGCCATTGCCCGGAACGGCTCTTTCCTGGAGGTTGGCCCACGTGTCCAGATCAGCGCCCACAAGAACTGCCCGTCGAACCCTCCCCCGCCTCTACTGGCTCCTGGCACTTCTCCTGATCCTTGCGCCGGCCGTTGCCATGCGCCTGACCGAACAGGTGGACTGGCAGGCGGGAGACTTCCTGGCCTTCGGGGTCATGCTGCTGATTCCCGGCCTTGCCCTCGAACTGGTTACCCGCAAGCGGGGCCCCGGTTCGTATCGCACCGGGGTCGGCCTGGCCATGGCCGCGGCGTTTTTCCTGGTCTGGGTCAACGGAGCAGTGGGTCTGATCGGTGCGGAGGATAATCCCGCGAATCTGATGTACGGCGGGGTGCTCGGGGTCGCGGTCCTGGGTGCGGCGGTCTGCCGCCTCCGGCCGCGGGGCATGGCGCTGTCCATGCTGGCGGCCGCGGGGGTCCAGGTGCTGGTTCTGGTCATCGCCCTGCTGCGCGACGCTGGCCACGGGGCGCCTTCCTGGCCGACAGGAACCATCACCGGCACGGTGTTTTTCGTCAGCCTGTGGTGCTGCGCGGCCTTCGCGTTCCGGCAAGCGGATCACGACACAAGGGAAGAGGGTGGCCCCTGATTCCCCCCGGTCCCGATACGGATGCCGAACCCGCACTCGGGGTTGTGGCACACCCGGGCCCTGTAGTGGATCACGTCTTCTGGGGCTTCTTACGTGCGGCCGGGAACAGGATGTTGTTCAGGATCAGCCGGTAGCCGGGGCTGGTGGGGTACAGGTCCAGGTCCGTGGGCGGGTCTCCCACGCGGTGCTGGTAGTCCTCCGGGTCGTGCCCGCCCAGGAAGGTCCACGTGCCGCGGCCCTTGTGGCCGTGGATATACTTGACCTCGTCGGTCCCGTCGGTCGCCCCCAGCACGATGACCGAGCGCTTGAGGAACTCGCGGTGGAAGCCCGTGGTCTGCCCCAGGAAGCCGTTGATCACGTTGACGTGGTCCTGGGTCAGCATGGCCGGCACCGGGTCGTACTTGGCCGCGAACGAGAACAGCGTGAAGTAGTCGGCCAGGGCCCCCCGCAGCTTGGCGTAATCGCTCGTGTCGATGTTGGAGAACTCGTACTGCAGGGGGTTGGTCACGAGCTTGAAATTCTCGAAGGCGAACGTGCCCGAGAAATCGGCCTTGGACTTGTAATCGGGGTCCACCGGCGTGCCGTCGAAGGGCTTGCCCACGATGTCCACGTTCAGCCAGGCCAGGGCGATGTCGATGGTGTCGGTGGCCGAGCACATGGCGAACAGGAATCCGCCCCCCTCCACGTAATCGCGGATGGTCGCCGCCACGGCGTGCTTCAGCTCCCAAACGGTCTTGAAACCGAGGGCCGCGGCCAGGTCCTCGTTGAACTTCTGCTGCTCCTGGTACCAGGGTTCGAGGGCGAAGGAGGCGTAGAACTTACCGTACTGGCCCGTGAAATCCTCGTGGTGCAGGTGCAGCCAGTCGTAGTCGTTCAGCTTGCCCGCCAGCACGTCCTGGTCGTACACCACGTCGTACGGCACCTCCGCGTAGGTCAACGCCAGGGTCACCGCATCGTCCCACGGCTGCTTGTTGGGGGGGCTGTACACCGCTATGCGCGGCGCTTTTTCCAGCAGGACCTCGTCCATGTTCTCCTGGGCCACGGTCTTGCGGATCTGTTCGCGCTCGGCCTCTCCGATGGGTTTGAACAGCACGCCCATCAGGCGGGCGTCCAGCCGCGCCCGCTGGGTGTCCTTCATCAGGAAGCTGCCGCCGCGGTAATTCAACAGCCAGGTCACGTTCTCGCCTGCCTGCAGGCAGTGGAAGGCCATGCCGTAGGCCTTCAGGTGGTTGGTCTGATCCAGATCCATGGGCACCAGCAGGTAGGGTGCGGCCAGGGCCCGGCCTCCGGCCGCAAGCATCCACAATCCCAGCAGAGCAAATATCCAGCGCGTGGGTTTCATGGCAATTCCTTCAGTTCTTCGCGCACATCGGGCAGGAACAGGTAGTCCGGATATTGAACCAACAACCGTGTCCAGACCCGGCGTGCCTCATCGGGCCGGTTCTCCTGCGCCATCAGCTCACCCTCCCGGTCCATGGCCCGGGCGGCGAAACGGCTCCGGGGATGATCGGTGTACAGGGTGCGCAGCACTTTCCTGGCAGCCGGCAGCGAATCTGCAGCGGCCAGAGCATCCGCCAGCTCGTACAGGCCCCGCTCCAGCAGATGCTGGGGTTCGGAAAGGTCCACCCGCCGGGTGGTTTCCCGCACGAAGGTCCGCAGGGCCCGCCGCCGCTGATCCGTCTGTTCCAGCACGTCGTAAAGCACGCAGGGCGTATAGAATCCCAGGATCTCCGGACCGCCGCTGGGGTTGTCCAGCTCCTCGGCCACCGCCAGGCCCAGCTCCAGGGCATCGTTGGCGTAGGGCGCGCCCGGGTTGTCCATGGCCACCACCGCGAAACGGTCACGGGCCGTTGTGAACGCACCTTCGGCCAGATCCAGCCGCGCCAGATGGTAGTGGGCGTACCCGGCGGGGCCGCGGAAATCCTTGTCGTGGGCCAACTGGGTCAGGACCGCCCGGCCGCGGGCCGTATCCCCGGCCGCCAGGTAGCACTCGCCCAGGGACAGGCGGGTCAGGGCCACGCCCTCGGTGGGCAGGTCGGTATCCAGCAACAGGTGCTCCAGGTTCCGGGCGGCATCCTGAGGATCCTTGAGGGTATCCTTCATGTAGCGGGCCAGGGTGATCCGGGCCGAGTAGAGGCGGTCGCTGGCGGGGTTGACCTGGCGCACCTCGTCCAGCAAACCGTTGAAACGCGCCAAGGCGGCCCGGGGATCGTCCCCCAGCCGCCCCGCCTGCAAGGCAAGCTCACAGACCTCGGCCAGGCGGTCGGCGGCCCGCTGGCGCAGCAGGGCCCCCTGCTGCTCGGCCCGGGCCATCTTTTCCAGGACCTCCAGCAGAAAATCCACCGTGGCCAGGTACTGGCGGTCGTGGGGCATCAGGTCCAGCTCGCGGGTCAGGGTGTTGACGTTCTGCAACAGCGACTGCCCGCCCGCGGGGCTGGAGATCAGACCGCGCACCTGGGCCGTCGCCTCGTCGGCGCGGCCACCGGCCAGCAGCAGGTTCGCCACCAGGAGCTTCTCCGCGGCGATGGCGCCGGGCCCCGCGGCGATCCCCGCCATGGCCTGCAGAAATTCCTCGTCCTTGTCGGGATCGTACTGACCCTGCAGCAACCGGCTGCGCACCAGGGACAGATTATAGGGTTGGGCGCGCAAGGCGGCGCTGATCTCCACCGCCGCGGCCGTCTTCCGGCCCACCGCCAGCAAGGCCTGGGACATGGGCAAGGCCGCGAAGCGGGCCTCCCCCAGGGCCGTCCGCAGGGAGTCGACCAGATCGATGGCCATCTGCGGATGCCTGGTCTGCAGGCACAGGTCGATGGCCACGGAACCCGCGCTGCGCGCGCTGGGGCTGGTGGCGATGTACCTATCCAGGGCCAGCCGGGCCGAGTCGGGCCTGGCCAGCATGAACAGCGAGGCGGCCAGGTTGCGCCACAGGGCGGGATCGTCGGGCCTGTCCAGCAACCCCTGGCGTGCGATCTCCGCCGCCTTGTCGAAATCCCCGGTGAGCTGGGCCAGCCGGGCGCGGCGGGGCACGAGCTCACCGGCCAGTTCCTGGTGCTGCCCCAGATCCGCCAGCAGTGCCTGGGCCTTGCTGGCCGCGCGCAACGACAGCATCTGGTCCAGCTCCTGAAGCCGCTGCCGCAGGTCGAACAGGGCGTGGGGGTCGGCGGGCATCAGCCCCGGCCTTGAGGGAACCGGCCGCGGGGTTTTCTGTGCGCGGGGCTGCTGGGCCGAGGCCGCCAGCGCCACGGCCAGGGCCACGGCTCCGCACAGGACCGCCAGACCGCGCCGCCGGATCATGGCAACCTCCCGGGCCCGTCCGGAGCCTGGTCCAGCCGCTGCAGGGAATCCAGGGCGCTGAAATAGCGGCGCACCAGCCCCTGGTAATCCGGCGGGGCCGCATCGAGGGACTGGTACCGCAGGCGGAAGCGCCGCGGATCATCCACGCCGGGCATGACCCCCTGCTGCCGGTCGCCAAAGACCTTCCGGGCCGTGCGGCTCTCGCGGCGCATGCTGTAGTCCCGCTGGCGCACGCTGTTGCGCGCATCCAGCATGCGGCTCAGGATCCGCTCCTGGCGGCGCAGTGTCTCCTGGCTGACCAGGCCCTGGTCCAGGTCGCCGGTGACAGCTTCCATGTCCCTGCCCAGCTGTTCCAGGTCCCCCAGCAGCCGCGGCCCTTCGGGCCGGACCTGCTCCTGTTGCGCCAGTTCCTCCATGCGCCCCGCAAGATCCCCCTGGGCCTGGCTCAGACGTTGCATCCGGGCCCTGGCCTCCTGGCTCAGGCCGCGGTCGGCCAGCATCTTGCGCAGCTGTTCGGTCTGGCCGTTGAGCCCCGCCTGTTCCTTGAGCATCTGCATGAGCTTCTCGGCCAGCGAGGGCTGAGGCTGTGAGGAGCTGCCCTGGCCGCTGCTGCTCATCTGCGCCTCGGTCAACAGGCCGATGACGATCTTGTTCGTCTGGGCCAGCGCCTGGCGGCTCTGGCGCTGGGCTGCCTCGCCCTGCCCCTGTTCCAGGGCGTTCAGGGCGTACCCCATGGTCTCGATGAGGCCGTCCAGCTTCTTCAGCAGCGCCATGATGCGCATGGGCACATCGGTGGACAGGTTCGAAAGCTTCTGGCGCACCCGGCTCGCTCCCTGCTGGGCGTGGAACTGCTGCCGCGTGACGTCCTTGACGCGCACGTTCCTGAGCTGGGCGGGCACCCGCTGGGCGATCTCCTCCTGGCGGACCGACAGATCGAGCAGGTCCGCGGCGATCGCACGCAGGGACTTGATCTGGTTCTGCTGCATGGCCATCTGCATGGCCGACTGGGACTGCAGCAACACATGGTACAGGGAGCCTAGGTCGCGCAGGGCCTGCTCCTGCATCTGGGCCGCCTGTTCGGGATCCATCTGTTGCAGCTGCTGGCTCGCCTGGTCCATCTTCTTGCGCGCCTGCTGCTGCTTCATCTGATCCAGAAGTTCCTGCAGGGTCTGCTGCGTCTGCTGCTGCGAGGGGGAATCATCCCCATTCTGCATGCGCTCCTGGGATTCCTTGAGGGCTGCGGTCAGCTGGTCCTCCAGCTGCTTCATCTGCTCGGCCAGATCCTGCTGCTTTTGCGCAAGTTCCTTGGTCTGCTGCTGGTCTTGCGGCCCGTTCTCGCCCTGCTCGCCGGTTTTCCCCTGCTCGCTGGTTTTTCCCTGCTCGCGGTCATGGCCCTTGCCGTCTTCCCTGTTCTGCTTGCCCTGCTCGCCCTGATCGCCTTTCTGACCGTGCTCGCCTTGTTGCTTGTCCGCCAGCTCGCGGCTCTGCTCGGCCAGCTGCTGCTGCTGTTGCATGATCTTCTCCAGCAGGGCGGTCACACCTTCCATCTCCTGCTCGCGGTCCATCCTCTTGAGCATGGCCAGGGCGGCGTCCATGCGGCGGGCCAGATCCTGCTGATTGCGGGCGACCTCCTGCAGGGCGCGGGCGACATCCTCGGAGCCGAGGGCCTCGGGCCGGTCCGCCATCTTCTGCAGCAGGTCATCCATGTAGGCGCCGTTCTGATGCTCGAGCAGCTGCGATACCTGGTCGGCCTGTTCCAGCATGCGTTCGCTGGTCATCTGGTTTTCCGCCAGACGCTCGAGCTCCTCCTGCAGGCGCTCGCTCATCCGGGCCAGCTGCTCCTGCAGGTCCCGCCGCCTGGCGATGGCCTCGGCCATCTCCTGCTGCTTGGCCCAGTCCGGGTCGGGGTTCTTCATCAACTCGCGCGTCAGGCGGTCCAGATCCTTGCCCAGCTCGCGGGTCCGGCGCCTGGCGTCCTCCAGCTCCGAGGTGCGCGACTCGCTGGCCAGGGCCTGGTCCCGCAGGACATCCGCGGCCGCAGGCAGCACCAGATGCAGGATATCCGACCAGCCGCGCTGCCCCCCGCCTGGCTCCATGTTGTCCCGGGCGATCGCGACCAGGTCCACCCCCTGGCCCGCCCCCAGGTCCAGCCGGGCCAGATCGGCCATCAGCTCCACGCGGGCCTGCAGACCGGACCGGTCCGCATCCATACGGGTCAGCCGCACCTGCCAGGGGCCCAGCTCGCTGGTCACCCCGAGCATCGAATCGCTCCCTGCGGGCCAGACCACGCCCCCCTGCCATCCCGCGCTCTCGTCATGGGAACCGGCCCCGCCGGCGGCGGATCTCAGCATGAGCCGCAGGTCCCGCAGCCCGAAATCATCCACCGCCTCGGCCACCAGGCGGACCTGCCCTCCCAGGGGCAGGATCCCGTCGTCACCGGGCCGCTCCAACCGCACGACCGGCTCGTCGTCGGGCACCGGGACCACCTTGTAGGTCACCGGGTTCAGGTTGCGCAGGCCGTGCTCATCCACCAGCAGAACCTGGAAGGACGCTTCCTGGGTGATGGTCAGGTCCGCGCGGATGGTCAGCGAGTCGATGGACATGGCCACCGTATCGCCGCCGGCCACGGCCAGCAGGGCCCTGGCCACCGGGCCGTTGCTCAGGCCGGTCAGCTCCATACGCCCCCCCCGGGGCACCTCGCACAGGGCGGGCAGGATGTCCAGATCCCGAGGCTGGGCCCTGGTGTAGGCGGGCGGTATGATGCGGCCGGACAGGTTCCTCAACAGGGGGTGGTGCAGCACGCTCACCATGCGGGCGGGCGAGACCCTCGCCGCCCGCTTGAAACGCCACTGGAAATCTTCCTGCACGTCCTGGATCACGGCCTGGTAGCTACGGAAAGGCCCCGCCACGCCCGGCAACCGGCCGGGGACCGGCGCCTCGGTCGCGGGCACGTCGCGCCAGTCGCCCCCGCCGGCCTTGATCTGGCACACGGCCGCCTCGTCGCCACCGCCGAAGTCGCGGGCGGCCACGGTGACCGTGTCCCCGGCCACCACGAATAGGGGGCTATCAGCAGGGTAGAGCCCGCCCTGCCGCACCAGGTCCTTCCGGCCGACAGGATGCACCAGGCGCTGGAAGCCACGGCCGAGGCCCTGGGGATCGCCGACCTCCAGCCCACCCAGCATCATCAGCCCGGCGGCCAGACCCAGGACGAGCAACCGCCCCCGACGCAGGGGGAACAGCTCGGCCGGACGCACGCGCGCGATCAAATCCACCGCCTGGGCCACCACCCGGCGGCGCAGCTCCCGCGCCACCGGATCATCCGCCCCGGGGTCCGGGGGACCCGGCTCGGCGGCGGCCAGCACCAGGTTGCGGCACCGGTACCGCCGTTCGATGCGCCGCACCAGGTGGGAAACGGTGCCCAGCCTGAGCCACGGGGCCAGCACCTGATCCCACAGCAGCATCCCCAGCAGGGCCAGCAGGGACAGCCCCATACCCAGCAGCAGGATGGGGCCGGGATCGGTGGGGCCGCCGGCGGCCCACAGGACCCCGGCCAGCGCCGGCATGGCCACCGCCGCGGTCCGCAACAGGCCCAGCAGCACGACCCGGCGGCGGGCCGCAGCCCACAGCCGTCCCAGCCGTTGCAAGAAGATCCGCTCCTGGTTCATGGCCCTTCCCGGGTCAGGGGTGAGTCAAGGCGTACATCATGATGTTGACGGCCATCTGCGCGGCCGCTTCCCTGACCGCCGGGGGATCCCCGTGCACATCCGGGTCCTCGAGGCCGTCGCCGATGTCCGAGGAATACGAGTAGAAGAGCACCAGCCGCCCGTGCCTGAAAACGCCGAAACCCTGGGCGGGTTCCCCGTCGTGGCGGTGGATCTTGGGCAGGCCCGGCAAATCGTACCAGCAGTGGTAGATGGGATGACCGGCCGGCACCGGCACCAGTTTCTCGTCGGGAAAAACCTGGGCGACCATGGCCCGGAACGAGTGATCCATGCCGTAGTTGTCGTCGGCGTACAGGAACCCACCCGCATCCAGGTAACGGCGCAGCTGCCCGGCCTCCCGGTCGCTCAGGGCGACGCGCCCGTGCCCGGACATGTACAGGAACGGATACTTGTACAGATCCTCGCTGTCCAGGGTCACGGTCTTGTCGTGTTCGGCCGCCGGCAGGTGCACCCTGGTGCGCAGCAGCTCCAGCCAGTTGGACAGGCTGCTGGGGTCGCAATACCAGTCCCCGCCGCCGTCGTAGTGCAGGCGGGCGATCTGGATCGTGCCCGCCTCATCCCCCGTTTCCGCACCGGGCGCGGGGTTGGCCGCCAGCAGCGTGGCCAGGGCCGGCAGCATGATCCCCGCGGCCAACCGTCGCCATCTGATGGGTCCCATGGGCTTCACCTGCCTTTCTCCTGCGGGCGGGGCAGGGTCAGGGCGGCCACGGCCCCGGTCCCGTCTGGATGGTTCTCCAGGGTGATGGTTCCGCCCATGCGGTCGACCAGGCTGCGGCAAATGGCCAGCCCCAGCCCGGTGCCCCTGCTCTTGGTGGAAAAATAGGGATCGAAGAGGTGTTCGGCCACATCGGAGGCGATACCCGCGCCGTGATCCCGCCAGTAGAGAGTCACCCCATGTTCATCCCAGCGCCAGGTGACGTCGATCACCGTGGCCTGATCGCCGGCCGCGGCATCCAGGGAATTCTGCATGAGGTTGCCCAGGATCTTCTGCAGGGATTCGGGGTTGGCCATGACTTCGGGAACATCCTCGTCGGCCACATCCACCACCGGTGGGCGAATATCTCCCGTGCCGGCCTGCCCACCGGCCGTGTAATCGGCAACCACCCTGTGGACCATGGCCTTGAGGTCCACCGGCTGCAGGGCCATCTGGTCTGGCCTGCCCAGCAGGCTGAATTCCGAGGCGATCCGCCGCAGCAGATCCACCTGGTCCAGAATGCGCTGCACCGTCTCGGGTACGATGGTGTCCAGGCGTTCGTGCCGATCCTGCCAGGCCTGGCCGAGCAACTGGGCCGAAAGCTGGATCGGCGTCAGGGGGTTCTTGATCTCGTGGGCGACCTGGCGGGCCAGTTCCGCGCTCAAGGCCAGCTTCTTGTTGGTCAGGAAATCGGTGATATCCTCGAACACCACCATGGTATGGGTGTGGTCGCCGGGCAGCTCCAGTGGGGCCACCGCTCCCCGCACCGTGCGCTCTCCCGCAGCACCACGGACCTCGCCCGCGGTGCCAGCTTGGGCGGCCAGGCGTTCCTTCAATTCGGTCAGAGCGGTGAGCGGCTCGGCCCCCGGGGCGAATTCCGCCAGAATCCGGCGGCCGGCCGGATTCAGGACCACGAGCTCCCCGGTGCTGCCGATCACCCCCACCCCCACGGGCACCCTCTCGAGCACCGTGGCCAGGAACCGCTCCCTGGCCGCCAGCCTCTCGCGCGCGTTGTGGAGCTGGGAACGCATGGTGGAGAACGCTGCGGTCAGCTCGCCCACCTCGTCGTGCCCGGGCTCGGGCAGCGGCGCCTGGAAATCCCCCTCGGCCAGGCAGCGGGTGGCCTCGGCCAGCACCCGCAAGGGCCTGAAGATGCTCCAGGCCAGCACCCCGGCCAGGGCCAGCGCCGTCAGCAGGATCAGCGTGGCCAGGCCCGTCAGGAAGAGGACGTTCTCGGTACGCTGAATGCTGAACTCGCGTTCCCGGTCCGGAAACGACAGGGCCAGCACCGCGGGAATCCGCAAACGCAACCACGAACCGTCACCCGACATGAAGGCGGGCAGGGGCATGGCCCCGGTGAAGGCGAAGGGCCTGCCCCTGGCGGCGAAGATCCCCGGACTGGCCGGATGGGACAGCAGATCGGCCATCATCCCCGGCGCGAGCAGGCGGCTCTTGCGGCCCGAAAAATACTCCTCGGGATTGCTGGCCAAAACCGGCCTCCCTGCCATGACCAGGGTGGCCTCGCCCCGCACCAGGTCCGCCAAGCCCACCAGCAGATCCTCGTCCAGGCGCTGGCGGTAGAAGAAGAAGCCGTCGCTGGCAATCACAGGCCGCCTTCCGGCCAGGGCCGAATCCGCGGCGGCCAGGACATCGGTCAGATCGATGGGGATCACCGTGCCCACGTACAGGCCGGAATCGTCGTCGATGACCACCAGGGGAGCCGCGCGCCCGGCATCCAGCAGGCTGGCCGCCTGCCGGTCGTCAAGATCGCTCAGGGTCTCATCCAGCAAGAGGGTGCCATCGCCCGCGAACACCATGGCCTGCCGCAAATCCGCCGGACCGGCCGGTCGCTGCCCCGCCAGCTGCCCCAGCAGCAGGTCGGCGATGTACTCGCTGCCGGCCAGGGAACGGGCCTGCTCCGCCAGCAGGCTGCGCAGCTGCTCCACGGCCAGGGACAGCCCTTCCCTGGTGCGGGTCCTGGCCTCACCGCGCACGGTCTGGTACCCCACGCGGTCCACGCTCATCCCCACCACCAGAAGCAGGACCAGACCCAGCAGGAGATAACCGCCCAGGAAACGCTCCTGGAACCCGGGACGCCACCGCCGGAAACGGGTCGCCGGATCCGCGCTTCTGCGCAGGAGGGCCGGCAGGCCCGCCGCCCCCTGCAGCAGGAACAGGAATACCAGGTTCAGGAGCAAGAGACGCGAAAGGTCCAGAAGGATCCAGGTCAGGCCCGGAACCCGCAACCCGATCAGGAATCCTTCACCCCTGGAACGGGCGGCCTCCGGGGGCATGGGTTGCCACAGGCAGAGCCACCGGCTCGTACCGGCCCGCACCTCGGCCCAGCGCGTCCGGCCGGCCTTCAGCTCGGCCACGGCAGGAGCGCTGTCCTTGGCGGGAAAGATATTGTCCGCTGCCTGCGACCAGCCCGTATCGTCGCCCCGCACCAGCAACACCTGCCTGCCCACCTCGACGCGGGGCCGGTAGTGACCGTCATCGGACCCTGCGGGAGGATTCAGACGGGCCTGCAGGGTGGAAATCCGCCACGAACGCAGGGGGATCTCCACCCGGATCCAACCGGCGCCCCCCTGGCGAGGGGCCTCGCCGATCATCACCTGCTCATCGCCCCCCCCGTACAGCCGCAGCTCGGTCTGGAAGGTCATGGCCTCGGCCTCCGAGGCCGGATTCCCTTCCCTGTCGACAGCCCGTGACCGCCGGGAAACCTCGTACTGGAAATCCCGCAGGAAACCGCGCCCCATGGTGCTTTCCTCGGCGCCCCGGCCGTCCAGCAGTTCGATCAGACACGCCCCGCCCAGATCCGCCAAGGCGGAACTCCGCCAAAGCCTCCAGGCCGGTTCATCACGCCAGATGCCCTCAGGCGCCCCCGCGGGTTCACTTCGGCCTTCCTGTTTCTGCATGTCTTCCAGGATGCTGCCCAGCAGGAAACGGGTCCAGTTCTCGTCGGCGGTCGTGACGGCCACCGCCTTGTTTTCCAGCCAGCGGCGCTCCGCGCGCCCATTCAGATCCCTCAGGACGGAATAGTTCCAGACCACCAGCAACAGCAGCAAGGCCGGCAACCCCAGCCTCCGCAGGAAGCGCTGCTTGGCCACCAACATGGGCGCACCGCACCAGAACGCGGCTGTCAGCAGCAGGGCCAGGAGCCCTTCACCCGCCGTGACATCCGGCAGGAGCAGGACGACCACCAGGGCTCCCAGCAGGGCCACGGCCCCCGCCGTCACGGCCCGGCGGACACCCCATGGCCCGGAACGGACGGGCCAGGCCAGCAACAGGACCCCCAGCAACAACACCAGCGACACCGAAACCATGGTCAGGACCAGGTGCAGGGCCCAGAACGACAGGGAGGCCAGAGGCACACCCGTGCCGATCAACCGGGCGTTGGCGTTGGCCGACACCAGCCCGTCCACCCCGGCGACTCCCCACAGACCCAGGGCCATGACCAGGCCGAAGACCACGGCCGCCCCTGGACCGAGAGCCATCCCCGGCCGCCACACCGCCCGGCCGCCACCGGCCCGCAGACTGCGGGCGGCCCGCCACAGGACCACGACCGTGCCCAGGAACAGGGAAGCTGTCAGCAGCGCATCCGCCGTCGAGGCCAGCCAGCCGCCCAGGGCTGGCGTGGCGAAGTACGCCGGATCCAGCAGGCTCTGCCACGAGCCGGGGGCGGCCGGGGCATCGGCCGCCGGGAACATCGAGGCCAACCTGCTGAAGACATCCAACCTGGCGAGGACCGCCCGCGCGCCCCACAAAGCCAGCAGCAGAAGCACCACCTTGCCCGGACCCCCCGGTCGCCCGGCCCAGGCAAAACCCAGCAGCAGGAGCCAGCAGACGGTCAAGCCGAGCAGAAGCCGGTTGCCGGGGGCGGTTTCAGGCGCCGCACCCTGTTCGGCGGCCAACCAGACCACGGGCTCCCCGTCGCCTGAGGTCAGATTCACGATTCGGCCTTGTTCGGGATAGATGCGCTTGAACTGCGCCGCCCGGCGGGCCGAGGTCACCTTCAGGACAACCCGCAGGCCGGAAGTGCGCGCCATCAGGCTCGGCAACCCCACCTGCAATTCGACGACCCGATCGGAAGAGGACCTGACCAAATCGCGCAACAGCCAGCCGGCGTGCGTTTGCGCAAGATGACGCCCATCCGGAAGCAGGGCGATGGAGTCGGCCGCAACCAGGGGGGTGGCCCCGCCGGTCCAGGCCACCCGCTGGCCACCCTCCCATATCACGACCTGCATGGGGAACCGCGAGGCGGCATCCCCCTGCCAATAGCCGCGCAGGGTTTCGGCGGCGGTGAAGAGGTCCCCGCCCGAGGGGGTGGCCGGTTCCCCGAGGTTCTGAGCCTCGGTTTCCAGCCGGTCCAGATCAGCGAGGAGATCGGACAGTGTGGAGGAGGCGCCGTCCAGGGCTTCGGCCACCACCGATGGTCCCATGCGGGCGCCGGAACCCGGATCCGGGGCCGCCAGACGGGCCACCAGCAGACCGGCCTGCACGGCCAGCACCAGGACGATCAGCAACGCGGCCGGGTTCAGCCACGGGCCACGGGGTTCAACGCGCCTGCCGGCCACCGCACCGAGAACCACCACCGCCGCCAGCACCAGGACCGTGCCCAGGAAAAGATACGGTACGGCCCCGGCCATACGCTCCAGGCCGCCCCCCATGACCAGCAGGAGCGCCCCTTGCCCCATCAGGGCCATCAGCAGCAGGGGACCGGTCCCGAACTTGCGCATCCGGACTCCTACCTGATGGTGGTGATCTCGCTCAGGAACCAGTGGGCCTTGTGTCTGGTCAGCACGATGACCAGCCTGACCTTGCGGGCTTGCCGACCGGATTCATATTCCCAGTCGGCCAGGCCGTGGACCCTCCCGCCCTGGGGTGAATCCTGGATGCGGGTCATGGTGAAGGAGGTGGTGCGGTTGTTCTGGAAGAGATTGCGGAAGTAGTAGAAGGCCTGGCTGGAGCTGTAGTTGACCGCGCGGTCCGGGGAGCCGCTTGCGATGACCTTCAGGCCGTCCGGGTGCACCAACCGGGCCAGGGTTTTCTGATCCCCGTTGCGCCAGGCGCCGGCGACTCGGGTGAAGACGGCCCCATAGGAGGAGTTCCGGTCCTTGGCCGCACGGTCGGCCTTGCTCCCGGAAGGGGTGCCCCCGAACACCAGCCCGGGAACAACGACCAGCAGGATGACCAGCAACACCGTCCAGCGTGCACCACCACCTGGCCGGCTGCAGCCAGGCAGACCGGCAGGGTCAACGATTGATGCCTTGTGGCTCCGCATGGGCAACTTGTCCTCTTTCCCCTTCGGCTATCCCCTGTCCGGGGCCTGGCGGCGTTCAGATCATCGGCAATGGATGAATATCGCAAGAGATGTGCCATCGCGGCCACCCTCAAGGGCCTTGATTGTACCCCCTGGAGGCCTATCCGCGCCACCATGAACCCCTCCCCCTGCAGAAAAGTCCCCACAAGGGGCCAGGATGAACTCCCTGCGCGACAAACAGGGATCGTCAAGGGCAGGTTTTAATTTTTCTAAATTATTCCTATTTTATGCCGATAGTGTCTTTCACTATGAGGAAAAACTTGATAATCTACTCATTGGTCATGTACTGGGCATCCCTGCAACCGGCCGTGGCCGAGGCCGGGCCGGAACCACGGTCCCATCAGGAGGCCGCCTGTTCGCTTTGCCACGACGGGGGAGCTCTCGTTGACCCCGCCGGTAGCCCCCAGGTGGCGCGCCGTTGCCTGAATTGCCACCCGGGCGACCGGTTGGCCCGGCACACCACCGCAGTCGGCGCTGACCGGGACGGCCAGGGCTGCCTCGATTGCCATCGGTTCCACGGGTCACAGGATCGCCAGGCCGCCGGCGGGGGTCATGCCGTCGGGTCGCCCGGGTTGGATTCGGGCCACTGCCGCGCCTGCCACAACCCCGAGGGGAACCTGCAACTGCTGAGCGCCGCCCACCGCACCGCGGCCGGGCTGTATCATGCCGCCGGCAAGGATCTCGAAGGAGTATCCCCCTCGGAATCCTGCTTGCGCTGCCATGCCTCGGATTCGGCTTCCCCCTGGCAGGATGCCACCGCAGAAAGCGCCCTGGGCTTCAACACCCATGCCAGCCATCCCTACGGGGTCATGGTCATCCCGGGCGCGGGCAACCGCTTCGACCACATCCGCTGGCACCTGGACGAACGTCTGCCGCTGTTCGACGGCAAGCTCGAATGCCAGACCTGCCACCTGCTGACCGCAGGCACGCCATACGATCTGATCAGTTACGAGAACCCCTACGACCTCTGCGTGGGCTGCCACCAGCACGAAGCCACCCCGGGCGCAGCCGCCGCCGGCCCCTTGGTGGCCATGACAGGGCGTTGACGCCACGGGCCGTTACCGGCCCATTCCTCCCCCGCCGCCACCCATCATGCTGCTGTGGCATTTCCGGCACAGAGGCTCTTGCCCGGGATCCGCATAGGGGTTGGGCAGGGGATAGGACCCGGACATCACCCCGTCCTGGCCCAGAACATCCACGTTGAAATCCCAGCGCCCGGACCGTGGTCCGGAGGTGGCGTGGGCCCGGTGGCAGGTCAGGCACATGATCCTGCTGCCGGCACCGGGGCCCCACGTCGCAGAGACGGCCTCACCCAGATCCTGGAAGGGAACCTCGGCCAGGTAGGCCGTGGCGGTGCTGCCGCCGGCAGGGTCGGCGGTTCCGTTGTAGGAATCATAACGCTGGATGACCTTGCTGCTCAGGGAACCGTCGGTCAGGTGCTTGAACCCCATCCACCGGTTATGGCGGTTCAGGTAAGCGCTGTGGCAGTTGCCGCACCAGCGGGAAACACCGCCCAGGTAGGCGACATGATGGGATGAACTTTCAGAAGGGCCGTCGAAGGGAAGGCCCACGGCCGTCGGGGCCGGGTTCTGGAAGGTCTCGCCCGGCGGCACGGGCCCGGCCCCGTACAGGAAACGGTAATTGCCGTTGCCGTGGGGATCGTGGCAGCTGGTGCAGCCCAGGGAGGACGAGGGGTAGGATCCACCGGGGGAATTCAGGTAGGTGCCGTCGCTGGAGAGCCCATGGCCGGGGGCGTCGATGTTGTGCCCTGCGGCATCACCGCCGAGGGGATTGGTCCCACCGTCGGGACCGTCGTTCAGGTTGTCTTCCAGCAGAAAGACGAAAT
Source organism: Candidatus Krumholzibacteriia bacterium (assembly GCA_024763215.1). GTDB lineage: Bacteria > Krumholzibacteriota > Krumholzibacteriia > LZORAL124-64-63 > LZORAL124-64-63 > JAHJTW01. The sequence continues at coordinate 8,311 of JANTFX010000031.1, read as the reverse complement.
TACCCGGTCCCCGCTCCGGGGGCGGGGCCAGCGGATCGATGCCCAGCACCGCGCCGTAGGTGTCCGCGTGGCACAGCAGGCAGACATCGCTGGCGGAATCGGCCACCAGTAGCCCACCTCCGCCTTGAGTCGGCAAGTCCCGCCCATGCATCACATGGCAGTAGCTGCAGGCGCCGACGCCCCCCTCGTGGACGCCGGCCTCGGTCAGCGGCACACCCAGGACAAGGCCCAGGCACCACGAGGCCGCCCCCAGGATCATCAGTTTCTTAGGCACAAACCCCCGCATCGGTCCATCCCATCCGGCGAATCACTTCTTATGACACTGCAGACATAACTCCATATCGGGATTCAATGGCAGATAGAAAGGAAAATCCGACCCGTGCAGCTGATGGCAGCTCATGCAGGTCACAGGCTTCCCGGTGCGTGGGTCGATGACCTCCGGGCCCACCGGGTGGGTCGCCTTGTGGGCCTGTTCGTGGCAGCCGGCGCAAAGTCCGGAGTCTGTCCGGACCAGCAGAGCGGAGTTGTCGGCGCCATGGGGCAGGTGGCAATTCACACAGTCCATGCCGTCATGGGTGATGTACTCGCTCTTGTCCCGATCCTTATCACCCTCCCGCTTTCCGTTGAAATGGCACCCCATGCAGAGCTTGACCTGAGGCCTCAACAGGAGGCTCGGCTCGTTGGATGCATGGGGGTTGTGGCATGAGGCACAGGATTCCTCGGTGTTCATCAGATGAGGGTACATCGCTTCCAGGCCGGGCTCGACGGACCGATGGCAACGCAGGCATAGATCAACCACGCGCTGCCCCAGGTCGAAGGAGCCATCCTTGTCCAGCCCCTTGTGGCAGCTGGCGCAATTACCCGAGGCGAAGGGCCGGTGCTGGTTCTGACGCAGCAGCCCCGGGACAGCGGAGGCATGGGGATCATGGCAGGCGGTGCAGTCGGTCCCGGCCAGGGAACGCCCGCCGTGGGCCTTGCCGAAGGCCGCGTCTTCTTCATGACAGGACATGCACAACCCGGGAACGGCCTCGGTCAGCAGCCCGGCGGCCTGGCCGGCGTGCGGAAGATGGCAGGCCAGGCATTGCCCGCCCTGCAGGGGATCATGAACCACCGCCCTGGCCAGCCACCGGTCCACCTCCTGGTGGCAGCCGGAGCAAAGCCGGGGCATGGGCGCCACGGTGTTGGCCCTGTTGTCCGCGGCATGGGGATCGTGGCAGGAAGTGCACTTGCCCACGGCGGCAGGTTGGTGGACAACCGGCTCGCTGCCCAGGCCCCGCATTTCTTCATGGCAACCCTGGCACAGCTTGCCGGTGTCCGTCCTCAACAGCGCGGCGTGCCGGGAAGCGTGCGGGTTATGGCATGATGAGCACTTGCCGTCGGCGAAGGCGGTGTGCACGTGGGAACGCCCGAAGGCCTCCTGTATGTCACCGTGGCACTCCAGGCAGACCGCCGGTTCATCCACCGCCGCATTCACCGGCACGGCGCCGCCGGAGCGCGGGCAACCCGCCGCCAGGCAGAGAATAATTGCTGCGGGCAGCAACCTGTTCATCATCGCTCCCCCCCTTGCTGGGTGCCGGGATGGCAGGTATCACAGGAACGACCCGCAAAGGGATCATGCTGATCGGGCTGGATCAGGTCCGGGTCATCGGAAACATGGGGATCATGGCACCCCACACAGTCCATGCCGTCGGCCGGCAGGCCGAGATGGGCCCCGAGGAACGCCTCGTCGTCACCGGCATGGCACTCCAGGCAGAGGTCGGCAACCTTTTCGGTCAGCAGCGCGGGCTGGGAGGCCAGATGGGGGTCGTGGCAGGCCAGGCATTCCCCATCGGCGACCGGGGAATGCACGGTGCCGCTTTTTAGCCGCGCGGCCAGATCCTCGTGGCAGGTGAAGCAGAGATCGGGCGCTTTTTCGGCCAGCAGCGAGGCCAGCTTGCCGCCATGGGGTACGTGGCAGGCGGTGCACTTGCCACCGACGAACGGCTGATGGGCGCTGCCGGAGGGATCGGTCGCGGCGTCCAGATCATCGTGGCAATCCAGGCACAATTGCCGTTCGACAGCTACCAGCATCCCCGGCTGCCGGGAGCCATGGGGCTGATGGCAGACAGAGCAATCGCCCTCGGTCACAGGCTCATGGACCACCGGAGCCTGCTTGGCCAGATTCACCTGGGCGTGGCACCTCAGGCACAGCTGGTCTCCTTCCTCCCTGAGAAGCGAGGGATGGTCCGCCTTGTGGGGCTCGTGGCATTCCAGGCAATGCCCCAGCACCACGGGCTTGTGCGTATGGGACAAGCGTAACCAGGCGTCGGGTTCGTCGTGGCAGGAAGCGCACAGGCCCCGCGGGTCACCCTTGATCAGCCCCGGATCATTGCTCCCGTGCGGCGTGTGGCACGCCAGGCACTCGCTGTCGGCAAACGGCGGGTGGGCGGAAACCGGTTCGCCGGCGTCCACGATGTCCGCGTGGCAGCGGGCGCAAAGCTCGCCGTCCTGGTCGGCCAGCAGATGCCTCGAGACCTGCCCATGGCCCTGATGGCACTGCAGGCAATCGGCCCGGGCCGGTTCATGGGGATGGGCGGTATGGACCTGGTCGGCGACATCGTCATGGCAGTCCAGGCACACCACCGCCGAGGCCTCCCGCATCAAATGCGATCCGGCCGCCGCATGGGCATCATGACAGGTCAGGCAATCCTGGTCGGCGACAGGGTCATGGGTGCCGGCCGGCGCCACTTCGTCCAGGTCGTGGCATTCCAGGCACGTGCCGTTGGGATCAGGGGCCGTCAGGGCCAGGGGATCTTCCGCGCCGGCTCCGGCGTGGCAGGAGGCGCAGTCGCCCTCGGTCATGGGCTCGTGGTTGGACATCCGCAGCAGTCCGGGCCCGGCGGAGGAATGCGGCGTGTGGCAAGCCAGGCAATCCTTCCCCTCCAGATCGAAACCGAAGTGGGCCTTGACCAGTTTCTCGTCCCGGGCCTGATGGCACCGTGCGCAGATGGCGCCGGGATCGGCCCGCAACAAAGATTCATGCTCGCTGCCGTGGGTTTCGTGGCAGGCCGTGCAACCCTCGCGAGCCAGGGGCTCGTGCCGGTGCTTGCGCGTGAATGGCTGCTTATCGTGGCACAGGAAACAGGCCTCCTCGCCGTCGGCCGCCAGCAGGTCGGAATAATCCGTTCCGTGGGCGTTGTGGCAGGCGTCACAGCGCCCTTCGGCGACAGGGCCATGCAGATACCGCCGGTCGATGCCCAGCCCCTCGGCCTCATGGCAAGGCAGGCACAGCTTGCGGCCGGTCTCCTTCAGGCGCAAGGCCCCCACCAGGCCGTGGGGCTTGTGGCAGCCCAGGCAATCCTTGTCGGCAAAAGGCTTGTGGGGATGGGAGCCCACCTGGACATCGTCCCGGTGGCAGCTCAGGCAGTCCCCCTTCTTGGCGAATCTGCGCCCCCGCTTGATCTGGGCGTTCGCGTCGGCGGCGCCCAGCAACCAGGCCAGCCCCAGGACAGCCAGCACCACCAGGGTCCGGCCGGGCCACAGACCGCCAAAACCATGTCTCGAGGCGCAGGTCGCCATGCTCAATCCTCCTGCGGCGGGTTGAAGTAGGCCGCGATCCCATCGTCGAACCGTATGATGGTGGCCTGGGACTTCAGCTTATCCAGCTGCTCGTCCAGAAGCTTGTTGAACTTCTGCTGATAGATGACCTTGCGGATATCCATCTCCACCTCCGGCAAGGGCGGCGGGGTGCCCGGACGACGATCCGCAAGCTGAAACACCATCCAACCCATGGGCATCTCGACGGCCTCGCTGCTCTGGCCGATCGACATGTGTTCGAGCTGGTCGCGAAACGGCTGGGAAAGCTGGTCGATCTGGATATAGGAGGACTGGCCGAGGTTGATTTCCACCCCCGGGTTGTACTGCCGGTACACGTACCCGAAGTCCGCCCCGCCGGCCAGCTTGGCCGCCGCTTCCCGAGCCTGGTCCTCGTCATCGAGAATCATGATTTCCAGGCGCACTTCGTCAGGCCCCCGGTATCGGTCCAGGTTCTGCTGGTAGAATTTCTCGAACTCCCCCTTCTTGAAGCGGATGCGTGAAGCCACCGTGTCCTGCAGATAGGTCTCGATCAGCAGTTCTTCCCAGTCCTTGTCGACGCGCCGGTTGACCTCGGCATCGTCGTGGTAGCCGGCACGGGTAGCCAGATAATCCAGGACCAGCTCCCGCTTCTTGTTCTGACGCGCCATGGACATGATTGCCGCAAAGGGACGGGAGGCATCCTTCATGGCCTCATGGGAAATCGCCTTGCGCAGGTCGGTCCCGGTGATCGCCGCGCCGCCCTGGACTTCAAGCACCGGTCGGGAATTTTCCTTGAGGAATTCCCCCGTCAACACCTGGGCGGAATCCGCAGCGATGGCGAACAGGCCCCCCATGTCCTCGGTCACCGGTACCTGCGCCAGGGCGGAGTCCACGAAGCCGTCCCAGGCCTCCTGGCGCATGGACGCCAGCACCGCCGCGGCGATCTTGTCGTGAACCGAGGCGAACACAGGCTTGTCGACCGGCTCGCGCTGCTCGACCCTGACGAAGGCGTACGCCTCGCGGAAAGGAAACACGGGTGAGATCTCGCCCACGGGTAGATTCCGCACCTGGTCGCGGATGACATTTTCCACGTCCGCCCAGTGAAGCAGCTTGTACATGCCCCCGTTGAGCTTCTTGGTGTCCAGGGAAACCGCCCTGGCCAGGGAATCCATGTCCGCCCCCGCCAGGACGGCCCGGCGCAGATCCTCGGCCTCGGCCCGGGTCCTGACCGACAGCTGCCGCACCTGGATCCGCCAGTAGTAACGTTCGAAATAGGCGCGGACCGAGTCCTCGGGAGCGGCCTCCGGCAGGGTCAGATGATCGCGCACATAGGCCTGGATGGCGTAATCGCGCTCCTTGTCCGCAACGAAGTCCAGCACCTCGGGCTCCTGGTCCATGCCTGCGGCCAGGGCGTCCTGCAGGATCAGCAGATCGTTCACGCGCTTTTCCATCATCCGCCTGACCAGACCGGCGCCGCCCTTCTCCATCCGGCCCGATTCATGGGCCTGGAGCACCATGGCATCCACATCGGCCACGGTGATGGGATCGGCGTTGACGAGGATCAGGGTGTCGCCGGGCGCCTGCTGCCCCCATGCCGCCCCGGCCGCCAGCACCATGGCCAGCAAGGCCAGCGGCGCAATGGATCCAGCCATGCTCAGGACCATCGGGGCCTTCGCCCCACGCCATGTATTGCCATTCCGGAACCGGATCGTCATGGATTCTTTCCTTCTGTCGAGGTCATGATTTCCGTCTCGAGATCGTCCACGAACCTGTCGCAAACCCGGGCCGCCAACCGTGTCAGGCCGTGGATCCTGCCCCGCTGGAACCAGCCGTCGCTGTCGCTGCCCTTCAGGCTGATTTCGCGAGCCAGCAGCACCCGGCCCGCATGCGGAGCGATCATCCGCAGGCCCAGGGCCACCTCCGGAACCCCCACGGCCGGATCCCCGACCACCGGGGCGAACACGTCCACCGTCCCTGTGATCACCACCTGCGGTTGCAGGACCCTGACCACGGTCTGCAGGTCTTCCCGGTCGATACCGCCCCGGTAGGCGGTCTCGGTTTCCAGCTGCAGTTCCCTTATGAACCCCGGCTCGATCACGGGGAACCCCCGCGCCATCAGCCGTGAGACCAGCACTGACCCGCAAACCGCCCCGGCATGATCGGTTTCCGAAAGATTATCCAGGGGGATCACCGCGACCGGCGGCAAATCCCCGGGGGCCTTGCCTGCAGGGCCCAGGGGCAAAATCCCGGACAGGGCGTCCCGGACCAGCAGCTCGGCCAGGGTGCCGAGGGAATCCACCCTGCCCAGCCCCAGCCAGCCGACCTCGTCAACGGCCGTCCGCCCCCGGCTGACCGCCCGGACCAGTTCCAGGGATCCGGCATCGAGCACCCGCAGCGAAAGGCCCAGTTCCAGATTATCTCCCTGCACATAGACATCCCACGAGCCCAGGAGGAAATAATCCAGGTCCAGTTCCGAGGCCAGCAGGTGAGCGTCCCGGCTGCCGATCATACCCTGGCTGCGGATCCGGTGCCGGCGCAGGGCGGGTCTGAGCTCCGGTCCTCCGACCACCTCCAGCCCCGCCCGGGCCAACCCCCCGGTGATCAGTGGCAGCATCAGCCGGCCGGCTTCGCCCTGGCGGCAATAATTCGCGAACGGCATGACGCCGATGCGGTGACGCTCGGCCCCATGTACCGCGGCATCGCTGGGAACCTTGCCGCCGCTGCCGGCACAGCCGACAGCCAGCAGCAGCAATCCCAGCAGGACGTGACCGAGGCGTTTCATTCCAGGCCCTTCACCGGATCAGTCCAGCAGACTGTCCAGACACTTGTCCAGACACTTGCGGGTGACTTCGCCCCGCGAGTCCTGGGCCGTCCCCAGCAGGTTCGACCAGAAACCGCGGCTGTCCTCAGACCGGGTCACCGACCACACCGTCTGCCCCGTTTCGGTTTCCACCAGACGCAGGACCACCGTCACGACGTTGGCATCGCCGGATCCGCTGCGGACCGAGGTCGACTCGCTCAGCGACCCCAGGAAAAGCCCCTGCACATCCAACTGGCGGCCGAGCTGGACGTACTGGTCCCGCGTCAGCTCCGCGGTGCGCACCACGGACATCTTCTCCAGGGCCTTGGCCACCTCGCCGGGCTCGACAACCTCGAAGGCCTCGCTGGCCAGCAGGGAGTTGACGAAATAGCGCGTCGCCCTGGCCCCGGCGCCCTGGTCGCCCGAAAGATTCTCGAAGGGGATCACGGCCACCTTTTCGATGAACGAAAAATCGAAGTCCGGGTGCACGAACTTCTCCGCCCCGCTCCCGGCACAGCCTCCGCAGATCAGAACGACCAGGGCCGCCAAACCCAACCTCAGTAGTTTCATGACAACCATCCATTCGGATTCAGAACCCGGCCCTGAATCCCTGTTGAAAGGATACCGTCCTGGCGCCCCCGCCTCCGGTGAGGTCGACGGCGGCAAAACGCAGATAAAGGTAGCTGCGACGATTCAGATCCACGTTCATGTTCACACTCCAGCGCTTGCTGGTGGTGGTCCCCCCCGTGCGCAGGGCATAGCTCTGCCCTGACAACCGGATGCGGGGCAGCACATTCCATCCCAGTAGGATATCACGGATCACCGTATCGGTATTCTCCGAAACCCCCTGCAGGTTCGCGCGCACATACAGGCGGGAGCCCGGACGCCAGTCGACGGCCAGGTTGCCGGTGCGCCTGATCCTGGTGCCGCCATCCACCCCGCCGGTGCTCTCCTGATAGTGCCCGTCCAGGGCAATCTTCAAGCCGGCGCGCGGGTCGGCGGCCAGCCCAAAACGGGAATGCCAGCTGTCGATCCGCATCCCCCCCAGGTGATCGTCCGTCCGCGTCGCCCCGCCGCCCAGGCGAAACTCCAGTCCCGGCAGCAGGGCCATGGTGTTTTCGAGGGAGACGCCGCGCAGATCCTGGGCGTCTTCCTTCTCCAGGGTCGAGTGCCGGTCGTTGACCGCCAGGGCTCCACGCCAGGCAGCGAGAGGATGGAAGACCAGGGAATAGCCCAGGGTGCGGTCGCCCTGGGTGGCCTCGTCCCCGTTGCCGGTCTGGACTGAAAAATCCACGCGCAGATGGTGGGCGACCGCCTCGGATGCCTCGTAATCCAGGCGCCAGCCGGCGCCGCCGAGTGTGCGGTCACCCGTCTTGCCCATCAGCTCGCTGTGCTGCAGGGAAACATCGAGGCTGGTCCGCCACCGCTCCGAGAGCTTGTAACCCACCCGGCCGTCCATGAGGTTGATGAAGGTCAGACGATGTTCCCTGGCCACCGCGGGCCGCTCACGCAGCACCTCGAGCTCCGTGACCAGCACCTGCGCCACCTCGTTCAGGCCCGCGTTGACCACCTTGACATAGCGCCGGTCGCTGGGGGCGAACGAGATCTCGTAACGGTTCAAGGCGACGTTGAAGACCTGGAGCGGAGCCTGGTCCCATACCTCCCAGGTGAGGTTGTCTTCGGATACATACACCTGCCAACGCACCTGCTCGCCCGAGGGCCGGTCGGTGTAGACATAAATGCCCGCCACCGGCACCGGAGCCCCCAGGTCCACGCCCAGATTGATATTGATATGGGCGCCCCCGATATCGATGGCCGGGTCGGTGGGATCGGCGGTATCGCCGTCGATCAGCCCCGGCACCGGGACCAGCGGATCCAGATCGGGCCCGTCATCCAAAGCGTACAGCCCCGCCCGGGCAGCCAGGAGTTCCAGCACCGCCCCCCCCGCCGGAGCTT
>JANTFX010000030.1 GCA_024763215.1 Candidatus Krumholzibacteriia bacterium | reverse complement strand
GAACTTGTAGGGAGATTCGTTGTTGTAGCGGGTGTAGCTGCCGTTGAGGTTGATCTGGGGCCACAGGTTGCCGCTGGCGGTGGTGATGTCCTTGCGCCTGGCCTCGAGCTGTTCCTCGCTGCTGCGCAGGTCCAGGCGGTTGGCCAGGGCCTCGTCGTAGAGCCGGGTGACGTCCTCGACCTGGAAATCCGTGTCCAGAACCGATCCGTCCACGCTGAACTGCTCGGCCAGGGGCCGGTTCATCACGTAGGCCAGGTCGGCGAAGGCCTTGGCCACGTTGTTGCGGGCCACGACCGCGTCCAGCTTGGTGTTCTCGAGCTGGACCTTCTGCTGCAGGACGTCGCTCTTGGCGGCGCTGCCGAGCCGGAAATAGGTTTCGGTCCGCTCCAGCTCTTTCTGCGCCCGGTCCCTCGCCTCCAGGGCCACCTCTTCCAGCTTCTGGTAACGCAGCAGGTTGTAGTAGGCCGTCAACACGTCCTGGACCACCAGTTCCCTGTTGTAGGCCAGGGTCGCCTCCGAGGCCGCTCGGCCGTGCTTGGCCGCGCTCAGGGCGCTGAACTTGGAAAAACCGCTGAACAGATTCAGCGAGGCCCGCCCGTTCCAGTCCTTGTACTTGGTGTGGATGGTCTGATCCTCGACGCCCGCCGGAAGGTTGACCTGGCTGTACCAGGTCAGCAGGTCGTCGGTGAAATGATCCCTGATCTGAATGGAATCGATGATGGCGGGTTGGTAGGTCTGGACATCGAAATCGGTGCGGTCGGATTTCTGGTAGTTCCGGTTGAGGCTGACATCCGGCAGGAAGGCGCCCATGGCATCGGAGACGTCCTTGCCCGCGATGTGCAGCCTTTCCGAGGCGATCAACAGGGTCGGGTTGTATTCAAGGGCCAGATCGATGCATTGCTGCAGGGTCAAGACCCGGCCACCGGCCGCATCGGGGGGGGCGTCCTGGGCGCGCACGGGCCCTGCGGCGAGCAGGGAAATGACCGCCAGCGCCAGGGCAAGGACCGTTCCCGACCGCCAGCTGCGGCTGCGGATCTCACACACGTATGTTCGCATCATCGTCTACTCCCGTGACGCCCGGGCGTCGGAATGGTAGGGGCCGGACCATTGCGATGGGCCGATCATATGCCCCCGCAGGAATCTTCCCAAGCCGAATCCTGAACCTGATTCGAGAAACTTGATTGCATACGCATGGCAAGCGGGCGGGGTTGCACACGGACCCATGAAAACGCGGGCCGCAGCCCAAGCCGCGGCCCGCAGGCGGGAACCCGAACTGGCCGCAGGTCAGTTCAGGCGGAACGTGAACGGCAACGCCATCCAGGCCTTGACCGGGATGTTGCGCTGCTTGCCGGGGATGAACTTGCACTTGCGCGCGGCCTTCAGCGCTTCCTTGTCGATCAGGGGGTTGACCCCGCGCAACAGCACGGCGTCCATGACCGAGCCGTCGGGGCCGACCAGAACCTTGACCAGGACCGTCCCTTCGATCTGCGCCCGGCGCGCCATTTCCGGATAGAAGGGCTTGGCCCACTGGATGATCTTGGGGTTCTCGGACGAGGCCACGAAACCCTCGTCGCCACCGGTGTCATAGACCGGCATGCTGTTGGAGATGGCGTCACCGAGATCCATGAGGGTGTCGGCGATCTCCACGTCGTCCGAGACCTCGTCATCGGGGGCGGCCTCGATGACCTTGGGCGGCGGTGGCGCCTCCACCGGGGGCGGCGGCAGTTCCACGACCTGCTGGTCCTCGATGTCCACGGCCTCCATCTCCTGCTGGCGCAACTTGTACGGATGGGGTGTGTAGTTGGGGCTGACCAGGAAGCCGATCAGGGTCAACAGGACGGCAACGACCGCAGACCAGCGCAGGTACTTGTTGTATTGCGCCTTGAACTGTTCGTTCGCGGACATGTGCAGCGTGTTGTTCACCGACTGCGTGCTCATGATTCTCCTAGAACTTGGCACCCGGATGGGATTCGATGTCGTTGTTGAAGAACACGCGCACCGCGTTGACGTCCTTCAGCTCCTCCATGACCTCGCTGACCACCCCGTAATCCGTATAGGTATCGGTCTTGAACGCCACCACCAGCTGGGGGTTGTCATTGATCTTCTGGCCGATCAGGTCCGAGACGAACCGCACCTGGATCAGGCGGTCGTCGATGGAGATCTGCCCCTGCCTGTTGATGTAGATGTTGGACACCAGTTCTCGGTTGACCTCCTCGCCGGCCTCGGCGCGGGGCAACTCGACGGGCAAACCGTTCTCCTGCCGGAAAATGGTGGTGACCATGAAGAAGATCAGCAGCAGGAAGGCGATGTCCCCCATGGAGGACGTGGGGATGAACGTTTCCTTCTTGGTGTTCCGATTAAAATCCATCTCCGCCTCCTCCCTATTCCTTGGCGGTCTTCAGGGAGACCTTGGTGGCGTTGGCCAATTTCAATTCATCGAGGCAGGCGACCATCTTCCCGTAATCGGCGTCCGGGTGGACCTTGAGCAGGACCACCAGCTTGGGGTTGGCATAGATCCTGTCCTCGATGGCGTGCATGATGTGGTTGATGGCGATGGGCTTGCCGTCCAGGGTGATCGAGTCGTCCGCGTGGACGAACAGGGTGGCGATGTTGCTTTCCTTCACCTTGACCGTATCGGTCTTCTGCTTCTGCTTCCCGGGCAGGACAAGGGTCAGCCCCTGCTCGGCAGCGAAGATCGTGGTCACGATGAAGAAGATCAGCAGCAGGAACGCCACGTCGCTGGTCGAAGCCATGGTCAGCTCGCCCAGGGGTTCCTTCTTCTTTTTCTTCAGCAGGCCCATGTGCCTTCACCTTTCCCGCTCAGGCCCCCACCGGGGCCATGACCGGCAGCCTAGCCCTGGAGACGCTCCAACTCATCGATCAATTCCGCGCTCGTCTCTTCCATCTCGATCACGAAACGGTCGATGGACGACACGAAGTAGTTGTAACCGATGGTTGCCGGGATGGCCACGACCAGACCCGTCGCCGTGGTGATCAGGGCCTCCGAGATACCGGAGGCGACCAGCTTGGCGTTGACCTGCTCGCTGGCGGCGATGGCCTCGAAGGCGTTGATCATACCGGAAACCGTACCCAGGAACCCGATCAGCGGAGCGATCGTGGTCACCGAGGAGATCCAGATGAGGCCCCGCTCCAGGAAGGACATCTCGATGGTCCCGGCCGTGGCGATGGCCTTCTCGACCGCGTCACGCCCCTTGTCGGCCTTCTGCAGGCCGGAATACAGGATCGCGGCGATGGGACCGCGCACCTTCTGGCACTCCTCGGCGGCGGCCTGGACCCCGTCGTTGCGCAGGGTCGTGATCACCGTGCCGATGAGCCGGCGTGAATTCGTACGCGCCCGATGCAGCGTCCAGCCACGCTCGATCAGGAAGATGAACCCGATCAGGGCCACGATGAGCAGCCACCACATGAACTGGCCACCCTTGACGAACAGTTCCCCGGCGCCGGTCTTGCCTATGGGGGAGCGTTCGACGATGCCCATGAGGCCCCCGGTCTTCTCGATGACCACCGGGATCTCCTTCAGGGAGTCGGCGGCCGAGGACCCGAAGCCCAGCGAATCGCTGGTTGCCTGGACCTTGGCGAATTTGTCGATCCCGCCCTCGCCGGCGTTTTCGTCCTGAGCCATGGCAGGACCGGCCAGCAGAAGGGTCAGCACCCCGCAAGTGATCAAGAGGTAAATGGCATTTTTCAACGTACCCTGACGAGCCATTGTGCAAGTCTCCCTTTCCATGGATGGACCCTTGTTAAGCTGGTGCCGGGAGCGGAACGGTTGAAAGGTGGGGACCACCGCGCCACTACCAGTTAGGACCCCTGATTCCGGTGCGCGCCGCGCGCGGAGGGGACCTCGAATCACCCGGTCGATGGAGTCTAGTCGCTTGATATAATTAGTGCAGGAGGGGGTACCAAGTCAAACTATTCCTCGCCCTCGATGAGATTCGAGGATTCCAGGAAATAATCCCCCGTGCCGTTGCGATCCACGAACAGGAACCTCTGCCCCATGCCTTTCCGGGAAAAGCGATTAACGAACAAGGGGCGGCCCCCGTTATCATACTTCCACAGCTCGAAGCCGAAAGTATGCCTGGCCGTATAGCGCCTGGTGTTCAGGTTTTTCTGGGCGAACAGGGAAGACGGCATGGGCACCCCGCCTTCGGTGTCGTAGGGATCCCTCGGCTGGCTGGTATTTTCCCGGTAGCTGCCCTTGGCCCAGTTACCTTCCCGGTCAGGCGCGAACCGCTTGAAGACCTTGATCTGGGCGTCGTCCTGCTCCCGCTTGTTCATGGGCAAGTGCTTGCTCTCGATCTCATCCGGAGGCCCCAGCAATAGGAATACTTCCCCGCGGTCATCGTAGGGCCCGTACTCACCGAACCCTCCCAGGAACTGCCGGACATAGGCCAGACGGTACTCGAACTCCAGACGGGGGCCATTGACCCCATCGTCCGGATCCTTGTCGAGTCCGCTCCAGAAATCATCCAGCATCTTTTCCTGCACGGCCGGGCTGGAGGCCAAAAACCGCGACAGGTCGGCCCCGGAAAAGACCATCCGCCCCTCGCCCACGACCTGGTTGCGGCCGCGCCCCAGATGGGCGAGTTCCCAGACAACGGAAAAGTTCTTGAGCACGCCGCGCCCGAAACCACCCAGGGGCGCCAGGCTCAGGCGGTACGGCCCCTCCGGCAGGATGTTGACGTCAAGGGAATAGAGGATGCTCGCCGGCCGCCCTGCAGCCAGGGCGAGCTGGCCCCGCTCGTCGATGTTGATGGTGTCGTTGACGACGAAGTCCATGTCGAGATTCGTGATCTGCACGCGGATATCCGGGGGCGTCCTGCCCGGCGGGATCCCCGCGGCCGGAGGCCACACGGGGATGAACAGCTGCAGGTGGTCCTCCTCGATGCCGTACCGGCGGGAAGGGTGCGCATAGTCGTGTAGCCAGCCACCGGTGTCCCGGCCGGCAGCGGCCAGATCCGGGTTCCAGGAATCCAGGGGCGCATGGGCCAGGAAAAGGGGGTCTTCGAGCGCCAGCCCCTGGTCGGGCCGCGGGCCGTCCGGAGCGAACCAGAGGGTTCTGCAACTGCTTTCGGCCAGGTTCCGCTGCATCTGGTTGAGGACACCCGTACGGATCCTGTTGACGTCCTTCAGAGTGCAGGTGAAGTTCCCGGAACGGAACGGGACGTTCTTCAGGATCACACCGAAGTTCTGGAACAGGGTCCGGCTGGCGGCATCCTCCTCGCTCAAAAACGGCGTGCGCACGGGCCGCTTGGTTTTGAGAACCGTGCCGTCGGCGCCCGTCAGGACCACTTCCAGGTTGAGCCTGCCCACCAGCCCCCGGTCCTGGCGATCATAGCTCAAATCCGCGTTTGCCACTTCCACGAGCACCAGGACGTCCAGATGGTCCTCGTCCTCCCAGCGGTTGACCAGCTCCACCGTGGAGGGGAAATTCCCTTGCCCTGTCAGAGGAGTCAGAACCGCCCCGGCGGGCCTCCAGACCAGCAGGCAAACCCAAACCAGGCAATAGACGGACAGTTTGATGCGGTGGATACGGCAGGCAGTCGCAGCCATGACCAGGCCTTTGCTGATGATACGACCCGATCCCCCTCGACCGGACGAGCCAGGGTCATGCACGCAGGACTCCCGACGCCATGATGTTAAGGAAAAACCCGCCATGTGACCAGCTCCCATTTGAAAAAACCGCCCCACCGATAGGCGGGGCGGCGGGCAGGAAGCGGAGACCTGGAGGAATCTCCGCACTTGATCCCCTCAATAGCTGACCGAAAGGCTCACCCTGTGGACGTAACCCAAAGGACCCATGTCCACGGCGCTGTAGTCGGCCTGCAGACGGGTATTGGCGCCGGTGGTCAAGGCGGCGCCGCAACCGAAGGCGACACCGTCCGAATCGTAGTTGATGTTGTAACCACCCCGCAGGAAGAACATGCTGTTCAGGGCGAATTCGCCGCCGACGTTGGCCCGTTCCAAGTTGTCCGAGGGATGCTGGAACTCAACGGCCAGGGTCAGCCTCTGGGTCTCGTTCTTGAAGGCGTTGAAGCTCGTACCGACCTTGAACGAGACCGGCAGCTTGGATTCACGCTCCTCGAAGGTGAATTTTCCGCCCAGGTTCTGGATCGTCATGCCCAGCTTGAGATCCTTGATCCCGATCCGGTACATGATCCCGAAATCCAGGGCGCCCGTATTCACGGCCGTTTCCGCCAATCCGAAGTGCAGGTAGTTCAACGTGAAACCCGCCGAGAACTTGTCGGTGAAGAACCGGGAATAACTGAGGCCGAAGGTCGTGGTGCCCGCATCGAAGGTCTCACCCGTACCTTCGGGGTTGTAGGCGGTCCTGACCAGCTGGGGATCCATCCAGAACGAGCGCGCGGAAAAGGCGAAGGTTCCGGGGATGGAACGGGGATTGAAGGCCAGGATGGCCGTGCTGACCTTGGTGTCGGCGGCCCAGGCCACGTGGTTGATCGACACCTCGTTGCCGACCACGTTCACCAGCCCGCCGGGATTCCAGAATACCGAGGTGGCGTCGTCGGCCAATCCGGTGAAGGCAGAGCCCATCCCCGTGGCACGCGCACTGACCCCGATCTTCAGTTCCTGACCACCGAAGGTGCCCACCTTGGCAAAGCCCGCCAGGACCAGCGAAGGTACGGCCAGCAAAAAGGCGGTCAGAATCACGATGCGTTTCATTGAAACCTCCAGGTCCGTCCGCAGACGGAGTTGACACTTTCTGCCCCAATCAAAAAACCCGACCTACCTGACGACGACGAACTTGCCGACGAAGTCGCCAAAACGATCGTCATCCGACTGCACGGAATACAGGTAGACCCCGCTGACGATTTCCTGTCCGTTACGACTCATGAGGTTCCAGCTCACGTGGCCCTGGCCCGTGGTGCCGTCGTGCACCAGGGTCTGCACCAGGTCTCCGCTGGCCGTAAAGATGCTTATGGTGTTGTGAGCCGCCGGCAGGTTGGTGAAGGTCACCCGCACGCCGGTGGGGTCATCGCCGTTGGGAAACAGCTGCTGGTACTCGGCCAGGGCGTCCCGCGTGGCGGGGTTCGGATAAACGTAGATGTTGGCCCCGAACTTATCCCTCTCCTCGGCGGTCTGGCTCTTGCCGCCAGGCACCGCGTTGGTGAAGGAGGACCCCGGATCGCCCACCAGGCCAGGCCCGGTGGGGAAGCGGTTGACATGACCACCGATCACCGTGCCGTCCGGCAGCATGGCGTGATCAGAAGCGGTGACCGAATAGAAGTAGATGAAACCGTTGTGGATATCCCGGTCGATGTACTCGTAGTACTGGGTGGAGTGCTTCTCCTTGATGCCCAGGGAATCGTTGGGCGCCCGGTAGGCCACGGCGAAGAACGTATCCAGCACGTCGGGATAGGTCTCCCACTTCAACAACGAGGAGTACTCGGGGATCTCCCGCCCCTCGGAATCGCGCAGATCGGGCCGGTTGAGCAGCTCCCCCTCGGGGTCGGCATCCACGATGGCCTGCATGGCCTCGGCCAGACCGTCGAACCTGGGGTCGTCGAGGACCCGCGGCCGGTATTCGATGGCATCCAGGCCCGTGTTGGCACCCAGGGGAATGGTGTCGGTGTAGGTGACGTTGTCCACGTCCCGGTAGGTGATGAAGCTGTCCACCACGTCGTACTCGGCGATCAACTGCCACAGGTTGCTCTCGGGACCGTTGATCAAGGACGAGCCGAAAGGTCGATCCCAGTTGTCCGCACGCCAGATGCGGTAGGATTCGAAATCGACCTTCTGCAGGCGGATGTCCTTGGTGACCTGGCTCAGGTCATCCCAGTAGACATGGACCCGGCTGTCGGCCGGCCACAACCTCAATCCCGGCGGCGGCGGAGCCATACCCACCAGCCAGTGGATCTGGGTTTCCTTGTTGTCGACGCCCGTGCAGGCCGCCTTCTCCTCGTCGCTGATGTTGGGGTCATTGCAGGTCCACTTGGCCGGTGCCTTGAAGTCGTCCGGACCGCAGATGTAACCCAGCTGCCGGGCGCACTCGAAACAGTTGTCCATGTTGAACATGGCGCACTGCTTGGTCTGGCCGTCGATCTCGATGTCGAACACTTCGTCATCCTGGATCCGCGGCTGGTTCAGGAGCCATTCCTGGTCCAGGCAGCTCGTATCGCCATAGTCAGGATAGAAGTTGTCGAACACGCCGGAGGGGAAATCCTGCCGGCAGAGCATGGTCTCCCGGCCCAACTGGCCGGGGTTCAGTTCCTGGTTCCCGTGGGTCATCTGGGGGCCGATCTTGTCGACGTAGATGCCATACCAAGTCAATGCGGCTTCGGCGCAGTTGGCCAGCAGGCCCGACAGGCCCGGGCCCATGACCATACCCACCTGGAACTGGAGCTTGTCACCCGGAGAGAGCACCTTGAAGGGCCCGGCCGAGACCAGGAAGCGGAAGTCGCCCTGTTTGCCCGGCAGGGTGTTGCCGTCCCAGTCCTCCAGGGGCGCGCTCAAAAGCTGGTAACGTTCGTCGTCGTTGGTCGGATCCCCGCCCTGCTCGAAGCTGGCCTGGCCCGTGAACGACTGGAAGGTCCTCATGCCGACCGAGGTCGGAGCCCTGATCCCGGCGGGGTCGACGTCGTGCCCCAGGAAAAGGATGCCGTAATAGCCGTCCAGCCGCCCCGACTCGGCGGCATCGTACATGTAGCCCACCTGGATGGGGACGAAGCTGTTGTCCGACGCCCTGACCAGACCGGGCTTGCCCTTGGTGTTGGGCCAGGAGCCGGCCATGTCGTCGTCGGCACCGCCGCTGGAACCGCGGGAGGCGATGTCGCTGTCGGCGAAGAAGCCGATGTAGACGTTCTCCACGTCGGTCACACCGATGTTGGTGATGGTGTATTCGAAGCCCACGAAATCATCGACAAGGTCGTTTTCCCACTGGTAGGACTGCTGCACGAGCTCCAGGTTCATGGGCGTGTGGTCGGGGAAGTTCTCCTGCGCCAGACGCGTGTTGTCGTAGTTCGTCAGCACCATCATCTGGTTGCCGATCTGGGCGAAATCCTCGTCGATCTTCCCGTCGCCGTCGTCGTCGTGGCCGTTGAGGATCTCCTCGTCGACAAGGCCATCGTGGTCGTCATCGGGCCCGGGCATGGGGTCCCGGTTGCCGCCGGCTTCGGGATTCCCCGCCGGGCGCAGGATCTTCCCACCCTGGGCCTCGTAGATGGTGGCTTCCAGCTCGTCCAGGGGGTAGATCTCGCTGCCCCAGCCTCCCGTCGACACCAGGCGTTCCCCGAGGACCACCCCGCCGACCCAGATGCCTGCGGCCCACAGATACTCGTTGCCGGAACCGGCAGGCCACTGGCAGGAAGGGGCGTCCGACCAGCGCACCGCGCTCGAGTACATCGACCCGATCAGGCCCCAGTTCGTGATGTTGATCTGGACCTCGCCCACGTTCATCACGTAATCACCATCGAGGGTGAAGATCCCGTTGGGGTTATACCCCATCTCGATGACCGGGTTGTGGATGTCCATCACGGCGCTCGCCGGCGCCGCGAGGCAGGCCACCAGCAAGAAGAGGGAGCAGAGACCCGCGGCCGCAACCCGGCTCATCGGCCCCACCCGGCTTCCATTGGCTTGCACCATCGTGTTCCTTTCCATCCCGGCCGTCATGCCCGGCCGGGTCTTGCAGCCCCTGTTAGAAATAGTAACCGATGCCCAGCCGGAACAGCTGATGCTGACCGAAGGTCCTCGGATCGACGATGGGGAGGTACTCGTCCTCGCCGTCACCGTTGGCGTCCTGCAACAAGGCGGACCCGTACTTGCCCGTCTCTGTCAGATAACCGATGCCCAGGCTGCTCGCCCCGTTGATCATGCCCGGGGAGATCCCGCCCCCGCCCGGATTGAGCACGACATCCTGATCCAGCAGGTTGAAGGCCTGCAACTGCAGGGAGAGCCTCTTGCCGTAGAAGTTGATGTTCCGTTCCAGCTGGATATCCAGGGAATAGGTCGCCGGCAATCGCTCGCTGTTCTCCAGCAGGGGATCCTGCCGCTTGGCGAAGCGGTCGAAGGGGGTCCAGGGGAAACCGCTGCCGTACGAGAAGGAGAAGGACGTGGACCAGACCCCCGGCTCCGAGAACAGCAGGAGCAGGTTCAGGGTGTGGCGCTGGTCCCAGGCCAGGGGCAACTCCTGGTTGGGCAGATACTGCAGCCCCTCGGGGTTGGATCCGAAGGCCGTATCCGATGCCACGCCGTCGGCGAAGGAGTAGGTGTAACTGAAGGTGAACTGGTAGTTGTCGCTGTAGCGCTTCTCCAGGGTGACCTCGATGCCGCGGGCCGACGCGTAGGCCTTGTTGATGTACCGCGCCAGGGTCTGCCCGGTCTGCTCGTCCGTCACCTGGGTGGCGGCGATCAGGTCGTAGATATCCTTGCTGTAAAGCGAGAACGACCCGGCGATGTAGTCGGTGAACTGGTGCTTGATCCCCGCGGTGTACTGGACGGTCGTCTCGGGATCCAGGTTCGGATTGCCCAGGATGCCGCTGTTGCCCACCGGATCCTGGCTCGCGAACAGGTATTCACGGCTGGGGAACTGGACGAAGTGCCCGTAGAAGAAGTTGAATCCGTCACGCTCGGTGATGGGGAAGGCGAAGCCCAACCGCGGCTGGAACGCCGTCTTGTACTTGGTGACGTTCTGGTTCACGTTGTCGTTGTTGAGCTCGATGGAGGCCGCCGAACCGGGCGAGAACATGTCCCACCGCAATCCGTAGTTCACGACCATGCCCTCGTACTCCCAGCGGTCCTGGAGATACCAGTACCCTTCCGGGTTGTAGGTATGGAAGACGTTGCGGTTGCTGCCCTGGGACCATTCGCCCGTGAAACGGCTCTGCCTCATGACCGCGGGGTAGACCAGGTTGTACCGCTCGAGGTCGTTGTACCTGACCCCGGCGCCGGTCTCGACCAGATGCCCCTTCCAGCGGCTGCTGACCATCTCGAAACCGAGGCTGTAGGTCCTGCTGTACTCCTCACCGTAGAAGAAGTTGTCGCTGGTGGTGACGAAATACGGGCTCAACGGATCGGTGTAGTAGTCGGTCCCCTGCTGGTAGACACGGTGCTGGCCGAAGAACAGGCCCGGCGACCAGATGCCGCCGTGGTTGTACTCCCAGGGGTCCTTGCCGTCGACGTCGTTGCGGTTGTCGAAGGCCACCAGCCCCAGACGCAGCAGGTAGAAGGTGTCATCGCTCAGGTTGTGCCGCCAGACGACCTTGGCAACCTGGCCGATGCTCCGGTTTTGGTTGAGATGGTTCGCGCTGTTGAACGACGTGTAGGAGCTGTCCTCGGCCACCGTCGAGTAGGAGGAATAGGGATACTTGAAACCGTCGTAATCGGCGTGGGCAATCACGGTATGGATCCTGTTGTCCACCGCGCTGCGCACCTCGAGGATGGGCATGGTCACCCGCAGCTCGCTGGAATTGCGAGAATCGACCACCAGGGCCGAACGGGCGTTCTGCAACATGGTGTCATACCAGGGCCCGTAGTAAACGGGGACGGAACTGCCGGTGGCGAACCAGTCGCTGGTCAGGTTGCGGTAAATCACCTCGGGCATGTAGAGCACGCGCTTCGCATAGCCCTTGACACTCCAGTTGGGGCGGTAGGATTCCCCCAGGGAGGTGGAATAGGAGTATTCCGCGGTCACCTTCTTGGTGGGCGAGAAGGTATAGGCCAGCTTCACCGAGCCCTTGGCCGAGTTGAACTGCCGCCGACGGAACTTGAACAGGGTCGTGTTGCCCAGCTTGACCTTGTACTCGGGGCGGTCGGCCACCGATGTGTTCTCTGTGTCGGTAAAGGACATGTCCCCGGCCAGGTAGTAGGTCAGGCCCTTGATCATGGAGGGACCGCCGAAGCCGTACTCCAGGCGGTCGTAGTTGGTGTAGGTCTTGTCCTGACGGCCGAAATCGTCGGTCAGGAACCTCACGCCTCCGCCGAACTTCTCGCCGCCCTCCTTGGTGGTGATGTTCACAACGCCCGACAGGGCGTTGCCGTACTTGGCGTTCAGGCCGCCGGTGATCATGCTCATGTTGTCCACGGCCAGGGACGAGACCTCGAGGGACCCGCCGCCCAGGGGGTTATCCACGGTCACTCCGTCGATCTGCATGGTCACTTCGCCCGAACGGCCGCCGCGGACATAGAGCTGGCCCGCGCGGTAGACCACACCCGCCTGCTTGGACAGGGCGTCCTCCACCGAATCGATGGCGTACTTCTGGAAAGTCTCGGAACTGACCTTGTGCTCGTTGACGGCGCTCTTGACCTCGACCATGTATTCGGCACCCTCGACCTCGAAGGGTTTGAGGGTCTCGACGATCACAGCCTTGAGGTCGAAGTTGAGGGTCTTGTAATCGCCCGCGGCGAGGGTCACCGTCTGCTCCACCGGCGCATAACCCAGATAGAGCACCTTGATGGTGTATGTGCCCGGCGCCATGTTGTTGAAGTAGAAGACGCCGCCGCCCAAGGACATGGTCCCCCGCGTGGTTCCCACCAGCAACACGTTGGCGTAGTCGAGCAACTCCCCGCTCTCGCTGTCCTTGACGATTCCCTTGATGGTCGCGGGAGCGCCCTGGGCGGCAACCTCAACCGGAGCCATGGCAGCCGAGAGAAACAGAAGGATGCCGAGAGACAAAAGCCACTTGATCCGGTGACGCCGGAGCATACGTGAGCTCCTTTCCGAGGGAACAAATCCGGCCGAATCGGGGTTCCGCACGGAACCTGGGGACTGATTTCTATACTTGTGCACTGGACCTAGCCGGGCAGTGTGGGGTGCCTGTACCAACCGGCGTTGCCGCCTGTTCATGGAGCGTGCCTCCGCCCCTGATCCGGGATTGGAGGGCCCGCGCCGCAACTGGTGATTGAATATAGAGATTGCCCCATAACGTGTCAATAAATTGTGAAAGTCTCCCTCAGGGCTGTTCGTAGCACCTGATCTGGTGCCCACCGGCATGGGTCCGCAACGGCGGCAAACCCTCGTCGCAGGCCGGCGTGGCCAGGGGGCATTCCTGCCGGAAGGGGCAGATTTCCTGCGCCCTGGAAAATGTTTCCGGGACCTCCGCCGAACCTCCGCCACGGCCGGAGGCAGCACCCGCCATCAGCATCAGGGTGTAAGGGTGGCGCGGTTCCCCCGCTGCGGGCATCCGCTCCATGACCAGTCCCTCGAGCATGACCAGGACCTCAGCGCAGTATCTCCTGAGCAGGAGCAGATCATGGGAGATCATCAGGACGGCCAGGTGCCTGGAGGCCATGATCCGGCGCAGCAGGTCCATGATCTTTTCCTGGGTCCGGGGGTCCTGCTGGGTTGTGGGCTCGTCGGCGATCAGGACCTTGGGTTCGGCTGCCAGGCAACGGGCCAGGGCGACCCGCTGCCTTTGCCCGCCCGACATCTGGTGGGGCCAACGGGCGCCGAAGTCTGCGCCCAACCCGACCTCCTCCAGCAGCCCGGGCCAGCGGTCGGCCTGACCGGGTGCGCAAGCTTCCCGGATGATGTCGGCGACCTTCTGCCGCGGGTCGAGGCTGCCGCCCGGATCCTGGAACAGGACCTGGATGCCGCGCCGGGCCGCACGCAGGCGCCGGCCCCCGAGGCCCAGGAAATCCTCCCCCTCCAGCAGCACCCGGCCTCCGGCGGGCCGGACGTGCCTGGCCAGCGCCATGGCCAGGGATGACTTGCCGCAACCGGACCGGCCCGCAAGACCGACCATGACCCCCCGGTGCAGATCAAGGTCCACCCCGGCGACGGCCGCCACCTGACGGCCGGACCGGGTCCGATGGACGACCCGCAGATCCCGGACCTCCAGGACCGGTCTGGCGGGTCGCCCTACCTGCTCAACGGCCCCTTCGGGAAAGGCGCCGGCCGCGGCCGGCGGCGCGCCCGCCCGCAACCGCCCCCCCTCCAGGGCCAGAACCTGGTACTTGCGGCGCCGCACGAGATCCAGGTCGTGGGAGATAAGCAGCATGGCCATGCCCCGCCGCCGTCTGATGTCGTCGAGCAGGCTCATGACCGCGCCGCGGGTGGCCGCGTCCAGGGCGCTGGTGGGCTCATCGGCGATGATCAGACGCGGATCGCAGGCCAGCACGCAGGCCAGCAGCACCCTCTGCCGCATGCCGCCGCTCAGCTGGTGCGCGTGCACGCCGAGCAACCGCTGCGGTTCCGGAAGCCTGACCTCGGACAGCAGGTCCACCACAGCCCGTTTCAATTCCGCACCGCGCACCCGTCGGTGCAGGCGGATCATCTCGGCCACCTGGTCTCCGACCGTAAGCACCGGGTTCAGGGCCGTCCGCGGCTCCTGCAGGACCATGGCCATGCCGCGCCCGCGGAGCGGCCGCCAATCCTCGGGCCGCCGCAAGGGCCGCCCGTCCCAGATGATCGACCCTGACCAGCGGGCGGTTCGGGGCCACAGCCCCAGCAGGGTCCTGGCCAGCAGGGTCTTGCCCGCCCCCGAAGGCCCTGTCAGGGCCACCACCTGCCCCGGTTCAAGCTCCAGGTCCAGACCCCTGATCACCGCGGCGGCGCGATCGTCTCCGGCACCCTGGAACCAGATCTCGAGATCCCGGCACACGAGCAGGGGGTCAGCCATTGCGGCCACCTCCTGTGCGCGGGTCGAGCCAGTTGCGCAGACCGTCCCCCAGCAGGTTGTAGCCGATCACCGTCAGGGTGATGGCCAGCCCCGGGAAAGTCGCCAGCCACCAGCCGTCCAGCAGGTGTTGCCGGCCCTGCTGGATCATCAGGCCCCAGCTGACCACGGGGTCCTGCACGCCCAGGCCCAGGAAGCTCAGGAACGATTCGGCCAGGATGGCGCCGCCGACACGCAGGGTGGCGGCCACGATGACGGTCGGCAACAGGTTGGGCAGGATGTGGCGCCAGGCGACCAGCCAGGGAGGCATGCCCAACCCCCTGGCGGCCAGGACGAATTCCCTTTCCCGCAGGCTCAAGGCCTCGGACCGGACCAGGCGGGCCACCGGCATCCAGCCGGACAACCCCAGCACCAGGATGATCAGCCCCACCGAGGGCGCCGAGAGCGAGACCAGCAACAGGATCAGGAAGATGCGGGGGAAGGCCATGAAGGCGTCGGTCAGCACCATCAACACGCGGTCCAACCATCCGGGGCCGAGACCGGCCGCCATGCCCACCACCGTCCCGAGCAGGACCGCAACCAGCACCGACAGCCAACCGATCAGCAGGGAAACCCGGCTGCCGTAAATCAACCGGGAAAGGACATCCCTGCCCAGCACGTCCGTCCCCAGCCAATGGCCGGCGCCCGGAGGGGCCAGGCGTTCGGCGGCGCCGCCCAGGACGCCCGGATCCCGCGGCGCCAACCAGGGCGCAAGAACCGCCAACACGACGAGCAGCAGGCAGATGACCACCCCGGCCAGCAGGTTGGCATCCGGACGCCGGTTCCATGGGCCCGACCGCCCCAGGTCCGGAGGCATCATGTCCGACCGGCCCGGGACGACATGCGGATGCGCGGGTCAAGGAGCTGGTAGGCCAGATCCGCCAACAGGGAACCGGTCACCACCAGCAGGGCCGCCAGGAAGGTCGTGGCCATGACCAGGGGGTAGTCCCGGCTCCAGATCGCCTCGATGGTGAGCCGGCCCATGCCCGGCCACCCGAAAACCGCCTCGACCACCACCGCCCCCCCCAGCAGGAAAGGCAGGTGCAGCCCGATCTGGGTCACCACCGGCAGCAGGGCGTTGCGCAGGGCGTGATGCAGGAGGATCCGGCCTTCGGGAACCCCGCGGGCGCGGGCGGCCAGGATGTAATCCTGCCCCAGGACATCCTCCAGGGAGGTCCGCAGGAACCGGGCGGTGCCCATGTACGAGCCCAGGGCGAGCACGCCGACCGGCAGCACCAGATGCCGGAGGGTGTCGAGGGCGTACGCGACGGAGCCCATGAAGGCGGCGTCCGGGGAATGCATCCCCCCCAGGGGGAACCAGCCCAGCTTGACCCCCCCGAGCAGGATCAACATCAGGCCGAACCAGAACGAAGGCAGGGAATACAGGATCAACCCGGCGACGTTGAGCCAGCGCTCAAGGGGGCGCCCCCGGTAAACGGCCATGGCCACCCCCGCCAGCAGGGCCAGGACAAGGTGCAGGAGGTAGGCGCTGACCGTCAGCAACAGCGTGGCCGGCACCGCCTCGGCCAGGATCCGTCGCACCGGCCGGTGCTGGCTGATGCTGTCGCCCCAATCCCCCCGCAGGACCGCTTCGGTCCAGTGCAGGTACTGGATACCCACCGGTTCATCCAGGCCCAGCTTCGCGCGCATGAGCTGGCGGTCCCGGGCGCTCATGCCCTCGCTCGTCATCTGGTCCAGGGGGTTGCCGGGGGCCAGGCGCACCACCCAGAACACCGCCGACATGAGCAGCCACAGCAGCAAAGCCGCCGCGGCCGCCCGTCTCAGGAACCACAGTGTCAGGTTGTCCGGCCGCCGTCTCATCGCTGGTGCCACAATCTTTCGTGAAGGATCGAACGGGATATCCGCCGTGGGAACTTGATATTACCGACGGGCCGGCCTCCCGGTCAAGTTCCTCTCCCCGGTGCATGTTGCATGACCGCACCCGCTTCCCCGTTGCATCTTGAGCTTCCCCGTGGCGCCGCGGCGCTCCCCCTTGCTGCCCCGCAGTACGATAAGCTGCCTCATGGGCTCTTTTCCGGGCCGGTGGCCAGGCCGGACGGCTGGGGCATGGAAATTTCAATACCGCCCCCGAGACCACGCAGACCCGGATAAACGCACGGTTCACAGGCCACGGCAAGCGGCGATGCCCACAGGGTCGGCCGGCACAAGACAGGATACCATGCCCCAATCGGAACTCAACCCGACCCATCGCCTCAGCGCGGCCCTGCCCTGCCGGGTGGCCGCCGTCCTGGCGATCCTGGCCTGCCTGGCCACCCTGACCGCATGCGACATCAGCGAGCCCTCCCTGCCGAGTTTCGATTCCTCGGTCAGCATACCCCTGGGCAGCCAGCGCCTGACCATCGCCGAGGTCCTGGATGACGATCCCAGCCTGGTGACCGCCGAGGACGGCGGGATCAGCTTCACCACCGCAGGGGAACCCGACACCATTTCCCTGGGCATGGACCTGGACGTGGACGTGGCCGCCCAGCACATCCACCAGTCCTGGGGTTCCTTCGTCCTGGATGACCCGGATCCCGTCGCGGTGGGCGAATCCTTCGCCGAGGCCTGGCCCCCCGCTTCCCAGGCCGCGGGCACCACCACGACCGTGCCCGATTTCGATTTCCGATACGAGGCCCCGGGCCTGGGTCTGGGCGGCATCACCGCCTGCACCCTGTCCCAGGGCACCCTGACCCTCACCGCCGAGAGCACCTGGCCGGTGGTCATCCGGGGCCCGGAACCGGGCATGCCGGTCGAGGCCTCACTCCTGGCGGCGGATTCGGACGAGGTCCTGCTGGCCATCCCGGTCGGCCCCATACCCGCCGGCGGCCAAGTCAGCACGACGGTCCCGTTGGCGGGCCTGGCCCTGCCCGGCGATTTCCGGCTCGTCCTGGCCGGCCACGGGGACGGCTCCGAGGCTCCGGTCCCCATCGACGGGGATGAGGCCTTGAACATCACCCTGGTCCTCGCGGACCTGGCCGCGACCACGGCCACCGCGCGGGTTCCGGCCCAGGCTGTCGACCTGGAATTCAGGACCGACCTGGGCAGCGGGGATCAGATCACCGCCGCGGAAATAGGCACGGGATTGCTCACGTTCGGCCTGCACAACGAAACCCCGCTGGCCATGGGCATCGACCTGCTCTGGGATCAGATCATCACCGGGGATGGCCGACCCCTGACCGCCTCGGCGAACCTGCCGGCCGGCGCGGACACGACCATCGCCGTTTCGTTCGCCGGTTGCCGCATCCTCGAATCCGGGCCGTACCTCGACTCCTTGACGGCCCAAGTCACAGCGAGAACCCCGGGCAGCGGGAATCAAACCGTCACCCTGTCCTCCACCCAGGGCTTGACGGCCGATCTCGATCCCGGGGTTCTCTCCTTCACCACGGTTTCCGGCTGCTTCGCACCCGACAGCTGGGACCTCGAACCGACCACCGCGCAGATCAGCTACCCCGACGACAGCGACGGCATGGAGTTCACGACGGCGGTCCTGTCCATCCTGCTGGATAACACGGCCGACCTGGGCGCAACCCTGGACATGACCATCACCGGCACCGGAGGCCGCGGCGACGAGGTGAGCCTGCAGGTTCACGATTTCATCGACCCCGCCAACGCCGACGCGGGCAAGACGACCCTCCGGTTGGACGAATCCAACAGCGACATCGTCACCTTCTTGAATGCGAGGCCGCGCACCATCACCATGGCCGGCACCGTTTCCCTGACACCCGGCGAGGCCTGCGGCACGGTCAGTGCCGATGACAGGCTCGCGGTCGGTTGGGCCCTGGAAGTGCCGTTGCGGGTGAACCTGGACCATGCCGCCCTGGACGGGGACATCACCCCCCTGGGGCTGGACGACGGGCTCCGGGAGGTCATCGACGAGCGTGCGGGACCCGCCCGCTTCCAGGGTGAGGTCAGCAACCATATCCCCGCCGCCCTCGAGCTGACGATCCTGGCCGCCGATGACCCGGCCGACCTGCCGGACCACCCCGGCCTGCGGGTCGGTCCGGTCACCGTGGCCGCCGCCGCGACCGACCCGGTCACCGGCATGGTCACCGACGCGGTCCTGAGTCGGCCGGTGATCGAACTGACGGCCGAGCAGGCCCGCTACTTCGGCCGGCCCGGACTGCACACCATGTACCAGGCGATCCTCTCCTCGGATCCGGAATCGCCCGTGCGGATCATCAGCACGGACTACCTGACGGTCACCGGCATGGTGACGGCGGAGCTGCGCGTGGACGGGGAGTTCTGAGATGAAGACATGGATGACGAAACAGTACTGGAAGCCCTTCTGCATCGGACTGATCCTTGCGGCCTGCCCGGCTCTGCGCGGCCCGGCTGCCTGCGCCCAGGGCCAGGTCAGGGCCTGGGGCATGGGCGGAGCCCTGACCGCCGCGGCGCGGGGCCTGGAAGCGGTCCAGTACAACCCCGCCAATCTGGCCCTGGACCACGGCAGCAGCCTCGGACTTCCGGCTGCGGCCGCCATGGTGGGCAACAATTCCCTGAGCCTGGACCGCTACAACGAGATCAACGGCAGCTACCTGGACACCGCGGACAAGGACCAGCTCATGGCGGATATCCCCGCAGACGGGTTCGGCCTGGATGCCGAGGTGAGCGTATCGGCTGTCGGGTTCCGTTCCGGTCCCTTCGCCTTCTCGGTCGGCGCCCGCGGGCAGGGCCGTGGCAACCTCGACCGGGATTACTTCGACCTGGCCCTGTACGGCAACCAGCCCGGCCAGACCGTCGACTTCAGCAATACCTGGGGCGGCGGCTACGCCGTGGGCATGGCCACCGTGAGCTGGGGCGCGGCCCTGGCGCACACACCGGGAAGCACCCTCGCGGTCGGCTGCAACCTCCATTACCTGCAGGGCCTGTACGATATCCACATCGTGAGGGCAGGAGGATCCCTGGACACATCCATAGCCGGAGTGGACGGCACGGCCTACGTGGATGCCTTGAGCGCCGAGGGGGGATCCGGATTGGGATTCGATCTGGGGCTGGCCTGGGAGCGCAGCGGCTGGGAGCTGGCCCTGGCCGTGGACAACGTCCTGGCCAACGTGGACTGGGACCAGGGCCTGCAGGAGGATTCCTATGCGGTGAGCGCCACGACCGTGACCCTGCTGGACGGGGATCTGGAGACGGCTGTGGCCGATGATCATGAGGTCAAACCCGCCACGCCCTACCGCACCCGCCTGCCCCGCTCGCTCCGCCTGGGGCTCGCCCGCCAGGCGGGGCGGCTGCTGGCCAGCGTGGACCTGGAGCGCCGGGAAGGGATCACGGAGGGGCGTCCGGCGCGCAACCGGGCCGCCGCTGGAGCCGAATACAGGCTGGCCGCATGGTTGCTGCCGCGGGCGGGGATCCGTCTGGACGAGGCTGTCGGCGCCGGAGGTGCCCTGGGTCTGGGCATCGGTGCCGGACCCTGGCGCATCGACATGGCGGTCATCACCACCGGCGGCCTGATGCCCGGCAGCGCCAAGGGGTTCGGCGCGGCCGTGGGCACCCGCCTCGATTTCTAGCCCCAGGCCCCCATGAATTCCGGTCGCAACCCCAGGGCCGCCGCGAAAGCCCGGGCCAGATCCTCGCCCATGGCCGCCAGATCGTCCGCAGTCAGGGGACGGCCCAACTGCGCGGCCAGATCCGTCGTGCCGCAGGCCAGATCCGCTTCCTCCTTCGCCCTCGCTGTCGGGTCCAGATCCAGGAACCGCACCAGCTCGCGGTGCCGGCCCCCGGCCAGGATCGAACCGTGCTGCAGGAAGACCCCCCGCTGGCGGCGCTGGGCGCTGCCGATGAGCTTGCGCCCGGCGGTGCGTATCTCGTGCCGGCCGGCGCTGTGGAAGCAGACCAGGCCCCGCGCCTCGGCCCTGCTCTCTCCCGCCGAGACCTCGGCGGTGATGCCCAGCTGCGACAGGAAGGCCAGCAGCGCCCGGTTGATGGTCATGTAGGATTCATGCAGGGTGTCGCCGAACAGGGGGCCGGGCGAGGTGCCGACCACGGCGTAGGTCAGTTCCTCGGCGTGCAGGATGGCGCGCCCTCCGGTGGGCCGCTGCACAAGGTCGTACCCGGCCGCGGCCACCTCGTCCCCGGCGAAGGACTGCGGGTCCTGGTTGTAGCCCAGAGTCACGCAGGGAGGATCCCACTGGT
The DNA here is from genome assembly GCA_024763215.1 of Candidatus Krumholzibacteriia bacterium. Classification (GTDB taxonomy): domain Bacteria; phylum Krumholzibacteriota; class Krumholzibacteriia; order LZORAL124-64-63; family LZORAL124-64-63; genus JAHJTW01. Next base: position 10,848 of record JANTFX010000030.1, on the reverse strand, counting down.
AGATCCTCAGCACCGGGTCTTCGCCTGCCCGGTGCGACCGCAACAACTCGCGGTCGCGCGCCATGTTCACGGGACCGCTGCAGACCCCGTCCAGGTAGATCCGCAGGACGCCGCTCAACGGATCATCCGCACTGGCAGGGTCCGAGCCGGGCCAGGTCCGGTTGGCGGGCCGCACGCGCCTCGTCCATGCGCCCGACCGGGGTCGTCGTCGGGGCCTTGTGCAGGATGTCGGGATCCCGTACCGCCTCGGCGTGGATGGCCTTCATGGCGGCGATGAAACCGTCGAGGCTGGCCCGGGATTCGGTCTCGGTGGGCTCGATCATGATGGCTTCATCGACGATCAAGGGGAAGTAGATGGTCGGGGCGTGGACGCCGTAATCGAGCAGACGCTTGGCGATGTCCAGCGTGTGCACGCCGAATTCCTTTTTCCAGGGTACCCCGCTGGCGACGAATTCATGCATGGTCTCGCCGGCGTGGGCCACCGGCAGGATATCGGTCAGGGCCGTCTGAAGGTAACGGGCGTTGAGCACAGCGCACTCGCTGGCCCGGGTCAGGCCGTCGCCGCCGCAGCGCAGGATGTAGGCCAGGGCCCGCAGGCAGACACCGATGTTTCCCTGGTACGCGTGGATGGCCTCCCCGTCCCGGCCGGGCACCCGCTCCAGGGCGAAGGAATCCTCGCCGGTCTGCACGATCCGCGGTCCGGGCAGGAAGGGCTCCAGCTCGGAGGTCACGCAGATGGGGCCGGCCCCCGGCCCGCCCCCGCCGTGGGGCGTGCTGAAGGTCTTGTGCAGGTTCAGGTGCACCACGTCGAAGCCCATGTCCCCGGGGCGCACCTTGCCCATGATGGCGTTCATGTTGGCGCCGTCCATGTACAGGCGTCCGCCGGCCTCGTGCACGATGCGCGCGATGGCGACGATGTTGTCCTCGAACAGGCCCAGGGTGTTGGGGTTGGTGATCATGATGCCGGCCGTCTGCGGCCCCACCGCCTCCCGCAGGGCCTCGACGTCGATGCGGCCGTCCGACCGCGAGGCGATGGTCCGGGGCGTGAGGCCGGCCATGACCACCGAGGCGGGATTCGTACCGTGGGCCGAATCGGGGATCAACACCTCGGTGCGCTGATCGTCGTTGCGGCTGCGGTGGTAGTTGCCGATGACCAGCATGCCCAGATATTCACCCTGGGCACCCGCCGAAGGCAGCAGGCTGCAGGCGTCGAAGCCGGTGATCTCGCACAGGGATGTCTCCAGCAGATGCAGGGCCCCCAGCAGCCCCTGGATATCCTGAACATCCTGTTCCGGGTGCAGATCGGCCAGCCCCGGCAGGGAGGCCACCTGCTCGTTGACCCGCGGGTTGAACTTCATGGTGCAGCTGCCCAGGGGGTACATCCCGCGTTCGATGTGGTGGTTGAGGCTGGAGAGCCGGGTGAAATGGCGCATGACCTCGGGCTCGCTCACAGAGGGCAGGTCCGCCGGCGCGGCGCGCCTCACATCCGCCGGCAGATCCGTCGCCACCGGATCCCCGTCCCAGCGGGGGAAGGTCAGGGCCCGGCGGCCCGGCGCGCCCTGGTCGAAGATACCGGCCGGCAAGGTGGCGTTCCAGCGACCGGTCATGCCTTGTTCTGTGTTGCTCATCATGCCTCCTGAGCGCATTGGTCGAGGTACCGTTGCAGCAGGTCGCCCCAGGCGGTGATCTCCGCAGCCGTGCGCTTTTCCGTCACCGCGACCAGCAGATCCGCGTTCCCGCAACCGGCCACGCCCTCCAGGGGGATGCCGGCCAGCACACCGTGCCGGCGCGCGTACGCGGCGAACCCGGCGGCGGTCCCCCGTTCCAGGCGCACCACCGTCTCGTTGAAGGCCGGCCCGGCGAAGGGCAGGGAAGCGCCCTCGATGCCCGCCACCTTTCGGCGCAGGGCGGCCAGGCGCACCAGGTTGGCCTCCCCCAGGGCCTGATAGCCCTCGGTGCCCAGCATGGACATGTAGATCGTGGCCCGCAGGGCGTTGAGGCCCTGGTTGCTGCAGATGTTGCTGGTGGCCTTCTCCCTGCGGATGTGCTGCTCCCGCGTCTGGAGCGTCAACACGTACCCCTGGTTGCCCCGGGTATCGACGGTGCGGCCGACGATGCGGCCGGGGATCCGGCGCTTGAAGGGGTCGCTGCAGGCCAGGAAACCGAGCAGGGGCCCGCCCCAGGAAGTGGGCAGGCCGAAAGGCTGGGCCTCGCCGGCGACCAGATCCGCGCCGTATTCGGAAGGCGTCATCAGGACCGACAGGCTCACCGGGTTGACGACGGCCACCAGGGCCGCCCCGGCATCCTTGATGACCTCGCCCAGCCGGCGGACCGGCTCGACCAGGCCCAAGTAGTTGGGGTTGGTCACCACCACCGCGGCGGTCTGGTCGTCAAGGCTGGCGGCCAGGGCCGCCACATCCGTCACCCCGGCGGCATCGGCGGCGATTGTTTCCAGCTGCAGACCCCGGCGGCCGAGCATGGTGGCCACCACGCGAGCGTAACGGGGGTTGAGGGTCGCCGGCAGGATGATCCTCTTGCGCCGGCGGGCGGCAGCCGCCACGGCCAGGGCCTCGGCCAGGGCCGTGGCTCCGTCGTACATGCTCGCGTTGGCCACGGGCATGCCCGTCAGGCGGCAGATGAACGACTGCCACTCGTAGATGGCCTGCAGGGTGCCCTGGGAGACCTCGGGCTGGTACGGTGTGTAGGCGGTCAGGAATTCGCTGCGCGAGGACAAGGCGTCGACGGCCGCGGGGATGATGCAGTCGTAGACGCCGCCGCCGAGGAATGAGACCAGCTCGGTCTGCCCGTGGTTGCGGGCGGCCGCCCGCAGGAAGTACCGTCGGACCTCCTCCTCGCTCAAACCGTCGGGCAGGGCCAGGGGCCTCTGCAGCCTGACCTCGTCCGGCAGGTGGCTGAACAGGTCCGCTACGTCAGCGCGGCCGATGGCCGCCAGCATGGCCCGGATATCCCCCGGGCCGTGGGGCACGTACGGCATGGGCGGTCAACCCTCCAGCAGCTGCGCATAGGCGGCCGCGTCCAGGAGCACGTCCAGTTCTTCGGGTTCGGCCAGCTTGACCTTCACCAGCCAGCCCTCGTCCATGGGGTCGGTGTTGACCAGCTCGGGGCGGTCGACCACGGCCTGGTTGACCTCCACCACCTCGCCGGATACCGGCAGGAATAGGTCGGCCACCGCCTTGACGGACTCGATGGTCCCGACGGGATCCTTCTGGGAGAACTCCGACCCCACCTCGGGCAGCTCGACGAACACGACATCGCCCAGCTCGCTGGCGGCGAAGTCGGTCACGCCCACGGTTCCGATCTGCTCCCCGTCCTCCTCATCCACGCGCACCCACTCGTGCTCATCGGTGTACTTGCGGTCGTCCGGTACCATCATGGCCTCCTGCTGGTTGATTGCTTCAAACGGACAGGTTGCGTTCCGCCGCGGGATCACCCTTGGTCCTGGCCGGCAGGAACGGGAAAGGTACGGTGTGGCAGGCAAGGGCCTTGCCCCTGACATCCACCGCGAGGTCGGCCTCAGGCACCGGCGCGGTGACCAGCGCCATGGCCAGGGCTTTTTTCAAGGTCGGGCTGAAGGTGCCGCTGGTTACGGCCCCGATCGGCTCGCCGTCATGCAGGACGTCGCAACCCTGGCGGGCGATACCGCGGTCATCCAGGGCCAGGCACACCAGCTTGCGCGGAATGCCCTGCTTCTTCTGGGCGGCCAGCGCCTCCTTGCCGATGAAGTCATCCTTCTTCAGCTTCACGGCCCAGCCGATGCCCGCTTCCAGGGGCGTGATGTCCTCTTCAAGCTCGTGGCCGTACAGGCAGTAGCAGACCTCGAAGCGCAACGTGTCCCTGGCCCCCAGTCCGACCGGGACGACCGCCAGGTCCTGGCCCTTGGCCAGCAGCTCCTCCCACACTGGCAGCGCGGCGGCAAACGGCAGGTAGATCTCGTAACCGTGCTCGCCGGTGTAGCCGGTCCGCGAGACGATCCAGCGCCCGCCAGGGCCGTCCAGGGTCAGGGCGGTGTAGAAATCCAGCGCTTCCAGGGCCGAAACATGCCCGGCAAGCTCGTCCAGCCTCTTCATCAGCTCGCCGCTGCGCGGCCCCTGGACGGCGATCAGGGCGGTCCGGTCCGTGAGGTCCCCCATCGTCACCCCGATTGCGGGCAGGTGGTCGGTCATCCACGCGACGATCTTGTCGTGGTTGGAGGCGTTGCAGACCACCAGCCACTGCCGGTCCTGCAGACGGTAGATGAGCATGTCGTCCAGCACGCCGCCGTCGGGCCGGCACATGGCGGTGTAGACCACCTTGCCGACGGGGATCCCGGCCACCCGGTTGGTCACCATGCGGTCCAGCCAGGCCTCGGCGCCGGGGCCCGAGACCTCGATCTCGCCCATGTGGGTGATGTCGAAGATGCCCACGCCGTTGCGCACGGCCTCGTGCTCGGCCAGCACGCCCTGGTACTGGACGGGCATCTCGTAACCGGCGAACGGCACCATCTTGGCGCCGTGGGCGCGATGCCATGCTGTCAGGGGTGTGGTCTTGAGAGCGGAAGGGTCGGACACCTGATCATCTCCTGGGTGCGGGGAAACGCCTTGGCGGCGGCTGCCCGCCACCGGCCGACGCGCTCAAGGTAATCCGGAAGCTGCGGATTTCCAAGGGAGGAATCAGGATTCACGGGCCGGCCGGAACAGCTGGGACAGCATGGTTCCGGTATAGGATCCGGGGGCGTCCATGACGTCGGCCACCGTGCCCTGGGCCACGATGGCGCCGCCGCCGGCGCCCCCTTCGGGCCCCAGGTCGATGACGTGGTCGGCCCGTCTGATCACCTCGGGGTGGTGTTCGATCACGACCACGGTGTTGCCCCGTTCCAGGAGGCGTCCCAGCACCCCCATCAGCCGGTCCACATCGATGAAGTGCAGCCCCGTCGTCGGTTCGTCCAGGATGTAGAGCGTGTGCCGGATACCCTGCCGTGAGAGCTCCTTGACCAGCTTGATGCGCTGCGCCTCCCCGCCCGAGAGGGCGCCTGCGGACTGCCCCAGGTGCAGGTAGCCCAGCCCCACCGCGGCCATCACCTCGAGGATCTTGCGGCAGTTCGGGATGTTGCCCAGCACTTCCAGCGCGTCGTCCACGGTCATCTCCAGCAGCTGGGCGATGTCGAAGCCCTTGAAACGGACCTCCAGCGTTTCGCGGTCGAAACGGCGGCCCCCGCATTCCTCGCAGGGCACCTCCACGTCCGGCATGAAATCCATGGTCAACCGGCGCAGGCCGGCCCCTTCGCACACCGGGCAACGCCCGCCCGCGGTGTTGAAGCTGAAGCGGCCGCTGCCGTACCCCCGCAGGCGCGCCAGGGCGGTCTGGGCGTACAGGCGGCGGATCTGGTTGTACAGGCCGGTGTAGGTCGCGGGCGTGGAACGGGCCGAACGCCCGATGGGTTTCTGGTCCACCAGCACCACCCCGTGCACGTCCTCGTGCCCCTCCAGGGCGGCGTAGGGCTCGCTGCGGCGCAGGGCGCGGTGCTTCAAGCCGGCCAGGGCGCGGTAGAGGGTGTCGTTGACCGCGGTGCTCTTGCCCGAACCGCTCACCCCAGTGACCACGGTCAGCCGGCCCAGGGGGATCTCCAGGTCGATGCCCCGCAGGTTGCGACCTGTCAACCCGCGCATCACCAACTTCGGCCCGCCGCGACCACCACCTGCCAGGGGAGCGGGCCCCTCGAGCCCGATGCGTCCGGCCAGATAATCCCCGGTGGGGTTGCCGACCACGGCCGCCACCTCGGCCGGGGTTCCTTGCGCCTGGATCCGCCCCCCCTGGTACCCCGCTCCCGGCCCCAGATCCAGCAGGTGGTCCGCCGCCAGCATCACGTCCCGGTCGTGCTCGACGACGATCACCGTGTTGCCCCTGTCCCGCAGGTCCTGCAGGGTCCTGATCAGGCGCCCGATATCGCGGTGATGCAACCCCACGCTGGGTTCGTCCAGGATGTACATGACGCCGGTGAGCTGGGATCCCACCTGGGTGGCCAGCCGCACACGCTGCCCCTCGCCGCCGGACAAGGTGGCCACGGGCCTGTCCAGGGACAGGTAGTTCACGCCCACCTGCAGCAGGAAGCGCAGACGGTGCTTGATCTGCTCCAGGATGGGACGCGACACCGCCTCCAGCCTGGCGCCGGAGAACGCCAGGCTCTCGATCCAGTCCCGGAACGCCACCAGATCAAGGGCGGCCGCCTCGCCGATATGCAGCTCGCCGACGCGCACGGCAAGGGCCTCCGGCTGCAGCCGGTAGCCCCGGCACGCCGGGCAGACGGTCCTGGTCATGAGGCGTTCCAGGGAAGCCCTGATCTTCTCCGACTTGGTCTCGCGGTGGCGCCGGATCAGCTCGGGCCCCAGCCCCTGCCAGTCGCGCAGGAAGGCGTTGTAGTGGGGATGACCGGCAAGCTCGGAGCGCAAATCATCGGACAGCCCCTCGAGCAGGGCCTCGCGGCACCGCTCATCCAGATCCCCGAAGGGGGTGTCCAGGGAAAATCCCATGGCATCGGCCAGCGCCTCGATCTGGACGAAGAGCCAGCTGCTCTCCTTGCCCTTGAGGAACTCGACCGCCCCGTCCCGGATGCTCAGATTGGGATCCGGAACCAGCGCCCGGGCCTCGATGGTCCGCAGATGCCCCAGGCCGTTGCACTCGGGGCAGGAACCGGCCGGGGAATTGAAGGAGAACAACCGCGGTTCAGGGGCAGCGAAACCCCGCCCGCAGCCGGGGCAGGACGCACCCCTGCTGTACCACGTCTCCTGCTCGCCGGTGCGCAGGATCACCGTGCCACCACCCAGCTCGGCCGCCCGCTCCAGGCTGTCGCGCAGGCGGGTGCCCATGTCGGGCCTGGACTTCATGCCGTCGACGACCACCGCAATGTCATGGGGCTTGTGCCGCTGCAGGCGGATATCCTCGTCCAACTCCCGGAGCCGGCCGTCCACCAGGACGCGCACATATCCGGCGGCCCGCAGGTCGGCCAGAAGCTTCAGGTGCTCTCCCTTGCGGCCACGCACGACCGGCGCCAGCAGGTGCAGCCTGGTGCCGGTCGCCAAACCGGCGATCTCATCCTGGATGTCGGCCAGGGACCGCCCGCCCACGGGCAACCGGCAGTCCGGACAGTAGGCGGTGCCGCAACGCGCGAAGAGCAGGCGCAGGAAGCTGAAGATCTCGGTGACCGTGCCCACGGTGGACCGGGGGCTCGAACCCAGCCCCTTCTGCTCGATGGCCAGAGCCGGCGAGAGTCCCTCGATGCGGTCCACGTCGGGCTTGGTCATCTGGTCCAGGAACTGGTGGGCATAGCTGGACAGGCTCTCGATGTAGCGGCGCTGGCCCTCGGCATACAGGGTGTCGAAGGCCAGTGAGCTCTTGCCCGATCCGCTGGGACCGGTGATCACCACCACCTTGCGGCGGGGCAGGCGCAGGTCCAGGTTCTTCAGGTTGTGGACCCTGACCCCCTTGAGGATGATCTCCGTGCTGCCGACGGAGCGTTTCAGGGCCGCCTCGAAGCTCATATCAGTGGGCGCTCCTGAAGGCAGGGTCCAGATCCTGCCAGGCCTTGGCCTCGTCGGGTGTGAGCCCGGCGGTACCCTCGATGACATCCATGGAGGTGATGGCCACGGGAATGGCCGGATAATCCCGGCCGGCGGCGGGGTTCTTCTCGCCGCTGACGATCTCGTCGGCCACGTCCATGCCCATCACCACGTGCCCGAAGATGGTGTACTGCCCGTCCAGGGAAGGGGCGTCGGCCACGCAGATGAAGAACTGGCTGCCGGCCGAATCCGGGTTGCGGCTGCGCGCCATGCTCAAGGTGCCGCGGACGTGCTTGGACGTGTGGGAGAATTCGGCCTTGAGGTTGGCGGAACCGGTCAGGCCCGCGTACCCCTTGCGCGCCAGCATCTCGTTGACCTTCTCTACCTGCTGCCACTCCTGGTCGTCCAGGACGTCGCGCAGGGTCGGCCCTCCCATGCCGTCGTTGCGGGGGTCGGCATCCTTGCTGTTGGGGTCGCCGCCCTGGATCATGAACCCCTGGATGATCCGGTGGAACTTCGTGCCGTCGTAGAAACCGGTCCTGGCCAGGTGCACGAAGTTGTCGACGTGGTGCGGCGCCAGCTCGGGATAGAGCACCAGCAGGATCTCCCCCTTGTCGGTGTTCATCCGGGCGAACAGGGGCTCGGCGGCCCGTGCAGGCAGGGCGGCGGCGAGGACGGCGGCGGCCAGCACCGCGCACGTCAGGGAAGGCAGCAGCCTGGAATGGAAATGTTCGAAGCGCATGGTTCCTCCCGACACGGACCCGCGACCCCGGCCTGGCCGGAGGGACGAGCCGTGTCCCGGTTGACAGTCATGGTTTGCGTCCGGATGGCAGACCACATAGTATCGCCGTCGGCGCCCTACTGGCAAGGCGCCAACACCGGAGGCGCCCATGATCTACTGCGACAACGCCGCCACGTCCTTTCCCAAACCGGAAGCGGTGGCAGCAGCCATGAACGCGCATCTGGCCACAGAAGCGGTCAACCCCGGGCGCGCCGGGTTCGATCTGGCCCTGGAGGCGGGCGCGCGCATCGACGCCCTGCGCGGGGATCTCGGCCGGTTCTTCAACAACCCGGCCCGCGACCCCGACCGCACCATCTTCACCCCCAACGCCACCCTTGCGCTGAATCTGGCCATCAGGGGGTTATGCCGCCCGGGCGACCATGTCGTGGCCGAGGTCACCGCCCACAATTCGGTCCTGCGTCCGCTGCACATGCTGCGCCGCCGGGGCGGGCTCACCTTCGATCTGGCTCCCTGCGACAGCAGCGGTTTCGTCGATCCGGCGGGCATCGAGCGCCTGATCACTCCGGCCACGCGCATGGTGATCCTCAACCACGCGAGCAACGTCACAGGCGCCGTCCAGGCCGTGGCGGAAATCGGACGCCTTTGTCGCGGCAGGGATATCCTGTTGCTGCTGGATGCCGCCCAGAGTGCGGGCGTGCTGACGGTGGACATGGCGCGCGACCGGATCGACGTGGTTGCCTTCACCGGCCACAAGGGGCTCATGGGGCCGACCGGAACCGGCGGCCTGGTGCTCGGACCGCGCGCCGAACCGGTGGCCATCCTGGCCGGGGGCACGGGGGTGCGTTCGGCGGAACTGTTCCAGCCGGAGACGTTGCCCTACCGCCTGGAGGCCGGGACCCTCAACGCCGTGGGGTTGGCGGGCCTGCAGGCGGGCCTGGCCTGGGTGGAGAACCGGGGTCCGGACCGCATCGCCGCTCACGAGACAGGGCTGGCCGCCGAGTTCGTCGCCCTGTGCCGCGGCATCGCCGGGCTGAAGGTCCTGGGCCACGGCACCGGTTCGGCGGGCAGGCACCTGGCGGTGGTCTCGCTGACCTGCGCCGGGGTGGATCCTGAAAAGATCGGGACGCTGCTGGATGTCCAGTGGGGCATCGCCGTGCGCACCGGCCTGCATTGCGCGCCGCTCATCCACGCCGCTCTGGGCAGCGATCCTGCGGGCACGGTCCGCTTCAGCTTCGGACCCTTCAGCACAAAAGAACAGCTTCCCCGCCTGCAGGAGGCCTTGACGGCCATCGCGCGGGGAAGCTGAGAAAAGGTTCCGAGGAAGGCCGGGGCTACTTCTCCGGTTTGTGCAGCACGACGCGCACCATGCGGTTCTGGGCCCGCCCCTCGGGCGTACTGTTGTCCGCAACCGGCCGGAAGGGACCGTAGCTGACGGCGGCGAAACGCTCGGCCGGCAGGTTGAGCTGGTTGGTCATGTAACGCACCACGGCGGCCGCGCGGAAGGCGCCCAGTTCCCAGTTGGTGGGCCAGTACTCCTGGTACTCCTCGCTGATCTTCAGATTGTCGGTGTACCCCTCCACGAACACGTCCCAGTCCGGATGCTGCCGCACGGTGGCCGCGATGGCCTCGAGGGTCGGCACCATGGTGTCGAGCACGATGACCTGGCCCGAGGCGAAGCCCAGCTGGTCGGGGATGGAGATGGTGACGACCTCTTCGGACTGCTCGACCAGGACCGCGTTCTCGTTCTGGCAATCCTTGAGCGAACCCTTGAGCTCGGCGGCGATATCCTCACGCTCCTTGATGACGGCCTCGCGGTCGGCCACATCCTTCTGCAGATCGGCGACCTGGGTGTTGAGCTGATCGATCTGCAACTGGAAATCCTTGCAGGACGAGCAGCCGGTCAGGCCGAAGGCCAGGACCAGCAACCCCACCAGGGCCAGATTGCGGACCAACACCAGGGTATTCCGATTCATCATGGTCAACTCCTTCAGATAACGGTGTGCCGCCTCGGCACCCGGTTCTAAACCCGACGGCGGCAGGTTGTCCGGGGCCGCCTCCCATCCGCTTGAGCACCCCTGACAGTAGTGCGTGGCGCAGGTTTCGTACAAGTTTTTTTTGAGAATCACCACCCTGGAAAATCGGGCTAAATACGGCCGCGCAAAGGGCGATAACAAGGACGAACCGCCAGCAGCCGGACCCCGGCCCATCTCCGGGACTTCCGCGCGGCAGGCAACTACCAGCCGGCCGGGACCATGATTCCCGGCCTGGCGGGAGAATCATGCGGAAACCATTCCAGCATCGTTCCAGGCGCATACCCCCCCTCCAGGGCCCGGGTGTCCTGGTCCTGGTGGGCGCCCTGATGGCTGCCGCCTCCTTGGCACAGGCATACCAGGCCCCCCTGGATACGCTGCCATCCCCCCCGGAATCCGAACAGGTTGCCGCCGCGGCGGCCGTGGCCGGCCCCATGAGCCGCTCCCACCTACCCGAAGCCAAGGCCACCACCGTCCCGGTGGCCCGGGCCACCGGCAGCCCGCCCAGGCTGGACGACCCCCT
>JANTFX010000029.1 GCA_024763215.1 Candidatus Krumholzibacteriia bacterium | reverse complement strand
GCGCATCACGTCCTTGACCTTCAGATGGGCCAGCACGTTCAGGCTGCGCCCCTTGAACAGGTCGAGGCCCCGGCGCAGCAACTTGGCCGTGTAGATGGACTCGTCGCTCAGCCGCGTGGCCAACATCGTGGCGATGACGCACGAGATCATCAGCGGCAGGATGATCTTGTAGTCGTTGGTCAGCTCGAAGATGATCATGAACGCCGTCAGCGGCGCGTGGGTCGCCGCGGCCACCACCGCGCCGGCGCCCACCAGGGCGTAGGCGCCCGAAGAAGCCGTCGCCGCCGGCCACAGACCGTGCACGATGGTGCCCACCGCCCCGCCGGTCATGGCCCCGATCATCAACGACGGGGCGAAGATGCCGCCGGACCCCCCCGAACCGATGGTCAGGGAAACGGCCAGGATCTTGATCACCGCCAGCAACAGCAACGTGCCCAGCAGGAAGTTCTCGTTGAGGGCCTGCTCGATGGCCTCGTAGCCCACCCCCATGATCTCGGGATAGCGCAGGGCGGTCACGCCGATCAGCAGGCCGCCCAGGGCCGTGCGCAACGGTTGGGGGATGAAGGCCAGGGGCCCGTCGAACAGATCCTCGCCGGCATAGAGCGTCTTGGTGAACAGCAGGGCCATCAGGCCGGTCACCAGGCCCAGGACCGCGTAGATGCCCAGCTCGCCCGAACTGACCAGGGAATAGTTGGGGATCAGGAAGGCAGGCACGTCCCCGAAGTAGTGATGGCTGACCACCGTGGCCGACACCGAGGAGATCACGATGGGCGTCAGCTGGGTGGGGGCGAAATCCCCCAGGATCACCTCGGCCGCGAACAGGGCTCCGGCGATGGGGGCGTTGAAGGTGGCGGCGATGCCCGCGGCCGCGCCGCATCCGACCAGGGTGCGCAGGCGGCGCTCGCCCAGATTCATCAGCTGGCCGATGCTCGAACCCAGGGCCGAACCGATCTGCACGATGGGCCCCTCGCGCCCCACCGAGCCGCCGGTGCCGATGCAGATGCCCGAGGCGATCAGCTTGGCCGGTAGCACCCGCGCCCGGATGCGGCCTCCGCGCAGCATGACCGCTTCCATGACCTCGGGCACGCCGTGGCCCTTGGCTTCGCGCGCGAAGTAATAGATGATCAACCCGACGATCAGCCCGCCCAGGGCCGGCACGAGCACGACCTCCCAAGGGGCATGGGATCGCACGCCTGCCAGGGTGAAGGCCTGCTGGTGCCAGACCGACATCTCGACGTAGCGGATGAACTTGCGGAACCCCACGGCGCACAGCCCGCCCAGCAACCCCACCAGGACCGCCAGCAGGACCATCACCGTGTGATAGGACTGGAGAAAACGGAAGCGCAGGCGGCGCAGGGTGGGTAGCCGGCTCAGGTTCATGGTGTGATTATCCCGGATACGGGCTCGAGGGTCCAGCGCGGAGTCCGGCGATCAGGAGGGTTCAGGGCAACATCTCCCGGGCGAACCTGGCTCCGTAATAGAGCCCGACCCCCGCGCCCACCGTGCTCATAAAGAACGCCGTCATCAAACCGAACCGCGCCCCCAACCACCAACCGACGGTGCTGCCCAGCACCGAACCGACCAACGCCAGCAACCTTGCCATGACGAATCTCCTAATCTTCTGGCCCCCTGCTCGCTGTCCTGTGATATTTCGGCAGGTACAGGCAAAAACTTGACCCCAGGAGGCCGCTTGGCGATTCATACGGCACACTACGGCGAATTCATGGCGCTGCTGGCGGCGCTCATCTTCTCGTGGACCAGCGTGTTCTTCACCCTCGCCTCGCACAGGCTGGGGGTCACCACGGTCAACCTGCTGCGGCTGCCGGCGGGCACCTTGTGCCTGGCCCTGTCCCACCTGGTGGTCACCGGGTCGATCTGGCCTGTGGGCATGGCCTGGCAGGACATGCTCTGGCTGGGCCTGAGCGGCATCGTGGGGCTGGGCATCGGGGATTCGTCCCTGTTCAAATCCTTCACCCTGATCGGGCCGCGCCGGGGCATGACGGTCATGGCCCTGGCGCCGGTCTTCACGACCGTCGTGGCCTGGGGCGCCCTGGGCGAACACCTCGGCGTATGGGCCCTGGCCGGCATCGCGGTGGTCATCGGCGGGGTGGTCATCGCCTCCCTGGGCCGGGACGGGGGCCAGAGCCGTTTCGCGCGCCTGCCCGGCAGGGTCATGCGCGTCGGCTTGCTGCTGGCCCTGATCGGCTCCCTGGGGCAGGGCCTGGGCAGCGTGTTCGCAAAACTGGGCCTGACCGGGGCCTCCAGCGGCAGCGCCGCCGTCTCGCCCCTGTCAGGCACCCTGGTGAGGATCGCCTTCGCCGCGGTGGCCTACTGGATCGTGGTGCTGCCCCGACAGGACCTGCGGGCCATGCGGGAAAAGCTGCGCGACGGGCGCGGGGTCGCGGCCCTGATCGCCGGCATCATCATGGGTCCGTTCATCTCGGTCTGGATCTCCCTGATCGCCATCGGCAACGCACCGACGGGCATCGCCCAGACCCTGCTGGGGACCGTGCCGGTGTTCACCGTCATCCCCGCCTGGGTCGTCTACCGCGACAAGCCCTCGCCTTTGAGCCTGCTGGGCATGGTGACCGCCGTGGCCGGCAGCGCCCTGCTCTTTCTGCGCTAGCCCGCATTATTCGTGAAAGAGCTACTGCGGATGGTTAACAGCGCGCCAGGAAAGGCGTTCTCGGATTTGCTCGGTCAACGTACCGCACCGGGTATGCCTCCCTCGCAAATCCTTGCGAGCTCCTTTTCTGGCACGCTGTTTCCTCATCCTCGCTACGCTCCTTCATGTCATCGCCTTGCGGGATCGCGAAGCGATTCAATAATGCGGGCTAAAGCCTTCCATGCCCCCGGCCGAACACACCCCCGTAGAGGTTCAGATATCCCGCAATGACGGAGAAACCACATGAGCGTCACCATGGCAGCCAGATCCAAGTTCGCACCCGGCCAACGCAGCAGCGCCGAGGACATCGTCACCGCCCACGGTAAACTGGCCCAGGATGAATTGCTGATGACGGTCCTGGACGCCATGCCGGTCATGGTGGCCATCCTGGATTTGAACCGGCACATCGTCTACGCCAACCGCCTCATGACCGAAACCTATGGGGACGGCAACCTGGATACGGTCCTGGGCACACGCCCCGGGGAACTGGTCGGCTGCGCCCACGCCTGGGACAACGAGCTGGGCTGCGGCACGTCGGACTCGTGCCGCTTCTGCGGCGCCGTCGCCGCCGTGCTGGCCGCCCAGAAAGGGCGCGTCGTGACCCGGGAATGCCGGATCATGACCCCCGTCGGCAACGAGCCCCTGGACCTGCGCATCAAGGCCTCCCCCTTCGTCCACCAGGGCGCCCAATACACCATCATCGCCGTCGAGAACATCGCCGACGAGAAGCGCCGCGAAATCCTGGAGCGCACCTTCTTCCACGACCTCCTGAACACCGCCGGCAACATCCAGGGCGTGGCCAACCTGGCCGCAGAATCGGTAACCTGCGAGGAGATACGGGAGCTGTCTCCCCTGGCCGTGGAACTCGCCGGCCAGCTCATCAGCGAGATCCAGGCCCAGCGCGACCTTTTCCAGGCTGAACGCAACCAGCTGAAATTCACCATCGAGGAGGTTTCCGCGGCCGAGCTGCTGCACCATGTGGCGGGCCACTACCGCAACACGGACATCGCCGGTGGCAAGATCATCAAGGTGGATGCGGGGGATCAGGATCAGGAGGTGCGGACCGGGCCGATCCTGCTGGGCAGGATCCTGGGCAACATGCTGAAAAACGCCCTTGAGGCCTCGCGCCCCGGAGACACCGTCACCCTGGGCTGCCGGCACGAGGCCCTGGAAACCCGTTTCTGGGTCCACAACCCCGCGGTGATGACCGACGAGGTCAGGCACCAGGTTTTCCAGCGCTCTTTTTCCACCAAGGGCGCCGGCCGGGGTCTGGGCACCTACAGCATCAAGCTGCTGGGGGAGAAGTTTCTCCAGGGCGACGTGTCCTTCACCTCGGAAGAAGGTGTCGGCACGACCTTCACCCTGGTCATCCCCGATCGCCTGGAACCGTGACGCGCGCCGCCTACTTGACCAGGGTCAGGGTGCGCACCCGCACCTGGCCCAGGCCGCTGAGCCGCGCCTGGTAGATGCCCGCCGCCGCCGCTCCGCCCCCGTCCTCGCGTCCGTCCCACTGCCACTGGTGCGGGCCCGCCGAAAGCCGCTCCCCATCGGCCAGGGTGGCCACCAACCTGCCGCGCACATCGAAGATCTCCAGGCTGATCACCCCGCCCGTGGCCAGATCCGCCGTCAACCGGGTCCGGGGGTTGAAGGGGTTGGGATAAGGCGCGCCGAAGCTGATCAGCGACGGCTGCGGCACCGGCCGTGGCGCCACCCCTGAAACTCCCCGCATCACCGCGTTCATGAACCACGGCTTGCTCTCGGGCGTGATGGTCACGTGCTCCTGGTTCTCGGCGGGATAGTGAACCTCGTCGAACGGCGTCAGGCTCAGCAGGTCCGCTGCGCCGGCGATGTCGAAGAACGGGTCGGTCACATCCAGGGCCAGGGCGCTGATGACCGGGATGAAGCAGTGGTTGTCGTGCAGGGCCACGATGTCGCCGTAGTCCACCGCGGTGGTGTCCATCTCGGCCAGGGAAGCGCGGTAGCCGCCGGGGGCGCCGTCCCACGGCAGGGTGCCTTCCACGGTGATCTTCTTGTAGCGGTCGGGCAGGGGCCAGATCTTCTCGATCATGCCCTTGAAGATCAGCTGGCTGCCCCCGTCGGGCACGGCCCAGATATTGCCGTCGATATCCACCAGGAAGCTGCGGTACTCGTACTCGATGAGCTGATCGCCCGGGGCGAACCCCTGGTCCGCCCGTTGCCCGCTGCCGTTGACGATGGACACCTTGTGCGGCGTGGCCGGCCAGCCGCCCATGTCCGTGAGCTGTCCGTAGAAGTCGTCGAACTCGGGCGCCGGTCCCGGCGGCGAAAGGGCGGGGTTGGTGTGATGGTACAGCAGCATCTGCTTGGCCGCCGGGGTGTCCAGGCGGGACAGCAGGTACTCCGCGTCGGCCGATTCGCTCTTGAAGAAGAAAAGCCATTCCTGCAGGCCCAAGGGGATGTTGGCCCCCTTCTGGGGCGAATCGAACGAGACCCAGGTGCGCACCCGGTGGTCGATCCCCTGCTGCTCGGACCACAGCAGGGCGCTGCGCGTGACCAGGCCGCCCATGCTGGCGCCGATGAGGGTCATGGTCCGGTCCGGCCCGATGGCATCGCGGACCTGCTGGAGCAACGCGGTCAGCACGAAGGCGTTGCGCTGGATCGGGTCGGTGGCCTCGGTGAAGTCCAGCACCACCGCGTCGAACCCGTCGGCGCGCAGATCTTCGATGAGGTTCTGCTGGTTCAGCAACTCGTACAGCACCGGCCAGTCCATGGAGTTGTCCAGGTCGAAGCCCTCGGAAACCACCACGGGGTTGGTCAGGGTCGTGTGCTGGTCCGATAGATACACATAGGCCTGCCCCGTGCCGTAGGCCCCGCCGTAACTCTCGGTGGCGGTGATCTGCCAGGTCTCGGTGGGGTCGGGGGTGACCAGCGCCTTGACCTCCAGGACCGTTGACGCCTGCAGGGTGCGGCCGTCGGTCAGATCGGCCTCCAGGCGCAGGGTCTTCGGTCCGGTGCGGGCATAGGAGACGGCAAGCGGGCTGCCGGGAACCAGGGGGCGCATGCCGCCGCCGTCGCCGGGATCAAGGCGCAGGGCCTTGAGGGACCCGGCGCCACGGTCGATGAGCCAGGGTTCGGCCAGCACGAACCGGACATCCGACCCGTCGTACGTGGCTTCGGCCAGGGTGGCCACGCTCAGGATCTCTCCCGTGGTCAGGGAACCACCATCTTCGATCCGATCGTACTGTGCATGGATCAGACCCAACGGAACGATGCGCCGGTCGGCGGCCCGGGCGGCGCGGACAGAGCTGAGCGCATCCAGCGGATCGGGCCACCCGGTCGGATCCTCGCTGGCGCGCCGCAACTCGTACAGCGCCTGGCGCCAGCGATGGAACCCGGCCGCCGGAGCCCCGGCCGAACCGTCGAGCCGGTCCAGATGGGCCAGGGGCAGCACCCGGTCGACGAGCACACCGTGAGGGCTCGTCGCCGGCAGGTTCGCCGGTGCGGCGCCCGCAGCCACCGTCAGGCCGAAGACCAGCAGGACAAGGGGGATCAGGATCATCCGGGCATATCGAAACATGGGGCGCTCCCTCCAGGGCATGATGTTTGGTTGGGAATAATGATATCAGACTTTGCGGGAAATGGGTACCGCGCAGTCTAATCCGATGCCACCTGGATGGAGCGGACCTTCAGTTCCTTCCCCTGGGTGATCTCCAGCACGCCCTGGCCGCAGGCCGGGCACACGGCGGCGAAGAAATCCGCCGCGGACTCCTCACCGCACCGCGGGCACACGCCGCGGCCGGGGATCTCGTGGATCACCAGCTCGGCCTGCGCACCCACGGTGTGTTCCCTCGCCGCCTGGAAGCAGAACCGCAGGGCGGGGATCTCCACGGCGGCCAACTGCCCGACCTCGATCTCGATGGCCGTGATTTCGGGGTCGCCCGCCTGGTGCGCCCGCTCAGCGGCGATCTCGAGGATGTTGGTGATCAGGGACATCTCGTGCATGGTGCCGGTAAGATAACCCCGTCCCGGGCGGCGGCCAATCTCCATTGTGATAAGCCTGCAAGGCGGTGGTACAATCGTGGTCCACTCGCAAACAGGAGGTCTCGCGGTGTCCCCATCGTCCGTTGCCATCACCGTCATGGATTACACGCCCGACCACCTGGAGGAGCACACGTTCAGCGACCTTGGCGACTGCTTGCCCTACCGTGACACGCCGACCGTGACCTGGATCAATATCTCCGGGCGGCTCGATTTCGCCGAACTGAAACTCCTGGCTGATCATTTCGGAATCAGTCCCCTGATCCTCGAGGATATCCAGGATGTCGGACAACGGCCCAAGATCATCGACGCGGATCGTTGTCTTTTCCTGTCGGCCCGCATGCTCGATACCCCGGACAAGTTGCCGACGAAGATCGCCGCTGAGCAGCTCAACCTGATCGTGGGCAACGGATTTCTCATCTCGCTCCAGGAACGTCCCGGCGACGTGCTCGATCCGGTGCGCGCGAGGATCCGCAATACCAACAGCCGCCTCCGCTCACGGGGAGTCGACTACCTGGCCTACGCCCTGCTGGACGCCCTGGTGGACCGCTACTTCCAGATCCTCGAGATCGCCGGCGAAAAAGTGGAATTGCTGGAGGATGATCTTCTGGATCAACCGGAGACCGGTCACCTGGGCCAGATCCATCACTACCGCCGCAGCATGATCATCCTGCGGCGCGCCGTATGGCCTCTGCGGGAGGTTTTGAACCAGCTCGAGCGCCGGGAAAGCCACCTGATCACCACCGACACGGTCCCATTCCTGCAGAACCTCTATGGCCATATCATCCAGGCCGCCGAAGAGATCGAAACCTACCGGGACATGCTGTCGGGCCTGCAGGATCTGTATCTGACCAGCCTCAGCAACCGCATGAACGAGGTCATGAAGGTGCTGACGCTGGCGGCGACCATCTTCGTGCCGTTGACGTTCATCACCGGAGTTTACGGCATGAATTTCAGATACATGCCCGAGCTGGACTGGAAGTGGTCCTACCCGCTCTTCTGGGGGATCAGCCTGGTGCTGTCCGTGGTGATGATCGTGTTCTTCAAGCGGAAGAAATACCTGTAGCAAAGCGGCCGCCCCTCAGGACGGCCGCTTCGGTCATATCTGCGAACCCGTAGGGGCCTAACCCAGATCCGAGGTGCAGAACGCGCACCGGGTGGCCTCGATGGGAATCTCGCTCAGGCACTTGGGGCACTTCTTGGTCGTGGGCGCCGCCGCGGGGGCGGGCTCTTCCTTCTTCTTGGCCGAGTTCATGGCCTTGACCACCATGAAGATCGCGAACGCCACGATGATGAAGCTGATGATCGTGTTGATGAACACGCCGTAGTTCAACGTCACCGCGCCGGCGGCCTTGGCGTCGGCCAAGGTGGCGAAGGACGCGGCGCCCTCGGCGCCCTTCTTGAGCACGATGAACAGGTTGCTGAAATCGACCCCGCCCAGCAGCAGGCCGATGGGCGGCATGATCACATCGGCCACCAACGACTTGATGATGGTTCCGAAGGCCGCGCCGATGACGATGCCCACCGCCATGTCCACCACGTTGCCGCGCATGGCGAATTCCTTGAATTCCTTGAACATATGTTCCCCTTTCATTCCGGTATGCGGGTCCGCCAGGCGGCCCGTTCCCCCGTTCGGTCTTTTCTGATGGTTATGATCAGGTTTTCCATGATCGAAGGTTTTCGATATTTGTCAAGCCTCCAGGCCAACCAGAAAAAAAAATCCCCCTGCCATGTGACTTCCCGGACGCGGACGTGTCTGGAGTGGCGAAAGGGGAATGGAGCCGAGATACCACCAACAACAACGGGGGACACCATGAGTACCTTCAATGCCTTCATCGAAACCGCGGCCAAGGGCCTGGGTGTATCCACCGAGCAGGCCGGCTCCGCGGCAGGGGGTTTGCTCAATCTGGTCATGGACAAGACGTCCGAAGCCGATGGCGCATCCCTGCTGCAGGCCTTGCCCGGAGCCTCGGAATTCATCTCCTCGGCCCGGCCCCAGCCCTCCGGCGGGATGCTCGGCGGGCTGGCGGGGGCCGCGGGAAAGATGTTGGGAGGCAAAGCGGGGTCGGCCCTGGGCGTGATGAGCATCTTCAAGAACGCCAACCTGGACAGCGCCCAGGGCGCCTCGCTGACCACCATGTTCTTTTCCATGCTGACCAGGAACGCGGGGCCGGACCTCGTTTCCCGCGTCCTGGAGAGCGTGCCCGAACTCAAGAAGCTGATGGGGAACTAGTTTCGTTCCCCGCACCACCGGTCTCTCAGGGACCACCCATCACCAATCAAGGAGCAAGACCATGAGCTACAAGATCGAGGAAATCCAGGGCGTCGGACCGGCCTATGCCGAGAAGCTGGCCCAGGCCGACATCACCACCACCGACGACCTGCTCGGCCACTGCAAGACCCCCGCGGGCCGCAAGAACATCGCCGCCATCACCGGCCTCAACGAGGGCCAGATCCTCAAGTGGACCAACCTGGCCGACCTGATGCGGGTCTCCGGCATCGGCCCCCAGTTCTCCGAGCTGCTCGAGGGCGCCGGGGTGGACACCATCAAGGAGCTGCGCAACCGCAACCCGGAGAACCTGGCCGCCAAGATGGCCGAGGTCAACCAGGAGAAGCACCTGAGCAAGTCCTCGCCCGCCGCCAGCGTGGTCGAGGGCTGGGTCAAGGCGGCCAAGACCATGGAGCCCGGGATCACCTACTAGGTCCCCACGGTGTGGCGCCCGCTGCGGCGGGCGTCCGGGCCCGGGCGTATCCCTCTCCCCCGTTCGAGCGTTCGGGCTCACACAAAGCCCTCTTTCGCAAGAAAGAGGGCTTTGGTCATGCATGCAGGAATCCCGGGCCGGCTACTGCCGCACCGCCTCGTCCAGGAACACCGAGTTGGGAAGGGTGAGCAAGCGGCCCTCGACCGCGATGATGACGACCTGGGCCGTGATCCCCGCCAGCTCGCCCTGGTGGCCGGCCACCGAGATGGGCTGGCCGATCTTGAAGATCCTGCGCGCGTAGAAGCCCGCCAGCAGGTTGCGGGTCGCGTCGCGGGCGCCCAAACCGAAGCTCAAGGCGAACGCCAGGGCGGCGCCGGCCAGGGTGATCTGCACCACCATGCGGATCACGTCGGTGTGGATCTTCAGCTGGGTCACGGCCATGAACGAGACGATGAAGATGACCGCGGCCGAGGCGATGCGGCCCAGGGCGGGCGCGAACTCGACGCCCGCGTCACGGGCCGAACGCGTGACGGCCCCGGAGATGAACTGGGCCGCCAAAACGCCGATCATGAACAGGATCAGGGCGGCGACGATGTTGGGCAGGTAGGCGAAGAACGCCGTGATGGCCCCGGAAACGGCCAACAGGCCGACGGCATCGGAGGCCGACTTGATGAACATCAGCACGATCAGGTAGTACAGGAATTTCCCCAGCACCGCACCGGGAGGATCCTGCAGGCCGAGCCTGGCCAGCAACCCCGTCACCCCGACCCGCTCCAGCAGGTCATCGACCTTCAACCGGGCGAACCCGGTCCTGACCGCGCGGGCGATGAGCTTGGCCAGCAGCAGGCCCACGAGGATGACCACCAGGGCGGTCAAAATCCGGGGCAGGAACTCCGCCACCGCCCCGGCCAGCGAGGAATAGATATCGTTCAGCACCGTCCCGAGGGAAAAATCACCGGTCATTTGCGGTCCTCCGTATGTGACGAGTCCGGGTTGATGGCCTCCAGCACGGACAGCAGGTAGTGCCAGGCGGCGGCCAGCATGCCCCCCAGCCCCAGATCGAGGGAATCGGCCACCAGCAGGCGCCGGTTGATGCTCCGCTGGACCCTTCCGGTCAGCTCGCCGTCGGCCGGGTCGATGAAATCGGCCAGCTCGTCGACGGGGGTATCGCCGGTCTGATCATGATCATTCACGGACACCATCCAGTCTGTTAAATGCCGCCCTGAATTCCTCGCGGGCGCGCTTGATGCGCATCTTGACCGCCGACAACCCGAGGTCCAGCTCGTCGGCGATCTCCTGGTACGACAGGCCGTCCATGTCGCACATCAGCAACGGCACGCGCAGGGACGGCGTCATGCCGTCCAGGACCGCCGCGATCAAGCGCCGCCGGTCACCCGCCTCGGCCGCGCCGTCGGCGCGTTCGGCGGCCACCAGCGCGTCCTCCTGCTCCAGGACCGGGTCATCCACATCCAGGAACCTGCGTCCGCGCTTGCGACGGAGGTGGTTCAGGCAATGGTTGACCTTGATCCGGCCCAGCCAGGTGCCGAACTTGCTGCGCCCCTCGAACCGGTTCAGGTTGAAGTAGGCCTTGACCAGGACCTCCTGGGCCAGGTCCAGGGCCTCTTCCTGTTCGCCGGTCAGGTAACGGCAATTCGTCCGCACCTTGGCCTGATGCCGGCGCACCAGCTCATCGAAGGCGCGCAGGTCGCCTTCATGGGCAGCCAGGGCACGGGCCACCAGTTCCTCGTCCGCCAGTGGGGTCATCCCCTTCATCCTTCGACAAGTTCCAGCCGGGAAAAGTCACAACGAAAGCAGACCGGACCATTCCCCCGGGCCATGATAGCAAACCCTGTCCGGGCGTCCCGCAAAAAATGGGCGCCCGGATGTGACTTTTCCCCCGGGCCCCTGTCTAGAGCGCGTACGGAGACTTTGCGCATTCGGAAACCCCCTGGCCCGGCGGTACGAAACCCGGGGCCAACCCACCAAAGGAGCTGATTCATGAAGACCCTTTCTCTCGCCACCAAACTACTGCTGCTGACGGCCGTCGCGGTCCTGGCCGGCTGTGGCACGCAACAGGACACCGTGAACTTTTCGCAGGAACTTCAGCTGCGGGATGAAACCATCTCCAGCCTCCAGGCCGAGATGACCGCCAAGCAGGCGGCCCTGGCGGACGCCCGGCAGCAGGCCCAGGAGGCCGAGGAGCGCGCCCGCGAAGCGGAATCCCGCGCCGACGACCAGGCCGGTGAACCCCTGAACCACCAGGTCATGGAAGCGGAACTGTTGCCGCCCCAGGCCAAGGC
The DNA here is from genome assembly GCA_024763215.1 of Candidatus Krumholzibacteriia bacterium. Taxonomy (GTDB): domain Bacteria; phylum Krumholzibacteriota; class Krumholzibacteriia; order LZORAL124-64-63; family LZORAL124-64-63; genus JAHJTW01. Next base: position 20,210 of record JANTFX010000029.1, on the reverse strand, counting down.
CGGCGAGTGCTACGCGCGGGTCGTGATCCCTCCCGTCTACGAGACGACCCAGGAAAAGGTCCTGGCCAAGGAGGCCTCCGAACGCCTGGAAATCACGCCCGCCACCTACACGTGGGTCGATGAGCCCGTCCTGGTCAAGGAAGCATCGGAGCGCCTGATCACCATCCCGGCCGTGTACGAGACCACCGAGGAAAAGATCCTGGTCAAGGAGGCCAGTTCCAAGATGGTCGACGTGCCGGCCGAGTACGACACCGTGACCGAGAAGATCCTGGTCACCCCGGCCCGCACCTACTGGAAGCGCGGCCACGGCCTGATCGAGAAGGTCGACAACAACACCGGCGAGATCATGTGCCTGATCGAGGAACCCGCCATCTACAAGACGGTCACCAAGCGTGTCCTGAAGACCCCGGCCACGACCCGCGAGACCACCATCCCCGCCGAGTACAAGACCATCAAGAAGCGGGTTCTCAAGACTCCGGCCACCACTCGCACGGAGGTCATTCCGGCGGTCTATGACACCGTGCGCGTGCGCAAGGTCGTCACCCCGCCGCAGGAGAAACGGATCCCCATCCCCGCCGAGTACCGCACGGTGAGCAAGCGGGAGATGGTCCAGCCCAGCTCCATGGAATGGCGCCGGGTCCTGTGCGAAACCAACATGGACCAGGCCACCGTCCTGGAAATCCAGAAGGCCCTGAAGGCCAAGGGATTCAACCCCGGCGCCCTGGACGGGATCTACGGCCGGGATACCGGTGCGGCGGTCAACGCCTTCCAGGCTTCCCGGAACCTGCCCAAGGGCGGTCTGACCTATGAGACCATCAACGCCCTGGGCATCGACCTGTCCAGCAACTGAGCATCCGCGGCGCGGCGCGGCAGGCGCCGTCCGCGGTCACAAGGGGCACGGCCCCGCATAGATGGGCCCCGGGACGGATCCCGGGGCCCTTTTTCCATCTGTGGCCCGCTGGAGGCCGATGGGTTATCCTGCTCCCGGAGATTCCCTTCAACCGTGAGGTTGCCATGACCGACGACCCCATCTTCCAGCGCTTGCGGCTGCTGACCGGCGCGTCCGCGGTGGACCGCCTGCAACGCAGCCGCGCGGCCGTGTTCGGCCTGGGCGGGGTGGGCAGCTGGGCCGCCGAGGCGCTGGTGCGCTCGGGCGTGGGTGCGGTGACGCTGGTGGACGGCGACGTGATCTGCATCTCCAACCTGAACCGGCAGCTCCAGGCCACAGCGCTCAACGTGGGCCGGCCCAAGGCCGCGGAGCTGGCCGCGCGCCTGGCCGGCGTCAGCCCCGGCTGCCGGCTGACCCCCGTGCAGGAGTTCTTCACACCCGCAACCGCAGAGCGCTTCGACCTCGGCTCCTTCGACTACGTCCTCGATTGCATCGACAGCATCGGCAACAAGGTCGATCTGATCATGCGCGCCCGGGCAAACGGCGCTACCCTGTACTCCTCCATGGGCGCGGCGACCAAGCTGGATCCCACGCGTATCAAGGTGGCCTCAATCTGGAAGACCCAGGGCTGCCCCCTGGCCCGCCGGGTGCGCCGCAAGCTGCGTGAGGCCGGGTTCGCGGGGGATTTCCAGACGGTGTTTTCCCCCGAAGTCCTTCCCGGCGCGGGCAACGGACCCCCGGACCGGGATGAGACGGGAAAGACGGTCAACGGTTCAGCCGTACACGTCACCGCCGTTTTCGGCATGATGCTGGCGGGCCTGGTCGTCCAGGACGCCATGGCCCGTGCCGCTGATCCGGCCGGGAACTGAAAGGACCGCCGACTTGCATCTGGATACCTCCCTGATCCCCGTCCTGGCGGGCTTTGCGCTCATCGCCATGGGCGCCTCCCGCATCGGCGACACATTCGGTCGCTTGCGGCTGCCCCTGATCACGGGGTTCCTGCTGACCGGGGTGCTGGCCGGACCTTCGGTGCTGGGTCTGATCCCCCACGGCGCGCCCGAACACCTGCGGTTCCTCGACCAGATCTCCCTGGCGTTCATCGGCCTGGCCGCCGGCGGCGAGCTGTACCTCAAGGAGTTGCGCGGGCACCTGCGGTCGGTGGCCTGGATCACCGGGGGCCAGGTGGCCATGACCCTGCTGCTGGGCACCCTCGGCGCTTTTTTCCTGTTCGCCCACGTTCCGGTGTTCGCGAACCTGCCCCCCACCGGACTTCTGTTCGTGGCCGCCCTGGCCGGTTCCATCCTCATCGCCCGCTCTCCCTCGTCGGCCATCGCCATCGTGCGCGAGTTGCGGGCCCGCGGCCCCTTTACCCAGACGGCCCTGGGCGTCACCGTGATCATCGACGCGGTGGTGATCGTGGTGTTTTCGACCGTGGCGGCCATGGCCGGCGCCGCCCTGCTGGGCCACTCCATGGGCCCCGGTTTCCTCGTCTCCCTGGTGCTGGACATCGCGATCTCGGTGCTGCTGGGGTGGATCCTGGGGCGCATCATCGCCCTGCTGCTGGGCGCGACCATTCCGAAGGCCGTGACCATGGCCGCCACCCTGCTCCTGGGCTGGGGCGTGTTCCACTTCGCCGAACCGCTCCACCGGTGGACCTCCGCCGTGCTGCCGGTCACCATCGGCCTCGAACCCCTGCTCGCCTGCCTGATCGCCGGCATGACGGTCACCAACTTCACCGACCAGCGCCAGCGGTTCGCGGCCACGCTGCACGACATGGGGCCCCCGATCTACGTCGTCTTCTTCACCCTGACCGGCGCGTCCATCGACCTGGGCGTCCTGGCCGGAACCTGGCGCATCGCCCTGGCCCTGACCGGCGTGCGCCTGGCCGCCATCGCCGTCGGGTCGGGATTGGGCGGCGTCCTGGGCGGCGCTCCCGGCCGCCACAACCGGCTGGCCTGGGCCGCCTACATCACCCAGGCCGGCGTGGGGCTCGGCCTGGCCAAGGAAGTGGCCGACGAGTTCCCCTCCTGGGGGGGCGAGTTCGCCACCATCCTGATCGCGGTGATCGTCATCAACCAGATCATCGGTCCGCCCTTTTTGAAATGGGTGCTGCGGCGCCTCGGCGAATCGCACCAGTCCATGCCGCGGCCTGATTTCGACGGCACCCAGGACGTTTTGATCCTCGGCCTGGACAACCAGGCGGTGGCCCTGGCCCGGCGCCTGATGAAACACGGGTGGAACGTGCGCCTGGCCTCGCGCCGCGCCAACCGTATCGCCGACGAGGAGGTCGCCGCCAGCGACCTGGATATCCGGCCCCTCCAATCCCTGGATCTGCCCTGTCTGCAGCGCCTGGATATCTCCGGGGCCGAGGCGGTGGTCCTGCTGGCCTCGGACGAGGAGAACCTGCAGGTGGCCGAGCTGCTGTTCGAGAACGTGGGGACCGGCACCATCGTGGCCCACATGCACGACCGCGCCAACGCCGACCGGTACCGCGAACTGGGCGTCCTGACGGCCGACCCGGCCGAGGCCTTCACCGGCCTGATTGACCACATGGTGCGCTCGCCGGCGGCCTCGCAGCTTCTGCTTGGCGAAGGGTCCGAGCAGGATCTCGTGGAGATGGAGGTGCGCAACCCCGCCTTGCAGGGTGTCGCCCTCCAGGAAGTGAACCTCTCCCTGGAAACCCTCGTCCTGTCGATCGTCCGCCGCGGCCGGCAGATCGTCTGCCACGGCTTCACCCGCCTGGAGGTCGGCGACCACCTGCTGGCCATGGGCGACGATAAGGGCCTGGAGGATCTGCGGCGGGTGGTCGAAGGCGGAACCCACTGGCAACATCAACCCCGGAGCAGCTTACCTGATGCAAACAAGTGACCGTTCCCTACCCCCGGCCTACCCCAGGACCCTGCGCCTCCTGCTGCGCTACGCCATCGGCATGGCCGTCTTCGGCCTGCTGATCGGCATCGCCTTCCAGGAATCGGCCCACAAGCTGCCGTTTTCCGCCGCGCCCGCGGGTCTGCACCTGGAGGCCGTCCTGCCCTTGGCTCTGGTCCACGGCCATGTCTTCGTCCTGGGTGTCCTGATGCCCCTGGCCCTGGCCGGGGCCCTCGTCCTGGGCCTGAAGGCCGGCGGCCGGCCCGTAGGCCCGCGCGCCCTCGCCTGGCTGACGCGCGGCTTTCTGCCCTTTGCCGCGTTGACCATCCTGCTGCAGCTGTTCAAGGGGTACTTCATCCTGCTGGCGGTCCGGCACGGGCAGCACGACATGGCCGCGGTGGATGCGGCCTTCCTGGGCGGCTCGGCCGCCGTGCGCTACGCTGTTTATGCGGTGATCCATACGGGGATGGGCGTCACCCTGGGGGTGTTCCTGGTGGGGTTGTGGCGAAGCCTCGGCAGGAGCTGAGCCGGTCAGCCCAACCGGAAATGCACCAGCATGGCCGCCGGCAGGGCGGCCTGCAGGGCGGAACGGGGATCCGGGGACGGGGTCATGGCTCGCTCAGGCTCCCTGGTGGTAGAGGTCTTCGATGCCGGCAAGCTGCTGGCGGATATCCCAGACCACGGCTTCCCAGCGGGAGGGGTCGAGCCCGACCTGCTCCAGCGCGGGCAGGAACGCATCCACCGGGGCCTCGATGCTCAGATCCACCGGGTGCTCCCGGCCCACCCGCCACAGGTCGCAGAGCCCCTCGGCCAGCCCCAGCAGGATCCCGCTCTCGTTCCCTGCCCCTGCACCGGGCTGGTCGTGGTGGTGCCTGACCGCATCGGTGATCGCCGGCGGCAGGTTCCACTGCTTGAGCATGTACTCGGCCAGCTCGGCGTGGTTCAACCCGACCGCCGCGCTCTCATCCTGCAGATCCACCGGACCGGGGCCGCCGTCCGGCAGGAAATCATCGATGATCAGCTTGGCCACGTCGTGCAACAGGCCCGCCACGAAGGCCTCTTCCCCACGCAGGCCGGCCTCGGGGGCCGCCTCGGCATACACCTTGGCCGTCAGGCCTACGGCCATGCTGTGCAGCCAGAACCCTCCGTCGGGATGGAACCGGTAGTGGGCCAGATCGCGCTTGGTCAAACCCTCGGTGCTGACCGCGTAGACAATCCGCTTCAGGTTGTCCAGGCCGATCAGGACCACAGCCTCGGCCACCGAGGGCACCGTGCGCGAGCGCCCGTAAAGCGCGCTGTTGGCCACCTTCAGCACCCTGGCCACCAGAGCCTGATCCTTGCTGATGATCTTCTCGAAATCCGCGGCCGTGAAATATTCCTGCCTGGACAGGACCAGAAACTCATGGACGACGGAACTGAGGCTGGGCAGCTTGTCGATCTGCTCCAGGACGTCGAAACGCACCCGGCGCCAATCGTCCTGGCCCTGCTGGCCTTGCTCTTTATCGTTCATGCGGTTCTCCCGGGCGGATCCTCATATCATCACACATCCAGGTTCGGCACATCCTCGCCCGAGTGGGCGGGGTTGGGCCAGTAGGCGACTTCCGGGGCCTCCACGCGGGGCGTGAAAATCATGATCCCCAGCAGAAACAAGTAGAGCATGACCACCACAAGGTCGGGAATCCAGTGCGGCATGGCCGCGACCCCCTCCAGGATCTTGTCCGGGGCCAACGGCAAAGCACGGTGGCCGATGTAGGCGATCAGCAGGAACAGGAAGATGAAACGGAAGTTGCGCACCAGGCGCGCCCGGAACGCCTGCAGCAGCGTCATGTGGAAGCGCGGCCGCAGCAGGTCGTCGGCCACCCGCGGGCCCCAGCCGTCCTGGGGGCTGGCCTGGTCGCGGCGCAGGATCCCCCCGTAGAAGTTCTCTTCCATCATGCGGACCCGGGCGCGCCAGACGTCGAAGAAGCGGAAGCGCCGGGCCTCGATGGCCAGGAACACCACGTTGGCGAACATGCCCAGGATGATGGACTCGGTGGCGTACCCGGGGTTGTTCAGGCTGGCGGTCAGGATGGCCAGGGTCGCCACGATGGCCCAGTTGGTGGTGGTGTCCAGGCGTGTGCGCCAGACCAGGGCGCGGTGCATCTCCGCGCGGTAGAAGTGGGCCAGCGCCGCGATGTACTCGCTCCTGCTCAGGGGGGTGTCCTCGAACTGGGGCACCTTATCCTCATCCAGGGGGGGAAACTCGGGCGGAGTTCCGGCCAACGGTTGCCCTTCGTCGTCGAACGTGCCGTCGGTCATGATCCTATCCTTGCCGTTTGGGGTACACACCGCCGAGGGCTTCGCGCAGGATGGCCTTGAGATCCTCCCCGAAATCCTTGGCCAGGATCCACTCCAGGTAGCTGCGGCCGTCGGGCAGGGCGCAGACCTCCTGCAGGGTGCGCCCGTTGAACTTGCCGAAGGTGAACACGGGTTCCCCGTCGTCGGACCAGATCAGCTTGCGCCGGCGGTCCAGGTACTTGCCCTCGTCGGGATTGCAGAAGCGGTGCAGCTCGTCCAGATCACCGGGCAGTTCGTCGTACCTGGCCAGCTGGGCGTCCAGCACCTCCAGGGTGGCGTTGACGTCCGCCAGGGCGTTGTGGGCGCCGACGAGCTCATGGCCGCAGTAGAACCGGCAGGCGGCGCTCAGATCCCGGGGCTCCATGGCGTGGAAGATGCGCATGGCGTCCAGGTGCCGCACCCCGCGCAGATCCAGAAAGCCGCCGGCCCGCTTCAGCTCAGCCTGCAGCAGGGGCAGATCGAAACGGATGGAGTTGAACCCCGCCAGGTCCGCATCCTTGAACATCTCCTCCACCTCGGACCGGAGCTGGGCGAAGGTCGGGGCGTCGCGCACGTCCTCGTCCCGGATGCCGTGCACGGCCGTGGCCTGCAGGGGGATGGGCCCTTCGGGGTTGACCAGGGAATCGAAGGTGGCGCGCCTGCCGTCCGGGGCCACGCGCACCACGGCGATCTGAACGATGCGGTCCCGGTCCACATCGACCCCGGTGGTTTCCAGGTCGAACCCCACCAGGGGGCGTTCCAGCTTGATGTTCTGCATGAGCCTTCCTTGCTTGATTTGGTACCGGTGACATTATGCCCGCATATCCGGTCCCAGGCAAGGCGCCAGGATCAAGGGGCAATTATTGGTTGGCCCGCGGGGCCGTTTGCCGCTAGAATTACGGTCTGGGTGGTTGCCGCCGCCCTTGCAGATGGATCTGCACCCCCGCCCGGCCTGCGCGCGCACCGGGCAAGGCGACAGGAGCGCCTTCGGTATGGCTCGTTCCCCGGTGATCTGGATCCTCATCCTGGCCCTCGTGGTGCCCGGCGGCCTGCTGCTGCCTGCGCCCCAGGCGGCCCGGGCCCAGGAATGGGAAACCCACATCGTCCACCGCGGCGAGAACCTCTCCGTCATCGCCCAGCGCTACGGGGTCACGGTGCAGGATCTGCGCGACTGGAACGAGCTGCGCAGCGACGAGCTGGCCATCGGCCAGAGGTTGCGCATCCCCCAGAAGGACCGGCAGTGGTACGTCGTCAGGCGCGGCGACAGCCTCTCGGAAATCGCCACGGCCCACGACATCTCCCTGTCCTACCTGCGCTCGCTGAACGGGCTGCGCGGCAACACCATCTACCCCGGCCAGAAGCTGCGCGTGCGCCCCTCGCCCCGGGACGAGGCCGTGCACGTGGTGCAGCGCGGGGAAAGCCTGTCGCGCATCGCCCAGCGCTACGGCGTGACCATCGCCCGGCTCAAGCAGATCAACGACCTGACCGGCGACCGCATCTATCCTGGCCAGAAGCTGCGCCTGCGCGAGGCGGCCCCCTCGGTGCACATCGTCGAACGCGGCGACGCCCTGTGGGAGATCGCCGAGGCCTACGGCATCTCGCTGCAGCACCTGAAGGAGATCAACGGCCTGACCTCCGACCGCATCTACCCCGGCCAGGAACTGCGCCTCAATGGCGCGACCGCGCCCCGTGTGGCCACCTATGTGGTGCAGCGCGGAGACAACCTCAACGAGATCGCCCGCCTGCACCAGATGAGCCTGCGCGAGCTGCGGCAGATGAACGGGATCAAGGGCTCGCTGATCCACCCGGGGCAGAAGCTGAAGGTGCGGCCGCTGCTGGGTGGGCCGCCGGTCGAGGGCGATCCCTCCCTGGGCGGCGGGTCCCTGGCCAACCTGGATCTGGATCAAATGGTGGCCGGGATCAGCGGCATTCCGCGCGTGGATGCGGCCAACGGGCCCTATTTCTACGAGGCGCCCCACGCAGCGGCCCAGAAATCACGCCGTTATTTCGAGAAGGCCAATATCTCGCCGGCTGTCTGCTACCAGCACGGCCGCAAGCTGCTGGACCGGTTCGACCGCGCCCTGGCCCAGCAACCGCCCTTGAGCCGGCGTCTGGCCGGATGGACCTTCGTGCTGGATCCGGGCCACGGGGGCATCGACCCGGGCACCATCGTCAGCGCCAAGGACGCCCAGGGCAAGCGGTACTACGTGGTCGAGGACGAGTACGTCTACGACCTGGCCCTGCGGGTGTACGCCCTGCTGAAGCTGCACGGCGCCGACGTGACCCTGACCCTGCTGAGCCCCAACCACCTGCTGCGGCGCAACTCGCCCCAGACCCGGACCTTCGTCCACGACCGCAACGAGGTGTTCAACGACAAGGCCTGGAACCGGCGCAACCGCGAGGCCACCCACCCCATGGGCGGCCAGAAGTACCTGGACGAGCGCAAGAAGATCGCCGCCCGCACCTTCGCCGGCGCCAACCCGCGACACACCGTCTTCATGAGCTTCCACGCCGACAACGACCCCGAATCCGGCGGCGTGTTCACCCTGTTCCACTACCGGGGCCGCCAGGGCACCGACACGGTCAGCCGCGCGTTCGCCCGCGGCATGCTGCCGGCCATGGGCGCCGGCGCGCGCACCCGCGGCCGCAACCTGGGCGTGCTGCGGGGCAACCCCGCCCGCTACAAGCTGCTGGTCGAGATGCGCAACCTGGCCTTCGCCGATCACATCTGGGCCATCAGGTACGATGAGATCCGCCAGCGCGACGCCGAGAAGATCGTCAAGGCCCTGCTGGAGACCATCGACGGCCTGGATCCGGTGGCGAAGAGGTAGGGGTGGGGTGACGAAAAACCGGATAGTCCTACGGGGGGAATAGGGCATGAAGAAGGATTTGACCACGGATGGCGACAAGGGTATGGCCGGCTACGACTCCATCCTGACCGAGGTCGCCGGCCTGATCGAGGACGCCCGGAGTGCGGTAGCGCGCACGGTCAACACGACGATGACGACCCTCTACTGGCTCATCGGCCGGCGCATTATCGAATCGGAGCAAGGCGGCAAGGTGCGTGCCGGCTACGGGGAAGAGCTTGTTGAGCGCCTTTCCGCCGACTTGACCGCACGTTACGGGCGGGGCTTTTCGATCCGTAACCTATGGAATATGAAGGCCTTCTACCTTGCCTGGCCAGAGGCCCCGGAACTAGAGATTCCGCAGAAACCGTCTGCGGAATCCGAAGCGGTAAACATTCTGCAGACAGCGTCTGCAGAATCCGCAACGACCGGTACCGAACATCCCTTTCCCTTGCCCTGGTCGGCCTATGTGCGCCTGCTTGCGGTCAAGAACGAAAATGCCCGCCGTTTCTATGCGGCCGAGGCTCTGCGCGGCGGCTGGACGGTACGGCAACTGAAGCGTCAGATCGAATCCCAGTTCTACGAACGAACAGCCCTGTCAAGGGACAAGGCGGCCATGCTGAATAAAGGACAGGAATCCCTGTCCGAGGATGCCGTCAGCCCACAAGAGGCCATCAAGGATCCCTTTGTGCTGGAGTTCCTCGACCTCAAGGACGAGTATTCGGAAAGCGACCTTGAAGCCGCTCTGATTCAGCACCTGGAGACCTTTCTGCTGGAGCTCGGCGGCGATTTTTGTTTCATCGGTCGCCAGAAGCGGCTACGGGTAGGCGATGCCTGGTATCGCGTGGATCTGATATTCTTTCACCGGCGGCTGCGTTGCCTGGTGATCATCGACCTCAAGATCGGCGCCTTCACCCATGCCGACGCAGGGCAAATGCACCTCTACCTCAACTATGCCCGCGAGCACTGGACCCATGAAGGCGAAAACCCGCCGGTGGGCCTGATCCTCTGCGCCGAACGGGATGCCGCCGTGGCGCACTACGCACTGGAGGGGCTGCCCAACCAGATCATGGCCGCGGAATACCGCACGGCCCTGCCCGACGAGAAGGAACTGAGCGCGGAAATCGAAAAGACGCGGGCCCTGCTCGAAGAACGCCGTGCCGCTTTGCCTGAAGGAGACGCCAATGCATGAGGTAAGATCAATCCACGATTTGATCAGCCAAATTAAATGATCCTTGCACCCACCACCTGCGCTTACAGGTTATGCCACCGCTTTGCCGGCAACGAGTTGATCTGGAAGACGGATGCCGAAGGCATTGGTTCGGGAACCATAGCGGAATTTGGCTGGAGAGTAAGATTCTCGGTTGACCAGATGTCCGAGTGAAGGGATTCCGACTTGTTCAGCGCAGACATAATCCGGGAAATCTTGAGGGGGTACAGTCTGCCTCCCAATGGGCTCCACGGGGTTTCGCACTGGGGCCGGGTACTTGAGACCGGTCGGGGGATCGCGGTGCAAAACGGAGCTGACCTGGCCGTCGTGGAACACTTTGCAATTTTTCACGATTCCAGGCGCATGAACGAAGGCATCGATCCCGGCCACGGCGCTCGCGGGGCCGAGCTGGCGGAGAAACTCAAATCGATGTTGGACCTCACGGAAGCCCAGCTGGAGGAGTTGAAACACGCCTGCCGGCATCACACGGACGGCACCACCGAAGGCAGCGTTACCGTACGGACCTGTTGGGATGCGGACCGGTTGGATTTGTGGCGTGTGGGTATCCACCCCAGCAGATCGCGACTATGCACCGCCGAGGGAAAAGGGGAGGAGCTTTTCGAGTGGTCCCGACTCCGCGGCTCCCGAGGTTTCGTTCCCGAGTGTGCGCTTGAATGGTTGGGGTCGTTCGAGGCAGGCTAGCCTCTTTCCCTAAAGCATCAGGCCGGAATTGTCGATTGGCAGGCTTGAGGCGTTACAGAGAACGGGGTAATCCTATTGAGGCACATATCGCTCGCATTGGGGTGGTTTCTGGGGGTGCTCTTCCTCGTATCGGGGTTGGCTTTGTTGTGGCAATCATCGCTGGCGGGTCTTGCATCCCTCGCCACGTCCCTGCTCCTCTTGCCGCCTGTGGGGCGGTTTGTCGCCTCGAAGACAAACAGGGATATGCCGGAAGCCCTTCAGACGGCCTTGCTGCTGGCCTTGTTCGCTTACTTTCTCTTCTCTTTTCACAAAGGCATGAACAGCCGCGACCAGGCGCTGAAAGCACAGCAAGAAGCCATCAGGGTGAGCCAGGAGGCCAGGTAGATCAGCAGAATCGCATAGACGATCACGGTGAGGTAGGTCAGGGCGGTTCCGCCGGCGCGCGCACCCGCGGCCGCAACCTGGCTTTCGCCGACCACATCTGCGCCATCAGGCCCAGCGCATAGGTATGTACATGGCCGCCGATTCTTGCTATCATATATCTAGATTGATTAGCAGCTTGGTCGGAGGTTTGTGGTGTGGAACGCCTTGATCTGGAAAAGGTTATAGAAATCTGCAGGGCTCACGGTACACAGAGAGTCGCCCTTTTTGGATCGTTTGTCCGCGGTGAAGCTCGTCCCGACAGTGACGTGGATCTAATCGTAAATTTCGCGGTCCCTACCGGCCTTCTTGCTCTTGTCCGTCTGGAACGGGAGTTGTCTAGGGTTTTGGGACGAAAAGTCGATCTCCTGACTGAACAAGGCATCAGCCCATATTTGCGTGACCGTATTCTCAGTGAACAGCAGGTGATATATGATGCCGCGGGATGACCGAGTCTACCTCCAACATATTTTGGATGCCATCAGCACCATTGAAGGATATTTGAACGGCGTTGATGAGGCAAAATTTCAGGCGACCGGCCTTTTCCAAGACGGTGTAATCCGGCAAATTCAAATAATCGGTGAAGCGGCAAAGCGAGTTTCCCGAGATCTTCGTGACCAATACGGTTCTGTACCGTGGAGTGACATCGCGGGAATGCGTGATAAACTTGTTCACGATTACTTTGGCGTAGATGTCGGAATGGTGTGGGTAACAGCCACCGTGGACTTGCCGGAATTGCAGAGCCAAATATCGGAAATTCTGGCAAATCTTTAAAGCTTTTCTAACTACTGCTTGCAGCTGACAGCCACGCCTGCAGGCGAAACAATCGTTAGCCTGTAAATGAAGTGAATACCAGGGTGCCTCGCGGTGTAGGCAATGTGCCATTGGGACTCGGCAACGTTCTGACTGGGCCGCGAGGGGGATATCATGTCAGGTGACAAAGTCGGGTTCGCCGTGCTTGAGGTTTTGCTGTGTACCGTGGGCTCAATCGTATTTGGTTTCGCATTTTTCGGGCACCAGGTTTTCAATCCTGAATTGGCCTACTTTCAGTTCGTATTCTTTGGGCTGATTGCGGGCGTCTTTGTTGCAGCTTCGGCCGTGGTACAATCTCGGTGGTTAATTCTTGTCGGTGTAATCACTTTCCTTGGTCTTTGCCTGGTTACCAGGTCGAATACGCCAATTAGGCTGACTCGAGATGCCGTTGGGGTATTGTCCATCTTTGCCGCGGTGAGGTTGGGTGTCTGGGGGGATAGGTACTTCCCCTCGTTGCCCATCGGCAAGTTCGTCTTTTGGGCCGCTATTTTTGCTGTCATGCATGCGTGCGCATTCCTGCTGCTTGTGTTGATCAAAACACAATCGACGCAGGCTAATCCTGAATTTGTTTTAATGGTCGCGCGCATCGGAGCTTTGCTCGGTGCGGGCGTTGGTCTTGGCAATGAAATCGCGAGTATTATCGGTAGCCGTGTGTGGTATAGCCACGATGGAACGGGGGCTGTTCGCCGGTCAGGCTGACAAACGCCTGCACCCGACAACAGCACCGCCGTGGAACCGAAGCGGTTGGATTTTCCGCTACCGCCGCCCTTGACCCCGGCCCGGATTCAACCCTGCTCGGGAACCTTGAACACCCACTCCGGATGCAGGTCGCTGCCGCCGGCGTGGATGCCCGTCAGGGCGTTGCGCAGCTTCGAGGTCAGCGGGCCTTCCTTGCCGTCGGCGATGGTGTGGTCGGCGCCCTGGTAGTGGATCACGCCCACCGGGGTGACCACCGCGGCGGTCCCGCAGGCGAAGACTTCCTTGAGCTTGCCGCTGTGCGCGTCCTTGATGATCTGCGCGATGGCCGGGTGTTCCTCCACCCACTCGATGCCGAAGTCCCCCAGCAACGCGCCCACCGAGGCCCGGGTCACCCCGTGCAGGATCGTGTCGACCGCCGGCGCGGTGACGACCTTGTCCTCGTACACGAACATGATGTTCATGGCGCCCATTTCCTCGACGTACTTCTTCTCGACCGCGTCCAGCCAGATGATGTTGTCGTAGCCCTCGGCCTGGGCCAGCTGGATGGGCAGCAGCGAGGCCGCGTAGTTGCCGCCGGTCTTGGCCGAGCCCGTCCCGCCCGGCGCCGAGCGCACGTATTTCTCCTCCACCTTCAGCTTCAGGGGGTTGATGCCGCCCTTGAAGTACGAACCCACCGGCCCGATGATGATGAAGAAGATGTAGTCGGTGCTGGCCTTGACGCCCAGACCCACCTGGGTGGAGATCATGGTCGGCCGGATGTAGAGGGCGTTGGGGCTCTGGGGCACCCATGCGCGGTCCAGGTCGATGAGCTGGTTCAGCGCCTGCATGAACAGGTCGGGGTCGATCTTGGGCATGCACATGCGCTCGCACGAGCGGTTGAAGCGCGCGATGTTCCGGTCGGGGCGGAACATGTGCACCGAACCGTCGGCGCCGCTCTTGTACGCCTTCATCCCCTCGAAGATCTCCTGGCCGTAGTGCAGCACCTTGGCCGCCGGATCCAGGGAGATCGGCCCGTAGGCCACGATCCGCGGGTCGTGCCACTGACCCTCGTTGTAGTCCATGACGAACATATGAGGCGTGAAGGTTGTGCCGAAACCGAAATTGTCGGTTGGCGGGGTGGCGGGGTTGGGATTCCTGGTGATCGTGATGTTCATCCCGTCCTCCTCCTGGGCCCGCGCCGGGAGCCCTTGAAATCGGTGGAAAACCGCCTTCTATGCGGCTTTTGTGTGGTGAAAACTTCGTCATTCAGGCCCGGGAACGCAAGGATGCCGCATGGAGCAAAAAGAAACCCGGACTGTTCTCTCGCCCAAGAGAACAGTCCGGGCGGGGGGAGGTGGCGGTACCGAGTTCGCCCTGCCGGTGCCGCCACCGGGGAATCCGGCCCCTCGCTCAATGGCCGGATCTGGGAGGTGTCTGCTCCTGATGATGCAAAAGCGATGCCCGAAATATGTCCCGCAAGGCAACCTGTTCCACAACAATGCATTAATCGTATCGAGGTCGGTTTGGCTTCCTTCTGAAAGCGGCAGACTGTCCCGGAAAACTGTCCCACCCCCATCCAGCCCTGACACAGGATGGGACAGATGGACCCGTGGCGGGCCCCTCCCGGTCTTCCTATGCTCCCAGGGGTGCCCGTGCGGGGCCTCCAGAGAGGAAAACCATGAAACACCTTCCCTTTGCCTTGCCCCGGGGCCTGAGCCTGGCGGCCTTGTCGGGATTCCTCGCGGTCCTTCTGCTCACCGCGGGTGGTTGCCGGGGCAGCGCCACCGACGGCGGCGGCCTGGTCACCCCGGTCACCGTGAGGGTCCCCGACCTCCAGCCGGAACCGGAATTCACCGCCGGGCTGGAAAACCAGGTGGCATGGAACGCCACCGACGCCCCGGATTACCAGGTCGAGAAAGCGTCGGACCAGGAGTTTTCCGCGGACGTCTCCAACTCGGACTGGATTCCGTCCACCTCCTACGTGTTCACCGGCCTGGAAGACGGCAGGACTTACTTCTACCGCGTGCGGGCTCGGGATGCCGACGGCAACCCGAGCGCATGGTCCGCCCCCGTCGCCTCGACCCAGGACGCGGCCCCGCCGGTGACAGGCCTGGCCTCCACCTTCAACGACCAGACCAGCCTGCGCTTCAAGCTGGTCCTCGAGGGGACCGACCAGGGGAGCGGGACCAGGGAGATCGACCTGTGGTTCGCGGTCGATAACGGCGAGCCCCGGTTCTACGGCACGTACGCGCCGGGCGAGATGACCTTCCTGGCCGACGGGCAAGGCCGGTACCATTTCTTCACCGAGGGGGTGGACGCCGTGGGCAACCGCTCCGTCCTGCCCGCCGAGCCCCAGGTCAGCACCCAGGTGCCCGAGCCCATCATCATCACCGACAATACCGGCGAGGATTTCGACATCACCAACGCCGTGCTCAAGCACCGCCTCGGGGTGCCTTACTGGGATTTCGGCCTGGGCCGCAACGCCATTCCGCCGGTGATCGATCCCCGCATGCTGGAACCGGGCGACCCCGGCTACCCGGACGACCAGAACACCGCCGCGGTCATCGGCGTGCGCAGGGAGGGCGACATCCGCGCCTACAGGATAGGCGACATCCCCAACCGGGAGGTTGTGGACGATGTCGTCGGCGGGGAGGCCCTGGCCGTCACCTACTGACCGCTTTGCGATTCGACTGTCGTGTACAGTCGCACATTGGATGACGGCACACCCGGCGGGCGCCTGTTGACCTTCGCGGCCAGCGGCTGGACCTGGCAGAACATCTTCGTCCTGCAGGATCTGGAAACGGGCAGCCTGTGGTTTCCCGGCCTGAACTTCGACGGTGGGCTCAGCCAGTTCCTGCTGTGCGTTTCCGGCGAGCTGCAGGATCTGACCGTGCCCGCGGTGGAGTCTTCCCGCACCGTGTGGAAGCCGTGGCGTCTGGCCAACCCCACGACCAAGATCATGTTGGTGAAGTAGGGCGCCGTTACCCCGCATGACAGGATCACGAAAAAACGCGTGATGAGAGGTATGGGCTGATAACCACCCCTCACCGCATACCGCCCCCTAAAACCCCATTTGTTTGGTGTATTTTGAATTTGAAAAACAACTGTCTTGAATCAATATCCAAAATATGGTACCAATAATGCGTTGATTCATCATTATTCCCAGCCATCTGCATGGTTGGGGCTACAAAGGGGGGAAGTATGCTGATACCGCGCCCACGTTTCTGCATACGGGTTATTTCCGTAATTCTCACGTCCTTGCTGATCTTTCCCGCACTCGCCACCGCCGCCATCATCAATTATCTGGAGTTCCAGCAGCTGACTTTCGTTCCCGTGGATCCTGAACGCCCGGTCCAGAACCTGTCGGATGTGGGCAGGATCATGGTCCTCTACGACAAGGATCCCGAACCGGGATATCTGAACATTACCGCCGCCATTCCGGGTTTGACCCTCGAGCCGCAGTGGATCGTCCGCAACTTCATCATGACCGACATGACCCAAGGTCCGCCCCAGGAAGAGGTGGTCTACAACTTTCCCCTGTCGGTACTGGGTGTGGAACCCGGCATTCCCTGCCCGGAGATCCAGTACGGTTTCTCGTTGAATCCCATCCCTTTCAGCGATGAGGAAGGAGCGGCCTGGGCTCTCGCCACGCCCCTGGACCAGTTGTCCTTGCCTCTGGAGGTGGCCGTGGAGCGGCCACGCGGCGTCACCCTGATGGACTCCACGGTTGTGGACTCCATACCCACCGAACCGGAGGAATGGTACAAGCTGTTCGTGGACCTGGGTGAGACCGTGAACGAAACCATGATCGGCTGCCAGATGCACAACATGCCCCTGGATTCGACGGCCCGTTCCAACGACTGGAACGGCTGTGTTCCCGCAAGCTGCACCAACAGCCTGCACTGGTTGAAGGACCAGAACAGCAACGTCGATTTCCCAGGTGACGAGAACCAGACCTTCAGCGAACTATCCAATCTCATGAACCGGCTGCACAAGAAAGGGGTGAGCACCACGAACATGGTCCGCGCCAAGCTGGATTTCATCGAGGCCCACAACCTGCCCATCCAGGTCAAGTTCCAGAACTATTTCCACGATGGAAACATCAAGAGCAGCTCCGGTTATTCCACCGCCGGCGATTCACTGGCCGGTCCCGCCCACACGCTTCCCACCAAGGACTGGCTGTTCTCCGAAGCCAGGGACCAGGAGGACGTGGAGGTCATCTTCGGCTACTGGTACCAGGCGGCCGACGGCAGCTGGCATCGCGATGGCGGCCACGCCGTGGCCCTGTCCGGAACCGGCACCGTCCTGGACCAGCCGGTAATCCATATCAAGCATGACGCTTTCCAGTCCACCCCCGGCGGCAACGTCCAGGAGCAGATACCCGTTTACGTCACCCCCTCCGGCGGCATGATCCTGATCGGCAAGGGGGGAAAGTGGAAACACGGCACCACCGGTCCCGAGTACCAGCATCATGCCGTCGTCGACGGGGTGGTCAGCGAGAGCCCCAAGAAAGAGGGTGTTCCGGGGCCGCCGGCCATCGAACACATGAGCCGGTATTGCCAGAAATTCACACGAGTCATCCCGCCCGGGAAATCATTGTTCCTCAACTTTCCCGACGTCTATTCCCGTTGTCTGAACATGACCGTCTACACCTGGGACCGGGAACACCGTCCGGTGCATATGCTCAAAACAGGCGAGTGGAACCACAACGACAACGAGGTCAGGGAACTCGCCAACCCCGGCCCCCTGCCCATGACCGTGACCATCCACAACGACGATTGGGCTCCATCCTTTATGTATTCCGATTGGGATGTCGGGGTGAGCATCGGGCCGACGACTCCGGACAAGAACACCACCCCCTTCAACCCCGAGATCTGGGGTGGGTTCTCGGTAGGCTTCTCCGACACAAGCGGCGGTGAATTCGGAGACATCACCGCCCCCCTCGTGCAGGTCGACGCGGGCGCCGGATGCAACCTGGGAGACATTCCCCGGCGGCTTTCCGCGCTTCCCGGCACCGGAGTCCAGCAACTCGAACTCTACGAGATGGTCCCGGTCTGGAACCCCTACTGGGAGCAGCTGGCCCTGGTGGTGGATGTCGCCGAGGTCTCCAGTCCCGGTGATCTGCTCGTGACCATTCTGAATTCTGGCGAACAGATCCTGATCCCCGTTCCCACCGTGGGCCGGTATGAACAGGTTCTGCAGATGAACCTGCCCATGGGGCCGGAAGTCCGGGCCATCATCCAGCCCCAGAACGGCCTGGACATGGTCCTGGATTGCTTCGGCATACCTTCGGTGGCCGACCTGTCCGACACGCCGGACGGTTCGGATGTTCCCCGGCAACCCGTGTTGGCGAGCGTCTCTCCCAACCCCTTCAATCCCTCCACGGTGATCCGCTTCGGTGTTCCCGTGGACGGACCCGCTCTTCTGGATGTGTATGACATCAGGGGACGCCGGATCGCCACCCTGTTCGAGGGACGGCTGACGGCGGGCTATCACGAGGAGATCTGGCACGGGATGGATGACGGCGGAAATCCGGTATCCGCAGGCACCTACATCGCCCGACTGAAGGTGGGGCGCAACATCGCCACCGCCAAGATGGTGGTTGTCCGCTGACCACCCGGGCCCAACGACAAGGGGGCGCCGGTCCTGCCGGCGCCCCCTGATTGTTTGCGAGAATACGCGCCTACTTCACCAGCGTGACGGCCTGCTCCTGGTGGATGGTGCGTCCCGCCACCTGCGCGGTCATCCGCACGCGGTAGACGCCCGAGGCGGCCGGACGGCCCGCGTCATCGGCGCCGTTCCAGGTCACCGCGTGGGCGCCGGCCTCATAAGAGGTTGGGCTGAACCCGGCGACCCGGCGTCCGCGCGCATCGAAGATCTCCAGGGTCACGGTCCCCGCCTTCTCCAGGGCGAACCGCAGCTCGGTGCGCGGGTTGAAGGGGTTGGGCGCGTTGGGCAACAACCTGGCGTCACCCAGCTCCGGCCTGACCCCCGGCACACCGGACATGGGATCGAACACCGTGAAATCGGCCACCCGCGGGGCGTGGTCGCTGGCGTCGGTGGTGTCGTACTGCTGCAGGCCGTAGGTCGCCAGGGTGGTGGCGGTCATGGTCCTGGTCTCGAGGATGTAGTTGTTCTGCAGGTCCAGGGCGCTGTCGGTATACAGTATCCAGTCCAGCATCCCCGGATAGTAAGAGCTGTAATCGTTGCGCCAGGTGTAGCTTACCCGCGCGTCGGGCTGCCGCGATTGCACCGGCACGAACGGAGCGCCGCCCCAATCAGGAGCCATGTCCGAGCCGTAGGTCCCCTCGTCGATGATGTCCCCTGTCAGGACGGTTTGCAGCTGCTGCTGCCAGCCCACCAGGTTCAGATCCCCGGCCATCAGGAACGGCGTGCCCTCGGGCAGATCCAGCAGGCCGCCGGGCGTCTTGGCATCCCGCAGGAAGCCGATGATCGAATCGGCCTCGTTCTGGCGGTCGTCGTCGGCGCTGCAGCAGCGCCAGTGGCAGGCGATCAGCAGCAGATCCTTGGCCTGGTTCGGCAGATCCAGCAACACGCCGGTATCCCTGTAACCGGGGTTGATTTCCCAGGTCTGCAGGATGGGGAAGCGGCTGCAGATCACGTTGCCGCCGTCGATGCCCACCGCGTACCAGGTTTCGCCGGTATCGCTGGGCAGGTGCGTCTCGATCATGTCGCGCACCTCGGCGGCAGTGTGATACCAGACTTCGCACACGATGAGCATGTCGGGGTCCATGGCCTTGAGCATGCGGTCCTGGGCCGCCTCGGCCGCGCCGCCGTCGAATAGACCGTCGCTCTGGACGTTCCAGGTCGCCAGGCGGATGTGGGACGGGTCGTCGCGCTCCAGGGGGATGGTCGGCACGGGCAGGGTGCCGGAGACGAAAGCGTAGGTGATGCTCCCGCTGTCGGGACAAACATCCCCGCCGCCGGCGTTGTCCGCCAGGATGAAGCGCACCGTGTCACCCAGGAACAAGCTGGCGCCGCCCGCGGGCACCGCGTCGCGAGCCAGGGCGACCTCGAACTGGGTGCTGCTGACGGTCGGACCCATGAGCAGACCCACGTCGGCGTGCTCGATGACCGCGTTGCCGCCCTTGTAGTAGAACGTGCCCTGGCGGTTGCCGAACTCCCACACCAGCTCGGCGCCGATGCCGCCATAGGCCAGTCCGGTCCCGGCGTCCATGTCCGTGTCCAGATACAGGCGCATGTCCTGCTGCTCGTCGGGCTGGACATCGGCCGTGGTCTCGAAACGGATGAACAGGTAGTTCTGGTCGTTGGCCACCCAGACGTTCTGATAGTCGATGCCCGAGGAGCCGTCATCACCGCCCGCATCGGTGAAAACCGGGCTCAGCGCGGTCCAATCATCAAAGAATCCATCCATCTGAATCGGTGCCAGGTCGGCCACCGCGGGGGCGGCCACGATCAGGCACAGGGCGAGGGCGATCCACAAGGT